>NZ_KB913037.1:807503-1159874 GCF_000384295.1 Amycolatopsis balhimycina FH 1894 | reverse complement strand
CCGTGGGTTGCCGCGGCTGGCGAAGTCCGTTGCCAGCAAAGCGGTTGTGGTGGCGGTGGCGATCTCGGCGCCGCGCCGGAGGTCGCCACCGCTCTCGACCAGGTCGGCCGTCAGCTCGTTGAGACCGCCCGAGATGATCAGCGCCAGGTGTCGCGGCGCGGGGCCGAGTCCTGAGCGGCGGAACTCTTCGTTGTCCGACAGGTCGTGGATGAGGTCGACGAAGGCGTCGTTCGACTTGCGGATCACTTCCTCGGCGACGGCGCCTGGCCGCGATCGGCCGCGTCCAGCCATCATGCGGTCGCCGAAGACCTGTCCGCGGCGGGTGCCGAGGTGAGTCTCGCGCAGTTCGTCCATGAAGGCTTCCCACAGCGGGGGACCGCCGGCGGTGAGCACTTCCGCGCGGGCCGCGTAGGCGTCGGCGACGGGCAGGTGCCGCACTCCCCAGGCGCTGAGCTGCACGAGCACCGGGACGAGGTCGATCGCGTGTTCGGTCAGGCTGTAGGTGACCTTCTGCTTGTGCGACGCGTCCCCGGCCCGGGTGAGCAGCCCGTGTTCGACGAGCGCGGCCAGCCGGTCGGCCAGCACGTTCGACGAGATCCGTTCCGCACCGCCGAGCAGCTCCCGGAAGTGCCGCGCCCCGCCGAAAACGACGTCACGCAGGACGAGCAGCGTCCACCGGTCGCCGAAGATCTCCAGCGACAGGTTGATCGGACACCGCGACCGGGCTTCCTTCACCGCTCTCACCTCGAAACTGGTTGCGTTACGAGAGCAGTAGTACCCCGGAACGACCGGTGCCAAACCCCGCCGAAGCCGTCCAGCCGGCGCAGGACAGAAGAATTCTTGCCGTAACCGCGTGCGCCGGGTTGTGAGGGGAGATCGAGGTGACCGTGAACGTCACGCTCCTGGTGATCGGGTTGGTCTTCGTCGCCACGGCCGTGGTCGGGGGTGGGCTCAAGGCCGTTGGGGCGAGGTCTCGGTGATCTCCGATCCGGTTCACCCGATCGAAACCGATGCGCCGCGAGCCGGTGCCCTTGCTGGCCGTCGGGTAAGGCATCACCGTCGCACCAAGACCGACAGCTACGGGGACCCCGCCAAGGACCTTCTCGACCGGAGACGCCGCAGCAGAACGATCGCGACGATCACTGTCCACGCCATCGACGTGATTCGGCCGATGGGCAGGAAGGCGTTCGCGTAGTAGAACACCAAGGACAGCAAGGAAAGCGTCGCCAGGATCCCGGCGACGTAGCCTTGTACCCGGGCGAGCGGGCGAAGCTGGTGTCGTGGTTCCCGCACCTGCGGTCCCAGCGGGTGATCGGGCCGGGTCCGGGGGCCGTCGCCGGATCGTCGCCGACTGACAGCTGAAAGCCCCGCCCCTCCGGGGAGGGACAGGGCTTCTGACCTGCGAAAACATGTGGTGCGCGATACTGGGATTGAACCAGTGACCTCTTCCGTGTCAGGGAAGTGCGACACATAGCTCGACCAGTCGAAACGTGTACTTACGCAGGTCGCGGGCTGCTGTTCTGCTCCGGAGGGGCGGGCTTGGCGTCGTTGCTTCCGGTTGCCGTCGCCGGGGGATCGCCAGATGGGCGGGCCGCCCCGAAATGCGCGTGCATGTTGGTGGCGCCGAGCTGGCCGTACTGCACGCCGTTGTCAGGACGTCGGCGGGAGTCACGGGATCCTGGTTTGACCAGCTGGCTTCACCCGGTCGGCTCAGCAGCGTGAGGCAAAAGCAGTCTTCCCGGCGGTGGAACTTCGCGAGGTGTGCGCCGCTACCTCCTGACTTGCCGAGCCGGGTCTTCACCTTTGAGGCTGGCAGGCACCGGCAGGGCGGTCCTGGAGCTATGTCGGGCACGCTGACGTGCGATACTCATCTTTGTGAGGATTCGGCCGTCGCGAACGTTCGTGTGCGCTACGTTGATGGCCTCCTCAGCTGGCGCCCAGGTGATGGCGGGTGTGCCTGGCGGGTTGTCGATCTGGCAAGCGTGCTGGTTGCTTGTGACACTCGGGACAGCCAGCATGGGTGTTGCTCTGAGTGCATCTACATCGAGTCAGCCGCCCTCGTTGATTAGACCAAACGGTGGGGATGAGTATAAAAAAACTCTAGCTCGACTACCCCTAGTTAGTTTGTTTGAAGATCGGCGGCTACAGCCCGGTTTCCCTAGTTTCAATGAGTGAATTGTGTAACGCCGCTGGCCGAGTGTGTGCAGCGGTGGTGGACATCCGTTATCAGCGGTCGCCTTGGTTGAGCAGTTGGCGGCGACGGCGCTGACAGGTCGGTATCAGCCCGAAGCGGCTCGTCGTCCGTCGCCGGATGCGCGCGATCGACCCGCTCATCAACGTCGCGCAGCGGCCGGGGATCACCGTTGCCGAACCGCATCCGGAACTGCATGACGTCGACCTGATCACCGGGTGCGTCGACCACGACGGTCCCCGGCACCGGCCCAACCAGGTCGCGGTCGACTCGCGGATGCCCTACCTCGACATCACCGCCGGGGCCGACCGCACCGCCGCGCCCGCGGCTCTCGGTGGCCGTGTCGTGTTCGTCCTGCCGGACGGTCCTTGCCTGTCTTGCCTGACGAGTTGGATCCGGCGGAGGTCGGGCTGGGCTAAGTGGTCGGTTTCGGAAGTTCTTCGTGGGTGGTCATGCCGCGTGTGGGAGTTCGACAGGGACGTCTTGGCGTTCGTGGTCGCTGATCCTGGTCAGCAGGTCGCGCAGGTCCCGGCGGGTGAACTTCCATCGGAAGGGTTTGGCGGTCGCGTTGTAGCGTTTCTCGAACTCGGCGAGTCGTTGCTTGACCTCGTCCAGATCGGTGAAGTCGTTGGGAGACACGACCTTGCGTTGCACCACCGAAAAGAAGATCTCCACCTGATTCAACCACGAGGCGTGGATGGGGGTGTGCACCATGACCGCGTTGGGGAACCGTGCGGCCAGACGATCGATCGCGGCCTGGCCGCGGTGGGAGGACCCGTTGTCCACCACCCAGAACACCCGCTTCGCCGAGGCATACGGCTCGACGGTCATGACCTGCTCGACCAACGCCATGAACGGCACGATCCCCGTCGAGGCCGCGCAGGAGCCGAACACCCGCGCCTGATGCACGTCGTAGGCGGCCAGATACGCCACCGCACCACCCCGCGCGTACTCGTGGTTGACCCGCATCATCCGCGCCCGCCCGGGCGCCAGGGTGGGATGGCAGCGGCAGCGGGCCTGGATCGAGGTCTTCTCATCACTGGAGATCACGAACTCATCCGGCCCCAGCCTCCGGCCGTTCCAGCGGCGTTCGTAGAGGTCCAGCACCCGCCCGGCCTTCGCCGCGAAGTCCGGATCACGCGGAAACAGCCAGGACCGGTACTGCCACGGCTTGATCGCCTCCCGCGCCAGCCACCGCCACACCGTCGCCGCCGACATCGCCTCCGCGATGCCTTGGGTCACCGCCTCCCGGGCCAGTTCCGGGCACGACCACCGCGACAACGCCACCCCCGCACGAGCCGGAAACTGGCAGGCCAGCGCCTTGACCTGCGCGACCTGCACCGCGGTGAACCGCGACGGCCGACCCGACCGGGGAAGATCCACCAGCCCCGCCAACCCCAGTTCCGCGAACCGGCCACGCCAGGTCCGGACCGTGTCCACACTGATCCCCACCGCCGCCGCGATCGCCGTGTTGGACCACCGACGGGCGGCCAGCAACACGATCTGCGCCCGGACCTTGTCCCGATACGGCGTCTTCTGCCCCCGGGAACGCCGGGTCAGCACCCGCCGGATCGCGCCGGTCACTGTCACTGGGCAGGCCTGGACCACGGGCATCGCAACAGGACTCGTTTCATGATCGAGGAGTCAGGGCGGCACCCAGGATGGCGGTGGGGCACGATGTCGGTCATGGCCACCCCACCGGAGTCCACCAAGATCTCTGTCGGGCAACGGTTGCGCGCCCACGCCGCAACCCACTGGCCCCAGGCCGGTGAGCTGCAGTTCCGCTACCGGGGCGCGTTCGTCTACGTCGAGGCACACCTGCCCGACGGGACAGTGCAACCCCTGATCCGGCTCCGCTACGGCGGCTCAGCCCGGCACTGGGGCTTCGGGCTCTACCTGGCCAGCAGCGACCGCTACGAAAACCAGATCCTGCCCACCGGATTCCCCAGCGGCAGCCCCGAAGAAGCCCTCGACTGCGCCTGCCGCCTCTACCTGGACAACCCCTACTGATCCCGGGTCGTCACGACCCCCGAAGAACTTCCGAAACCGACCACTAAGTCCGCCGACCAGCAGGCCCTCGATCGGCAGCACGGCTACGGAACCAGCTCGGCCAACCCGTTTGTGGTCTACCTCAACGGGCTCACCGTCCACGCCGCGCTGGGCGAATTGGCAGCTTGGCTCCGGTTCGAGGCCGTCGGCGACGTGGCTCGACGAGGACCTGGTCGGCAGCACACGCCAGCCGGCACCAAGGTCGGCCCTCGACAGATCGCCGGCCCTAGCGAAGGCTGTATCGACTGCGGTGGAGTTCGACAATCCCGGTCGGCTTGACCGTGGTCGAGCCCGGACGGCGAGATCACCGGCGGACCGGCCGCCGAAACCATGCGGCGGATGGAACCCCACCGGTTGCCCGGTAGGGCTGCGGAGTAACGGTTTCAGGGCTGAACGGGTGCTTGTGACAACCTTGTCCTCTTCGCTATCGACGGCAGGAGTGTTGGCGAGGATCCTGGTTGGATCGCCGAAGGATCGGAGAGTGCGATGCGGTTTCTCCTCGCGCTGATGGCCGTCTTCTTTGTCGGCGCCCTGCTCGTCAAGCTCGTGCAGTCCGTGGTCGCCGGCGTGGTCTACCTCGTCTCCAGGGTGCCGGCTCTGTTGGAGACGATCGCGATCCCGCTCGCGGCTGTCGTGATCTTCGTCTTCGGGGTCTGGATTCTCGTTGTGATTGCGAAGCGCCGAGCGGCCCGACCGTCCGGCCGCTCGGCCCGGCGTGTACGGATGAGCCCGTCTCCCGCCAAGCCGATGCGGGCGGCCAACGAGATCAACTGGACCGGTGCCAACGTCCGTGCGACTGCGCACCTCGACAATCTCCGGCCCGGAACCGCCCAGCGCGACCCCGACCGGGCCGACGGCCAGAGCTGGTCGACGGACCGCCTGCCGCTGCCCAGACCACACCTGCAAGCGGAAGCCCGTGCCGCCGGCGGTCGGACAACACCACCACCGGTTGCCTCACACGGGGCGGGACCGTTCGTGGCGTCCGCGGTGCCGAAGCGTAAACAAGCCGCCCAGGTCGAAAATCCACCGATCGGCGAGATCGGCGATCCCAAGTCATCCCGCCGTGCGGGTGTCACCATCACGATCATCGTCAATGGCCCTGGGCGCCTGACCGGCTCGACGGACGTGCCGATCCGGTTGATTCACTCCGACTCGGTCGACGTCGTCGCTATCGGCGACCATACCAAGGTCGGTTGCGAGACGACCTATGTCGTCAAGCGCATGCACGTGGACATCAAAGAGTTCTGGCGAGACCTGACGCAAGCAGCTCGTGACGCGTTCCTCGACGTGGTGATGAAGCCGCGGGACGGCGCCGCGATCCACCGATTCCAGCGACTTCTCGACGCAGCACCGGAGGGCAACTTCAGGACCGCCGCCGAGTTGCCGGCTGCTGAGGATGTCGAGCTCAACCTGGGCGACTGCGAAATGGTGGTATACGGCGATCATAACCACGTCTCAGCCAACTCCCGGGTGGTCATCGCTCGGGCGACCGTGCCGCTCGATCACCTGCTCAAGACGAGCGACCTGCTGGTACGCCGCTTCGCGGAAGCGGTGACGGATCCGTCGGCCATTTCGGCCTTCAGTCGAGCACTGCACAGGTTTGAGAACCAGCAGCCCTCCGAAAGTTTCCTTGAATTCCAGCTTTCACATGATTCTAACGCGATCATCAGCGACGGCCGAGTCGACGCTGACGATATTCTTGCGTTGCCGATTGGTAGAAGCACGAAGTACACGCAGAATTTCGAACACGAGGTGAGGCGCATGGAGAAGCTGCCATGCTGCGAGCTTCACCGGATTCGGATGGAGTCGGTGGCGACGGAAGAAGTGCGAGCGCCCGGCTTCGGGCTGTTCTGATTCTGAGGATGTGACGACTATGCAAAAATCAGTGAAGAAATTCGTGGTTCTGGTGTCAACGACGGTCGTTTGCGCCGCGCTTGCAGGCTTTTTTCTAACCCAAGGCCTGGACAGTGCTGACAAGTACGCCAGCGTGTTTGCCCTTTTTGCTACGGTTATCCTCGCCGGTGTGTCGTATCGTGCGCGACCAATCACTTCCACGCAGGAACATGTCGGTGAGGCAAGCGGATCGCCGAGTGGTGGTCATAATCATCTTAAGATTAATGCGCGCCACATAGGTCATGTAAGCAATGGAGACAATCAAATAATTAATTACAATAAGCGCGACTGAAGTGTTCCGATGAGTTGCCGGGCCTATTTCGCCACAAGAAAGACGGATCGGGATTCTATTTACTGGGCGAACCTGGCGGTCCCACTGTCGCTTGGCCGCCCGAGTGCCGGGATCTCGCGCTGGGCCGACTGGAGCTGACCGCCCGGCCAACCTCTTGATGGGTGAGGTGATGATCGGCCCGATCCGGGTGTGGCGTCCGATCTCGCGAGGCCGTGGGGGAGACGACTTTTAGTAGGTCATGTGCCGCCACGGTATCTGCGCGATATACGCTTTGCCAGGGTGAGTGATCAAAGCGCAACTGTGAGCCACTCGCGCGAGTTGTCTTCCTGGATACTTTGGTGCGGAGAGCGCTGAAGCACCCGGGAGCGACGGATCCCGCTTTCGCGGAAGCATGGTGGTAGGAGGTTGCAGAAGTCACGGCGGAGCGTCGTAGGCGTCGCCTTCGGCGATCAGTTTGCCAAGACTGTAAGCGTCGAAGCCCGGTACGCTCACCCATGAAGTGTCTTCGAATTCTTTAAAGGCGACTGCTAGTTGTGCGAAGTCTCTGCGCTTTGCCAACTTCGTGTGATTTCCACTGAAGATCGTCCGGTATGTGGTATTAGAAATGATTAGAGCGATACTCATCGAGCTGCCAAGACGCTCTTTGGCGCATCGGAGAGCTAATTTCTTGAACTGTGGAGACTCTAATAGTCGGTTGCATGAAATGTTACTAGGGTATAATCCTGGTTTGGCTGGAAGTGGTCCAACCTCAACGGCTATGCGCAAGCGAAGTTCCGGCTTGTACCATTTATTATGATCGAAAACGAGCTCGGCCAGAATGTAAGCTAGATCGACGACTTGTCCGAGTTGGCGGCTGGAGAAGGCAAAGGACTGCCCATCTCCAGTGTATTGATGTCCCACGGCCGACTCTCGGTCTAGGTCGACGTCGGCCAGTCCAATGCGCACGAGGCGGTCAAGTCTTTCGGGAATCTGTGATAGTAGATGTGGTGCGGTTTGTGCGGACTCGATCACGTCAATTTGTAGCAGGGAGCGAAAATCGGGAACTGCGTTAGCCGGGTTCCGACGCGAAATTCTCCAAAGTCCCATGATCTCTTCCCTATGTCTGCTATTTGTTGCTATTTTTGGAAAGTTTGAAAAGGTTTGGGTCTGTGAGGTTGTATTGAGCTAGTCGTGATTGCTGTCGGGGTGCTCTGGTCTGGATAGCACTTGCTTCATCCGAGACACTGTCGCGTGCGGGAGCAGCTCGGAATAGGTCTTCCAGTTCGCCGAGTTCTCCGGGGCGTTGGGGTCGCGTGCACCAGCAACACGTGCACCGCGTTTCGCATCTCGTCGCGCTCGGCGTCAGTCAGCTGGTTCTTCGGCACCGTCTGCACCAACCGGTGCAGCTGGAGGGTGTTGCTGCGGTGATCCAGTCTCGCGAGGCTGTATCGGCTGATCTCCCGGATCGCGAGGTTGAGCTTGATCGGCTGGCTGAGCGCCTCGCCGAGGGCTTCCGGCACCGGCGCGTTCCGCACCGCCGTGAAGAGGTTGCGCGAAATCGGCTCGGGGCCGAAGAAAGCGCAGACCTGGAGCAGCTGCAGGGCGGCCGGGTGCGAGACCCGGAGCTTCGCCAGCGGGACGTTCCAGGCCGCGGTCACCGAACGCTGGTAGTCGGGGGATTCGAACGCCGTCGTCAGCTCGGCGAGGTTCTGGTCCAGCAGCAGCAGGTACTCGGCCACCGGCATCCCGGTCTGCGCCCGCCACGCCGCCGCCTGCTCCACAGTCAAGGGTAGATCGCCCGGCGCTTCCGCCAGCACGTCCGCGTCGTCGTCGGTGATTGCCCCGCCGGCTTTGCGGAGCAGCTCTTTGCTTCCTTGCCTGGTGGAGAGGTCGACCTCGACCATGTGCGCCACGCCGGACCGGCGTGAGCTGCGAGAAGTGACGACGACGCGCCCAGTGTCACCGGAAATGGTCGGGAAGAACGGGCTCACCAAGTCCGGCCGGTCGGCGCAGTCGAACACCAGCAACCAGCGTGAATTCGGCTCACCTCGTCCCAGTGCTTCGAGTACACCCGGGACCGCCGCGTCCGCCGTGCCTGGCACCTGTGAGCTGTGGCGTTTGGCCAGTTCGGCCAGGCTGCTCGAGATTTGGGGCGGCTGTTCGGCGGGTATCCACCAGATCACATCGCACTCGTTGGCGTGCCGGAAGATGTACTCGACCATCGTCTGCGACTTGCCGACACCGCCCATGGCGTGGAGGGCTTCGGGCGGGACCGCGGTCGCGCCGGCCGCCGGGGCCAAGCGGTTGCGGAGCTGGTCCAGTAGCTCGTCGCGGCCGACGAAGTAGGGGTTGCGCAGCGAGACGGTGCCCCACATCTGAGGCCGCGTCCGCACCGAAATCTGCGAACTCGAGCCAGAAGTGGCTGATGCGGAAGCGGTCACGGCGTTGGCTCCTTCCCGGGGATGGTTGCACACGCGGTATCGAGAGCGTTGGTCGTCGTAACTCTCGCGGCCTCGGTCCTGAATTGATACAGAAGCGGTGTTACGCCTCACATTAGGGGATCCGGCAAGGGCGCCGCCCACCAGCTCACCGTTCCGAGGCGCCAACTCCGCCCGCAGTTTCTTCGCCCGCCGGGCGTACCTTCCGGACAAAGCGCGGAAGACCGCCTCTTGTACACGCAGGTAAGGGGCGTTCTCCGGAGACGCTCCGACCTCTGATGTCGCGTCCGGATCGTCTATGGTGCCCCGGTAGTTCCGCAGGGCGGCGATTCGCGAGCCCGCATACTGCCCCAGAACGCGGGCGACCCGGACCGTTGTATCGCGCCTTTCAACCGACAAGAGTTCCGCGCGGACTCCGTCCCGGAACTCGGACGTCACCTCGGACGGATCAGCGGAGCCGCTGTTCGGGGAAACGCGCTGGAGCAGATCTCTGAGGAGGACCTCCGCCAGCGCCGGCAGTCCCGAACCCGGGAGCAGCACGCGTCGCACCAGCCTGATCAGCGGCAGGTTCAGCGGCGCCGCGGCGAGCAGGCCAGCTAGCTGGAACGCCTGCGCGGACGCGTAAGTGCGGAAGCGGAGCACGCGGGAGCGCGGCGAGAGCTCCTCCGGCGGCGCGGCGGGCCGGCGGGCCGGCCTCTTGCGGTGGTCGCGGTGCGCGAGGACCGCCGTCGTTTCGATCGTGGTCGCCGTCGAGACCAGCTTTGCCCAGTCGCCCAGCCACGCCTGGGACAGGTTCAGGACCGGCACGGCCACCGCGCCCTTGGCGGCGGCCGGCGCGTCGCCGTCGATCCGCCCGCGAGCCCGGACCCGCAGCCGCCGGTTCGGCACCCCGGGCGCGGTCGCGGACAAGCGGAGCCGGCTCGGCGAAAGCCCGTCCCACGTCCAAAGGCGTTGCGGCAGCACGTGCGCGACCGCCACCGGCATCTGCTCGTACCAGCGGGCCAGCATCTCGTGCGCCACGCCGTCGTGCCAGGTGGAGCCGATCGCGTCGGTCAGGACCAGGACGAGCCTGCGCCCGGTGCGATCGGCGAGGTCCCGGGCGCGGTATCGCGCTCCGACCGGCCCTTCCGCGCGCTGCACGGGATCTCCCACCGACGGCTCCGAACTGTCCATCAGGTGCACCCGGATGTCGCGGAACGCTCCCTGCCTGCGGGTCAGCTTCCGGAACTCGGTGACCGTGTTCTGCCAGAGCTCCATCGAGGGAGCGGTGTCCACCACGAGCGACAGCGCGAACTTGTGCCACAGGTCGGGTTGCCACACCGGCAGCCACATCCCGTCGTCGGCCGCTTGGATCGCGGTGGCCTCCTCGTCCACGACTGTCGCCCACGGCGAGGGTGACGCGCGCATGAGCGGCCGCAGCGCCCTGGCGACCCCTCTGGCGTCCGGCAGCGCGGGAGAAATCGACGTGAGCAGCGGAGCGGTAGCCTGACCGTCATCGGCGATCACGCCGGTGGCGTGGAGGAATCCAGGGTCGCCCGGCTCGAAGACCTGCCTGCCCAGCGGAGCCGGCTGCTCGGTCTTGGCTGGGTCAGGTTCCCGGCGCGGCTGGGTCTCTTCCGCTTTCGCGGCCGGCGGCAGATCGCTTTCCGGGGCGGGTGGCTTCGGTTTCGCGGACCCGGCGGCTCCGACTCGGCCGGCGCACCCGGCTCTCCGGCCAGCCATTCCAGACCGAGCTTTTTGGTCAGCCACAGGGCGTCGCGCACTTCCCGCCAGGTCGCCCCTTCCCAAGGAAGGGCGTCCGTCCAGTGGCGGTGTCTCGTCGGCGGTCATTCCGCCTCCAGGGACGACAACGGGTGCCAGATCGCCTCGCGGAGTTCCCTCCACTCGTCGTCGCTCTGGTACGCACCGGACGTCGCGAGCTCGGCGGCGAGGTGAACGGCGTTCAGCAACTGGTCCGAAGCCAGGCCGCCGACCCGTCCGCTGTGCTCGAGGAACCGGTGGATGGGCCCGCGGATGTCCACGCCGTCGGTTTCCCCGACCCGGGCCGCCACCATTTGCCCGAGCTGTTCGGAAGTCGGTGGCCGAATTTCCAGCCGCAGGCACCTTCGCAGAATTCGGTGGCCATCTGGGTCTTGCCGATGCCGCCCATTCCATGCAGGGTGGCCGGAAGCGCCGCCGTGGTGCCGGCGCCCAGGAGCCCACTCAGCTGGGCGAGCAACTCGCCGCGGCCGGTGAAGTTCGGATTGGGCGGGGGGATCACACCCCAGACCGGGGGAACCTCTTCACCCGAACGCCGTACCTGGCGCGAAGTCGACGCTCCTACGCTGGCCACGACGTTTGCCTTGTCGGCGAGTTTTGCTTCGGTCTCGGGAGAGCGTTCTGTCGTCTCCGTGTCCGCCACGTCCGTAGCGGCGGGCTCGCCAGGGTTACCCGACTGCTTGAGTTCCTGCGACATCGTCACCGCCGGGATGCTAGCAGCGCTAGTATCGTTGTTCATAGTAGGGGAACCACGCAAACTGAGTGAACTCGAAGGATTGGCGTTCAGTCTGGCCAAACGATCGGCTCGCGATAAGTATGGACCAGACAACGCACTCATGACATCGCGTTCGAGCGCTATCTCGGCAGCTGATGCCGTCGCGGGTTCCGGGTCCGGGGTCGGGTCCGGCTCGGCCAATGCTGCCTGCAGCCGGGCCAGCGTGGGATTCTGCCCCGTACTGCCGCGACGCCGCCCGGACCGCGTGTGCGTTGTCCGACCTCCGCGCCTCGCTGAGCAGCACTCTTCTGGTCTGGCCTGAGAATTCCCACGGGTGTTCCGGTCCCAAGGCTGCCGATCACCCTCGTGCCGCAGCTGACCACTCGTGAACACCTCCACAAGGTGATCCGGGCCGGACCCCGGCAGCATCTCCGCCTGCACCGCCGACGCGACATCGAGATCCACCGGAACCGCGGCCAGTAGCGTGGCCAGCCGAAACGCCGACGGCGAAGCCTGACTGTGAAAACCCCTCACCCGATCGCTCGAGGTGACCTCATTATCCCGCAAAACCGGGATTTCACTCGATTCGGTTACCGCTCCCGCCGGCCGGTTCCGAATCACCATGACCGAACATTTCCGCGGAACATCCGCCCGGCCGGTGACCACCTCCGCCCACCTGCGGAACCACCGTTCCTCCAGTTTGAGCACCGGCACCGCGACCGAGTCCGCGGTCAGTTCTTCCTGCGTGGCTTCGTCGAGCAGGAAGTCGGTCAACCGGACGAGGTACGAGGCGTTGGGGCGTACCGGCCCCTTGGTCGTGATCTCGGCGTTCCGCACGTCGACGCCGCCGCGGGCCCAGAGCCGGCGGGGCAGCAAGTGCAGCACCGCGACCGGGACCTTGCGCCCCCATCGCGCCAGCAGGGGCTGCACGAGGTCCCGGCGCCAGGCGTCGCTGATGCCATCGGTCAACACGAGCATCGACCGGCGGCCGGAGGAGTCGACCGGCTCGCCGGCACCACGCGCCGGGCTGTCCGGCGTCCCGCCGCGCAACACCGGCCCCAGGACCATGCCCCCCTCGGCCCGGCCGGTCTTCCCCGTCTCCAGCAGCCGCACCTGGACCGAGCGGAAGATCCCGAGCCGCCGCTGGCACAGCGTGACGAACGCCGCGATGGTCGGGTTCCAAAGTGCCATCGACGGCGCCTGCTCGACCACCAGGGTCAGGTACATCGCTGATGCCGTCCGTCAGCACGAGCATCCCCGGCGCCCGGAGGAACCGACGGGCCGGTCGGCGCGCCGCATCTGCCTTTCCGGGGTTCCGCCGGGCAGCAACGGCCCCATGACCGGCCGGCCTCGAATCGCTGGTGCCGGCTCCGGCGGTGACCTTTCGGCTGCCCAATGCGTCGACAGAAGATGCTTTCAGCAGTGCGATCGTGGCCTACAGCGCGGAGCCCGAGCAACTCGCGGCGAAACTCGTGCACGAGTTTCACCACATCCGGCTCGGCGGCGTGCAGCACCTCGCCACCTTGCACGCGACGACAGCCGGGAACGGTTGTACGCACCGTGGAGGGAAGCCCCGCGGCCCATCGACGGTGTGCTACACGGGATCTACGCGTTCTTCGGGGTCGCTGCGTTCTGGCGGGCGTTGTCCGCTGCGGAGCCGGCCCATGAACTGGCAGCCTTCGAGTTCGCGTTGTGGCGTACCGCGGTCTGGCGAACGTTGCGCGCGGTGTACGACGACGAAAGCCTCACTTCCACCGGACGCAGATTCCTCGACGGAATCGCGGCCAAACTGGCACCGTGGCAGAAGGAACCGGTACCCACCTGACCGGCGGCTTGGGCTGCGACAGCCGCGCTCGACCACTACGCGACCTTGCGCCTCCGCCACCTCCGCCCGGATGCGCGGACGGTCTCGATCCTCGCCGACGCCTGGCGCCGCGGGGAGTCATCGCCCAAGCTCGGCCGGTTGCCCGAACCAAGCATGCCGACTCCTGGCCCGGACGGCGGCTGGTTCGACGCCCGGACCGACCTGATCCGGCCGCGGCTGTGCCAGGACCGGAACTCGTTCGCCGTCAACGGCCCGCTGGTCCCCGGGGTGACGAGCGCGGATCTGGCGTTGATGGGAGGTACCCACCAGCTGGCGGCGGACGGCTACCGGGACCTGTTGGCCGTGGCCCCCGACGTCCCGGCGGCGCTGGTCGGTCTCGGGCTGGCCTTGGCCGCGCGTGGCACCTGGCCGGCGGTACGCGCTCTGCTGCACCGTCCGGAGCTGGTCCGGGCAGTGCACCGTGAACTCCGTTCGAGCACCGATTCCATGCCGGCGATCGAGGTCATCGCCTGGGGGTTCGGCCGGTTCATCCACTGATCGAAAGTTACAGCGGCATCGGGTCGCCGTTCGGAGTCATGACGATGATCGGGAAGGCTCGGCACGTGATGCGTCCGAACCGCACCACTGCGGTGCGCTCGGGATCGGCGGTTTGCACCCTGACCTCGGGGTGGCGGGTGCGCACGCGAGCCAGTTCTTCGACCGGGAACTCCCCGTCCTCGAACAGCGACAGTAGATCGTTCGGTAGGTCGGCCTCGGACTTGTCGAGTTCGTCGATGAGCAGCATCCGGGGCAGCCGGGGTGAGCAGGAACGCGGTGCCCAGCGGGCCGAGCTGCAGCGTGTGCTGCTCAAGATGTTCGTCGGGCTCCTGCCGAGCGTCGCGCTGCTCGATGTGGCCGCGTCGCTGAGCAGGCCCTGGCAGCTGGGGGCTATGGGTCGTCGCGCTGCTCGTCGACTATCTGAACGTCTACCTCGCCGGGCCGGACGGGTGGCGGCCTAACTCTGCCGCGCACTTCGCCGAGCGGTTCGGGCTCATCGTGATCATCGCGCTCGGTGAGTCGATCGTCGCGTCGTCGGTTTTCCAGTCGCCCACGGCTATTCCTGCCCGTCGGCGCGGCGGTAGAGCGCGACGATGGCTTTGGCGGCTTCCGCGGTGGCATCCACGACTTCGGCGCCGTGTTTCTGCCTGGCGGCGATTTCGTCGGTGAAACGCGCGTAGGTCACCTGAAAATCGTTGACGGCACCGAAGGAGCCGGGCCCGGCGAGACCTTCATGTGCGTTCAACACCGGGAGTTGAGCTGCCATGATGTCCCGTAACGCAGGAAGAGCGCTGTCACCGACGCGTTGCAACTCTTCGAGCGCCACCTTGAAGCCATTCCCCACGGGGCCTCCCCACCCTCGTACAGGCATGTCAACTCACCATAGCTGATCGATTACACACCGCAAGTGACGTGCGTCACCTGTATAGGTGCCCGGTCGTGGCGCTGAACCGATTCAAACCAGATTGAGATGCAGATCGGAGCGTGATGTCGGCGTCGATTCGGCCGACTCGTTCAATGCTTGGCGGTCGGCATTCGGCGCGCGAACGTGAGACTGCATGGCCTTCCGTCGGCGGCGGTGATTGAGGCTGTGCGCCGCCGACGGGACGACAGCGATGATCTCTCCCAGTGATCTGCCGGCCATGATGGTCGGGTCAGGCGGCTGTTTTGCGCGTGCGTGGTGGTCGCGCCCGTGAGGGAGGCGCCCGCGATGGCGGTGCTCGCGCTCGTCGGGGCCTTTATGTTCGGGGTGCTCGCGCTCGAATTGAAGGACCCGAAGATGCTGGAGGAGGTGAGGCCGGGCTCGTAGCCGTGGGAACGCGAAAGTCCCCACCTCTCGGCGGAGACAGGGCCTTCCGGTACTCACGAGGCGACGGCGGACAGGACGGAGCGGGCCAGGATCGGAGGGATCGCGTTGCCGATCTGTTGGAACGCCTTGGTCCGGTCGCCCTGCCAGGTGTAGTCCGCGGGGAAGGTCTGGAGGGCGGCGGCCTCCTCGACGGTGACGCGGACCAGCTCCGAGTCGACCTTGCCGTCCTGGGGCCAGCGGAGCCAGCTCCGGGCCTTTTCGGTGACGGTGAAGCTCGGCTGGTCGGTGCCGCGGAGGTCGCGGGCGCGATACTCGGTGCCGTTGATTGTGTTGGCCCGGCCGCCGGGGTCGACGAGTCGCGGGAAGCCGACGAGCCCGGCTGGCCAGCCGAGCGCCTCGGCCATCGAGACCCAGGGCAGGACGGCTGGGTCGCGGTCGGCCTGTATAACGCCCTTCACGAGGGGAGGGGGGGTCGGCGTCGAGAGCGCGGCCGTGCCGGAGCGCTTCGCCACGAGGATCGCGGGAGCGGGTCTGGGGCCGCCGAACTCCTCGGCGGAGAGGAGCCCGGTGTCCACGGACTAGCCCTCGCGGCGGAGCACGTCGGCGACGGCCTCCTAGCCGGGAGCACGGTGACCACCTTGTCGAAGGCGATCCACTCCGCCGGGGCGCCGAGGTCGAGGAAGGCGAGTCGACCATGTGGGCCACAGTGCCGCGCAGTAGCTGACCGACTGGAAGGCCGATTCGGAGGACACCGCGGCGTCCCCGGCGAAGCCAAGCGCGGTGTCCGAAGCACCTAGACGTTGAGACGCTCTTGCAGAGCTTCGTGCGTGCCTGCCTCGAGGACTTGTGTCGGCGCGGCCGGCCTTCCGCGCATGACCGAGGGGGTGTCCCTAATGACTACTGAACGAGCTGCTAAGGATGCCTCCCGGCGGTCGCATAGGTCTTGATCCGCGGGGGCCTTCGTGCTGCTCGTTCGGGCGGGTGGGGCCGGACGTGCTCGGTGGACGCCTCGGGTGTCCCTGGGCTTGCGAACCCTCCTGATAGAGCGGCGCGACCGGCGTGTCCGCGTCCCACCCGTCACCTGATCGGGCAGTTTCGTTGTCCGAGCCCGTTCGCGCGGAGGACACCTCAGTGGCCGGGGACCGCCCGAGTTCTCCGTCGAGACCGGTGCCCGCGCGGATCGCTGGGATCGCGAACGGCTCAATCGGAGGTCAGGCCGCAGAGCCTCGTCATTAGGGCGCCGCGCGTTCTCGTCAGGGTCTCTGACCAGCACAAACAGCTAGCCGAGGGGAAAGTTTAGGAGTGAAGGTGTTCTGCGGGATCGACTGGGCCGAGGACCACCACGACGTCGCCTTGGTCGACGCCGAGGGTGCCCTGGTGGCCAAGCGCAGGCCGTCGGGTACCACCTGTGAGTACGGTTTGGACGTAACGCCGTGAGAGGCGAGCGTGCGGCGTGACTGTGCAAGTCGATACAATGTCCGGTTGATCACAGTCCGGCGACTCCTTCCCCGGCGACGTAACACGCAGAGTGGTCGAGGCGACCTCCCACTGCACTGAAAGTCGCCGAGAGGCCAGCCATGACCCGTGCCGATGCCGTACCTGGAGCACTTGCGAAAGTGTCGTTTCGCAAGCGGCGGCCCTTTGCTGCCGACCGTCCGACCCGCGGCCGGTGCCTGGCCAAGCTGCGGCAGCTGCTGGAGACCGTCGGCCGGGACGACGAACGGTGGCTGTCATGAGGGCTTCCGACGAGGCGGTCCTGCGGCGGATCCGCGAGCTGTGAGAGGAAGCCGACCCACCGCCGCCGCTGCTGGCGGACTGGGTGTTGTTCGCGCTGGAGCCTGCCGATCCGGACATCGAGGTCCTGAAGGCGTGCGGGTACCGGGAGCCGGCGGTCGCCCGCGGCGATGAACGCACCCGCTCGATCACGTTCGAAGGCGCGAGCCGGACGGTCGTGCTGACCGTGACGCCCACGTCCGGCGGCCTGGTCCGGGTCGACGGCTGGCTCACCCCGCCCGCCGCGCTGCCGGTCGAGCTGCGCACCCCGGACGGTCCGGTGGCCACCAGCTCCGACGAACGGGGGAGGTTCGCGTTCGACCAAGTCGGACGCGGCACGGTGCAACTGGTCGTCCGGGACAACGGCACCACGCTGACCCCTTCGATCGTCGTGTGACGGCTGCCGATGGCCGGATCAGGCGGAGAGGCCCGCGCCCTGCACGAGCGTGGGGTCGCGGCCATCGGCGGGGCCGTCCGCAGGACGGCGCCCGGTTGCTCCGCGCGGCGCTGCGCGCGATCGACGAAACCGACTCGCTGCGGCCGCGGGTGCTGATCAGCCTGGCTGCGGCCGAAGTCCAGCTCGGTCACCGCGACGCCGGGTTCGCCCTGCTTGACCAGGCGGAGGCACTGGCCGAACCCACGGACGTCGGCATCCTGCTCCAGCAGCGCGGGTTGCTGCTGATGCTCGTCGGCCACCTGGACGAGGCCCTGCGGTGCATGGACGCGGCCGAGCCGCTGGTCGAGGCAGTCGGCGAGCCGTTCCGGATCGCCCGCGGCCTGCTCAACCGGGCCATGCTGCACGACCTCGCCGGCCGCATCCGGGCCGCGCTGGCCGATCTCGACCACTGCGAGCGCATCGCCGAGGCGGAGCGGCTGCCGCTGCTGCTGGCGAAGGCGCACCTCAATCGGGGGCACTGCGAGACGTTGATCGGGGACATCCCGGCGGCGCTGCGCGCGTTCGACGCCGCCAGACCCGGGTTCGCCGAGCACGCCCCCGGCCTCCTGCCGGTGCTCGGCGTCGACAAGGCGCGGGCGCTGCTCGCCGCCGGTCTCGCCGACGAGGCGGCGACGGAGCTCGATTCCGCGCTGGCGCTGCTGGCGAAGTCACGGACCACGCACGAGCGCGCGGAGGCCGAGCTCACTCGGGCCCAGACGGCGATCGCGCAACGACGGCCCGCCCTCGCCAGAGCCTGGGCGAAGCGAGCTGAACAACGCTTCCGGCGCCGGGGCAACGAAACCTGGGCTGCGGTCGCCGCCTTGACCGTGCTCGCCGCCGACTTCGAGGCCGGCCGCCGCGGCGTGGCGGATCGAGCGGCGGGGCTCGCCGAGAGACTGGCCAAGCTCGGGCTGCGGACCGACGCGCGGCTCGCCGGGCTCCTCGCGGCACGTGCCTGTGTCGCGGCAGGCCGGTTCGACGACGCCCGTCGTCACCTCTCGATGCGGCCGATCTCCCGGCCGTCACTGGACATCGTGCTCTCGCGCTGCCTGACGCTGGCGGAGCTCGCGGCCGGGCAGAACGACACCGGCGGGGTCTTCACCCAGGCCAGGGCCGGGCTCTCGGCGTTGCACCGGCACCGGGCCCGGTTCGGGAGCGTGGACCTCCAGACCGGCAGTGCCGCACTGGGCGAAGCCCTTGCCGGGCTGGGACTGTCCACGGCGGTGCGGTCCGGCCGTCCGTCGACGACGTTCGCCTGGCTCGAGCGATCGCGGGCGCAGGCGTTCCGGCTGCGGCCGGTGCATCCGCCGTCCGACGAGGAAACCCTCGACGCGGTCGCCGAACTGCGCAAACGGGCTTCGCTGGCCCGCACGGCCGAGCTGGCCGGCCACCCGGACCTGGCGACGGAACGCCGGTGTGCCGAGCTGGAACGGACGATCCGCGCGCACGGCTGGGCGGCAGACGGCACCGGCGAACACGATGAGCAGCCGGCGTTTCGTGAATTCGCCGAAGAACTCGACGCGGCCGGGAGCTGCCTGGTGAGCTTTCTCGTCGACCGGGAAGACCTGGTCGCGCTCACGATCGCCGGCGGCCGGTCCGGGCTCACGCGGCTCGGGTCGTTCGCGACGGTCACCGAGGCGGCCACCCGGTTGCGCAGCGACCTGGACACGTTGTGCGGGAGGCAGCTCCCGGTGCGCGTCGCCGAGGTCATCACCGCGTCGCTGCGGTACGACGCCACCACGCTGTCCGACCAGGTCGTCGCTCCGCTGGCCGCGGTCCTCGCCGACCGGGACCTCGTCGTGCCGACCGGGCCGCTGTCGGCCGTGCCCTGGGGGCTGCTGCCGCGGCTGCGCGGACGCCCGGTCACCGTGGCACCGTCGGCCACCACCTGGCTGCGCGGCAGACGACGGCCACCGCGGCCGCCGAGCGGACCGCTGCTGGTGGCCGGGCCGAACCTTGCACACGCCGATGGGGAAGTGCACGCGATCGCCGGGACCTTGCCGGGCAGCACCGCGCTCACCGGGCCGGCCGCGTCCGTGGCCGCCACGCTGAACGCGCTGGACGGCGCCGGTATCGCGCACCTCGCCGCGCACGGCCACCACGAACAGGCCAACATGCTGTTCTCCCGGCTCGATCTGGCCGACGGCCCCTTGATGGCCTACGACATCCACCAGCTCACCACCCCGCCCGAGCACGTCGTGCTCTCGGCCTGCGACGTTGGCCGCGCGATCGTCCGAGCGGGCGACGAGATGCTCGGGTTCACCGCGGCGCTGCTCTACGGCGGGACCAAGACCGTGATCGCCGGAGTGGCCCGCGTGCCCGACGACGCGGTCGTCGACGTCATGGTCCGCTACCACCGGATCCACTCTCGGGGCACGCCACCGGCCAAGGCGCTGGCGGAGGCGGCCACGGGCGAGCCGTTCATCCCGCTGGTCTGTTTCGGGAGCGGCTGACGTTCTCGGTACCGGCGTCCGGTATCTCGGCCCGGTTTCCGCACCCTCAGGAGCTGGCCACGCTCGGAAACGGGCACCGGCCACCTCGGCGTCCGCCGTGGACGCATTGCTGCAGTCGAGCTCTGCTCGGCAACACGCAAGGTATTACGTGCACGCGCTGGCCGGCTCGGGAGGCCGGAGCACTCAAGAACAAGGTAATTACCAACCACTGGCTGACCCTGGTCTGGTTTCACGAATTGTCAGCGAATGTAGCGATGATCGGTCTGCCCGCGACTGTACATGAAGACCCGACCGTGTTGAGGAGGGTCCTGGCAACGAGGAGCTGGTATGAGTGAGGTAACCATTCCGGCGGGTCAGGCCGGTCAAGATGGCGGGCCCGGCGCCGGCGGTGTTTCCGGTGCGGCGCCGGGCAGTTTCGCTGAACGCTTTCGGGGTGTTGTGGCCGTCGTGGCCGCGGTGCTGCTTCTGCTCGGTTTCGCCGCGCTGGTCTTCTTCCTCGTTGGGAAGGCTGAATCGGCGGGTGAGGGAACGTGGTCCCGCTTCGTCTACCTCTTCGGCGCAGCGGAAGCATTGGTGTTCACCGCAGTCGGATGGCTGTTCGGCCGTGAGGTTCACCGGCAGGCGGCGCAGAACGCCGAGGTACGCGCAGACCAGGCCACCACAAGAGCGGAGTCGGCGATAAACGTCGCTGCTGACCAGGAGGCCAAGGGCAGGGCGCTCAAGGCCGCCGTCGAGGCGCGAGCGCGGCTTCTGCCCGGCCAGAGCGGTGTGGAGGAGCGGGGCATCGGCACCGATGAGCCGCCTGCCGATGACGTGCGCCAGCTCGCTGAATTTGCCAGAACACTGTTTCCGAACAGATGAACCACCTCCATTTCGCGATCGTCGTCGGCATCAACTGCTATCCCAACATCGCCAGGCAACTGTCGGCGGCACGGGATGACGCAGAGGCGTTCGCAGGTTGGTTGAAGGACCCTGACGGGGGCGGCGTTCCGCCCGAGCAAGTCGAGTTGATCACCGCAAGCCCCACGGAAGAGCGGACATTTGTTGATTCCGGAGAAACACGGCCCGTCCGGCAGGAAGTGATCAATGCACTGAGGCGGTTTCACAAGATGGTCCGGAAGGTCGATGATCGCAGCTGGCCCGAGACACGCCTCTACCTCTATGTCGCCGGACACGGGATTGCCCCGTCAGGGGGAAGAGGTGCCTTGTTGTACGCCGACGCAGACCCGCCGGACTACGCGGACAATCTCGATCTGGCCAAGTACGACGAACTTTACGGGACCAAAAGTACGCCGTTCCACGAGGTCGTGCTGCTTGCCGATTGTTGCCGGGAGACCGCACTGGGTCTCCCGGATGCCGGGGCTGTCCCCTTCGGGAAAACGGAAATCCGGGGGCAGACCCGCCGGATACTCGCCTATGCGACTACTTACTCGAAGATGGCCGGCGCACCGAAGCGGATGATCGGGCCGAAAGACCACGGACGCGGATTCTTCACCGAAGCGTTATTGGCCGGCCTACGTGGCGGCGCGGCACACGATCCCGAGACGGGCGCAATTCGGAGTGACCATCTAAAAGACTACCTTTACGAGAGCGTTCGCAATCGTGCGGCGGCCCTGAACTATAAGCAACGAGCGGACTTGCAACTCTCCGGTCCTGGGCAAATCGACCTGGCGTACGTCCCGGTGCAACGTTACAGAGTGGAGTTTCGCGTACCCAAGAGGTGGAACGATGATGTTCTGGTAACTCAGGGTGACTCGCAAACGGTTCGGCACGCGCCGGTCGATGACGGCGTGGCGGTCATCGATCTACGCAATGGGATTTACAAGGCCACAGAAGGATCCGGAAGAAGCAGGTTTTTCCAGGTTGACGGGGGTGAACTGACCATTGAAATCTGAACCGCGTCGCTCGTCGGGAACGATCATTCTTGGCAATGAGTGGTGGCCCTCAGTGTTCCGTCTGCGGGACAGCAACCTCAGGACTTTCAAGGAAGGAATCACGCCGGCGGTCGTCGATGTGGCGCCTGGCCTTTACGCGGCGGAGGTGTGGAATTCGGTTGATCGCCGACAACGGTTGCTCGAAGTGTCGGCGGGCACTACCCAAATGGTCGGCCGGCTCGGCATCGCGGTGGACACGCCGGTCCCCGTCCATTGCGCGCTCGATCGCTCGCAGCCGGTTGCCGAGTTCGTCACTACATTGAGTGGTCGTCTCCGCGACACGGGCTCAGGCTCGGGATTGGTGATCGCTGCCATCCCCGGCCAAGCCGGAACTTGGTCCCAGCCCAGAACCGTCAGGAGCCAGTTCACCCTCCTGGACTCGGCGTACCACCCGATACGAGAGGTAAGTGTCACCTCCGACAACCTGCACGGAGGAGCCGCGGGAGCGAGCATGCCGTTGCGACCTGGCGGCTACGTTATCCGAGTGAGGTTGGCAAAGCTGGCCACCGTTGATGTACCGGCCTGGATTTCCGCTGGGTACCAGACGGTCGCATTCATACCCTGGGACGATGCCCCTGATATATCACGAATATCGTTTCACATGCTACCGTCAACATCGGTATGGACGGGTTTCGACGTCGCGTCCGGAATTCTCGAAATGGCCTTGGAAAACCTGCGCAGCGGGCGACGCCCATTCGCCGAGGACGGGCCTGGGCTGGACTTTGTCCGCATTTCGACGCTGAATCCGGTGCTGGGCCTGATCAGGGCCCATGATCTGCTCATGCAGCGCAGGGACCCCAGGTCAGTGCTCGCGCTGTTGAGCCGGCTGCAAACGGTCGTCCCCGGCCATCCCGACCTTCAGGCGTGTGCGGCCGTCAAAGACATGACTTTCCCGCCGATGACGCTCAGCGGCCAGCGCTTCGTCCGGCAGTACGCGGCCGACCACGGCCGTGCCATCGTCCCCGGCTCACTCCTCGACCTGTCGCTTCGGACCGCGAAGACAGCTGGGCCGTGGGCCTCCTGGACCGCCGATCCGAAGCGCCGCCAGGTCTCCGGCCAACCGTTACCGGACGCGCTCGGGCCGGCCGCACTGATCTCACCCGACGTACTCACCCGCGCAATCCGCGTGATCACCGGGTTCGTCTTGGGCGTGGCAGTGGTTTTCCTGCTGGCTTGGCTTCCTCGTCGCGAGGCAATCGCGGTGCTCGGCACTGGCGCGAGCCGTGACCAGATGACATACCTGGTTCGCACGTACCTCTCCGATCTGGTGCTGGTGGGCCGTGCCGGCACGGCGGTCGCCACCCTCCTCGGCGGTTCACGGCCGGCGCTGGCCCGGGCAACCGCCGCCTCCCGGAATGCTGCCACCGAGGCGCTTGACCAGGTTCGCCGAGAACTCTGGCGACAACTCGTCGCCGGCCGTCGCCGATTTGACCGCAAGAAGTAGGCGCAGTGTTTCCCGCCCAACGCTCGGAACCCCGGACGGCAACCGGCGGTGTCGGGCGGGCGGCGAGGGTCGCGGCGAACAGGCCGTCGGCGATCCCGACCTGGCATTCGACGCCGGCGTGGGCTTCGACCTCGGTGATCAGCAGCTCGGCGAGGGCTTCTGCGCCGCCGAAGTATCCGGCCGCGCCGGCTCGCCGTGCTTCGGCACCAGGTGGCGCGGCCGCATTTGCCCTGGGCTGATCGCGCGGTACTGGTAGCGCTGATGCGGCTGATACCGACCGGCTGATAGTTGCGCGACACTGGTGTGACACACGGTGTTGCCGCATTGACTGTATGTGTTGTTTGTCGTCGAGCACGCCCGCCGGCGGGTGCGCATCGTTGGGGTGACGGCTCATCCGACTGCAGAGTGGGTGGTGCAGCGAGCCTGGAACCTGCTGGTGAAGCTTGATGATCGAGTGGACAGCCTGCGGTTTCTGATCCGCGACCGCGACGTGAGGTTCACTGCCGAGTTCGATGCGGTGTTCGAGTAGGTCGGTATCGACATCCTGCGCAGCCCTGCTCGAGCACCGCGCGCGAAAAAGCGATCGCTGAGCGCTGGGTGGGCAGCGTGCGTCGCGAGTGTCTGGATCGGATGCTCGTCCTCAACTGGCATCGTCTGGAGCAGGTACTAGCCGAGTACGTCGATCACTTCAACCAGCATCGACCTCATCCCTCTTTGGACCAACGACTGCCCGATCAGGTGCTGGTTTCCCCCGAACGACTGGTGTGGGGCGGGTTCGTCAGCGTGATCGGCTCGGTGGACTGATCCACGAATATCAGCAGGTTGCACGATGTGACATAGTTTTCGGCACCCGCAAGGTCGCCAACAAGGCCAGTTCCCTTGGGGGCGGGCTCAGTGATCGCGGTTCTGCTGGTCGAAGGTGATACCGACAACCTCGCGGTAGGGCACTTCGTACGTCTCACCGGTCGATGTGGTGACGATCAGCAAGCCCTCCTGCCAGACCTGCTTCCAGTGCAGCAGTATGTCGACGGCCGTCCTCGCGGGAATCGTCAGCTCGATCTGCTCTTCGAAGATCTCTTCCGCCTGGGTTACCGAGGTCTGGCTCTGTTTGACCGTCTCCTCCAGGGCTCCCCGCAGGTTGAGGACGTTGGCCACCTCCACCCCGCCGGTGACGGAGCGTTTCTTCAGCTTCTCAAAGAGCAGCTCCTGCTTGCGGATCCAGCTGCGCTGGGCGCGGATGCGCCGGATTGATGTGCTGTTGGAAGCGGAGTTGTCGATTCGCCGGGTTTCCGTGCCGAGCGGCTCCTCGCTGCGTCCCATCAGGACCTGCTGGGATGCGATCACGGAAACCTCTGCTGGTCGCTCCACCCGGCGTCGCGTGATGAGCTCTCTGATCATCTGTTCGGCTACCTTAACCAGCACTGCCTCGATCATTTGTTCGCCCTATCTAACACGTGATCACCGTTCGGTTCGGCTGTGATTGTGGCATAGAAACGATGTCTGTCGGAGTGTCTGTTGGGCGTCATGCGCGTAACGGCTGTACAGGTTCGTCCGACCTCGATGCTGGTGCGTTCGCAACATCCGGATTCGGGGCGAAGGCGCCGTGAAGTTTCTGGGTAAGACGATCGCGGTCGGCCTGTCGAAGGCGGTCGGGACGGTTGCTTCCGTCGCGCAGACGGCGGACTACCTGCAATCCCTGGAGTTCAATATTTTCATTCTTGGCGTCTTCATCGTTGCCGCCGCGGTCGTACTGCTATTTTCGCCTGAGCTTGTCTCGAAGTTTCAGAAGCTGCGCAGCCGCGAAGACGCATCTGTCCGCCGGCACAGAGCAGTTGAGTATGTTGCCCCCGGTGTCCCGCGCGGTCATCGCCGCCGCCAGCGTGGTCACCGCCGTCATCGGGGTGATGGCATTCGCAGTCGGAGGCGCGGACCTCAATCAACTGTTGATCCACACCGGTCGAGCCGAGGCTGCGCCTGATTTTCAAGATCCATCGCAGGCCACCAGTTCTCAGCTCCGCCGGTAGAAACTCGGAAGGGTTACTGGTCCCGTGGAACTGCTCGTGGTCATCATCGCGCTCACCATCGTCAGTTTGATGGCGCTCGTTGTCGTCATGGCCGTCATCCGCAAGACGCCACCGATTCGTGTGCTGCTGGTGCTCGGCCTGGTACTTTTGGCTGTCCTGGCGCTGGGCGTTGGCAACCCACAGATGTTCGAGACGGTCGTCAACGCCTTCGTCACCGTCTTCAGCGGCAAAGCGTCGACCTGACGCGCTCTGTGGCCGGAGGTGATGCAGGCATCATCATCTCCAGGCCCAGAACTGCCGGACATCGACATGTGCGGCCAGCCAGCCGGCGCCATGACGACCCGCTCGACACCGCTCCCTGTCGACGTCACGACTACCTGACCAGCTCGTCGCAGTCAGTTCAATCACCCTGCGTTACATGGCGCACGGCAAGGTCGGCGGCCGGCCGTGTCGGCTACGAGAACCAGGACAACACGGTGGGCGTGATCGCGTTGACGACGATGCCGAAGATGAAGGCGATCACCAGCGCGACCCACCAGTAGATCGCGTTCGCCCGCCCTTGCGCGGTGTCGGTCGCAGGCTCCACCGCGCTGGTCCTTGCGCTACTGGCCGCAGCGACACGGGAAGGATCCTGGGTAGCGATCACCGGCATGCCCGACATAGGTGTGGCAGCCGCCGCCGAGCTGGGCGTCGAGCTGGAGCGGTTCGCGCTCGTGCCAGATCCTGGGGCCGAGGTCGCCGCGGTGCTGTCGGCGCTGATCGACGGGTTCGACCTGATTGTGCTCGGCCGGACCATCGCCTCGGTATGCAGCCGCAGCCGGAGCGCCGGCTGCTCGGACGAGCTCGCAACCGCGGCACAGTCCTGCTCGCTGCCGGTCCGCTGCCCGGCGCGGACCTCGAGCTGCGCGTGTCGAAACGTCGGTGGCGCGGGCTTACCGATGACGGTTTCGGCCACCTGGAGTTCCGTGACGTCGTCGCGACCAGCCGCGGCCGCGGCGTCGCGGCCCGTCCGCGCACCGTCGCACTGCAGCTTCCGGGCTTCGGTGGTGCTGTCGCCGCCGTCGAGGCGTCCACCAGTCGTAGATGGGCTGAGGTCGCCGGATGACCCGCACGTCGCAGCCGTTTCCGAACCAGCCGTGGCCGCGTGGTGCCCGGTGATGGGCGAGGCCGGCGAAGCCGTCCGGTCAGAAGCGCGCGGTGAGTACGGTGGGCTGATTCCGGTCCGGCCGGCGACGAGCAAGCTCGTGGTGTGCCTGCGTGGCCACCGGCTTGACCTGGACCTTTACGACAAGCTCAAGCCCTACAGCCATCGCTACCGGCTGCACGGCACGCTGTGCGAGGTCTGTCGCGCACAGGAGGCCTGCGAGCCCGCGGCTCGGCGCCTCACCGAGTGGGCGCACCTTGACGTCACGGTCCAGCACCCGACCGGTACAGCGCCGGGCAATGGGCTCGTCCTGGTCGCCCATCCGCCGGCAGCGGGAACGCTGGCGGGCCGGATCGAACTTCGTCTCGACGGCACGTTGGTCGGTGCGGTGACTGCCAGCCTGTGCGCGGGCTGTCGGACGGCCACCCTCGACTATGTCCACGTCGCCGCCGAGTACCGGCGCCTGGGCTTTGGCCGCACGCTTGTGGCGGCCGCGGTGGCTCGTGCCCCGTCGTATCGGTGGACTGCGCCGCTGCCGGACGGTCCGGTGGCGCAGTCTTTTCGGGCTCGGATGGCCATGCGTCGACCTGGTCAGCGATGCGTTCACGCTGGTGCGGTTGATTCCCCGCGATGAAAGGGGCTCGCGTCCGGTGCGGAGTGGCCGCGCCACACGCTGTGCTGTCAACCCAGGCAGAACTCGTTGCCTTCCGCAAATGCTGAGGTGTGACACCTTTCTGTGCAGCGAGCTTGGATCACCACTCACCTCCGACTCTCAGGCGGAGGTGAGCGGTAAGCCACGCTGTCTCAGGCTCCCAACGGAGTAATACTCAACCAACGGAGCAATGCTCGGGTTTTTTTGAAGCCCCACGTCGCAAGGGCGGCGAAGATGGCAGCGACTAGCGTGCTGCCAAGCTGGAAGAGGTTAGGGAGCTCGTGGAAGCCCGCGCACGCCGCCGCGATCGCGACGAGCGCCGCGATGGCCGCAGGCACGAACCGCGGTGCAGCGGTTGCGCGTCGAACTGGCTGCCTGCCCACGACGCCGATTCTGCCATGAGCGGTGTTCGACCCCCGCAAGAGCTGAGCTGTGACACCCTTCGACCTGGTGTCTGACCTTACCCGCGCTGCTTCGCGGCTCATCGTTCGCGATTAATCCGATCGCCCAGATTACTGTGCGCCGAGCCGCGCGACAGTTGCACCGTCGACCTGTACTGCTGCAACGACCACCGCAGCCGAGCGCCGCGTTCACCAAGCGCCCGTTCTCAGTCCTACGTCGACGTTATTCCGAAACCGCGGAGGATTTTTTAAAAACGGCCGTTGCCAGCGCGGCGAAGAGAGCGGCCACGAGGGTGCTGACCAGCTGAAAGAGGTTGGGCAGCTCGTGGAAGCCTGCTGCTGCCGCAGCAATCGCAACGAACGCAGCCATGATCGCGGGCGCGATCGGGCGGGCAACTGCGTTGCCTCGAATCAGTCGACCGCCCACCAGGTTGATTTTGCCATAAGTCTCGTTTAACTACTGGTTCGTGTCCTGACGCTTCAGCTGTTGCTCTTCGGTTCCCGCGAGGATCACGCAGAGGCGGCGGGATCTTCGGGCTGCCGCCGGTCCACCAGTTCACGAATCAGCGCCGCGCGGACGTGGGCGTCGATCTCCCTCGCTGGAACCGACCGGTCGGCAAGCACCTCGAACGGCTCGTGACTGCGCTTCTCCCGGATCAGGATCGTCTGTCGGCCGCCCAGATCGACCCGCTTGACCGTGTACTCCACATCGCTTCCGTTGCCCTGATGGCTTACGGACCCCTCCCCGCCGTCGTAACCGTGGCCTCACGGCTGGTGACCGGCGGTCGCTGGCGGACTACGAGAAGTTCTTCGGGGTCACGATCCCGCAGCTTCCGCACCCGTCGCTGTTCCGGTGGCTGAACAACCTGACGTTTCAAGTACCTGAGCGGCGGCTGATCATCGAGGCCGCTCAGCTGCCCGAGCCCAACTACGTCGAGATCTCCCGCGCGTTGTGCACGGAGTACTACGACCTGGACCCGGCGGTGACGTTCACCGCGGACTGCATCCGGGCCGCGGACTCCCCGAACCGCCGTACGGCGATCAAGGGACACGGCGCGGTCCGCGAGCACGTCATGAAGGTCTCGCCGGTCTGGGACTGGCGCGTGCGCCACGTTCGGGCGGCTCTGGCCGACAACCGGTGCCCACTGCCGATCGACTACGAGTGGTTCAACTGCAGCTTCGACGGGCCGGACTTCCGGTTCCTCGATCCGATCAGGCGCAACGCCCCGCCGATTACGCCCGAATCCTGGACTGGTTCCCGCTGGTGGACTTGGAGATGTTCCGTGCCGAACTCTGACAACGACGACCTGCTGGCCCAGCTCTCGGCACAGGCCGCGCCCGTCGGTGCCCAGTCGAACGAGGACAGCCTCGCGCAGCTCAACGCGGCACCGGAGCCGGACCCCTGGGTGACGTCGAGTACACCGGAGACCTCCCGGAGGACTCCCATAGGGAGCTGACCGAACTACAGCAGGGGTTCCGCGATCGCGCGAAGCGGGAGGCGGAGCGGTTCCGGCTGGCGACGGACTCCGAGTACTGGATCGCCGCAACCGATCCGCACGTCAAAGAAGCACTGAGCCTCGGCCCGGACGACAGCATCGTCGGCTTCCTTTACCGCGGCAGCCTTCCCGCCGGTCGCGAAGCGCGCATGCCGCGCCGAGAAACGGACATCTCCGGCGTTGTCCGAACCTGGTTCCCGTCCCCGGACACCCTTTCCACGGTGGGTCTGGCTTCTGCTCAGGACCTAGGCGGTTAGCGTCCGTGTCCGGTTGTGGAAAGGGCCGCCTCGAGCTGCGCTTTGCAGCGTGATCGTCAGCTGTGCAGGTCCCAATGGGTGTCGCTGTCGGGCTGGTCGAGCCAGACGCGGTGCGGCCGGCTGGGGTAGACGGTGAGGCCGAGTCGCTCCCAGCCTGGCCGGCCGAGCCGGGTCCAGGCGTGGGTGGCGGCTTCGACGCGGTCCCAGATTGCGGTCGGCCCGTTCTGGAGGACGTCCCGCTGTCCGTTGTCGTCGGGTTGTGTTCGGACGGTGCACCACGAGCCGTCGGGAGCGGCGAAGACTGCCCATTCCGGGCCCGCGCCGGTTGCGCCGCGGTAGCCGAAGTCGATTCCTGCTGGGAGGTGGGCGTGGGCGAGCAACCACGGCACGGGGGACGTCCACGGGAGCGGGTCGAGCTGTGTTGTGGTCGGTGTGCCGGTGTCGGGGTTGATCGGGGGCTGGTGGGTTTCGGGTGCGGTGTCGGTGTGGCGGATGGCCATGAAGCCGGCCCAGCGGGGGAGGAACCGGCCTGCCAAGCGGTCGTCGTGCCGTCTGAGCAGGACGAGGTTGCCGGCGTGGATGGTGCGTTTGAGGTCGGTCAACAGGAGGCCGCCGGGGCGCAGTTGTTCGGCCCAGGCCCAGGGGATTTCCTGGACGGAGCAGGTGGCGATGATCCGGTTGTAGGGGGCGTGCTGGGGGAGGCCGGCTGTGCCGTCGGTGACGGCGAGGGTGGGGGTGTGGCCGAGGCTGGCGAGGCGTTGGCGGGCGGCGGTGACGAGGTCTGCGCCGATGTCGACGGAGTACACGTGCTGGTCGCCGAGGCGGTGGGTGAGCAGGGCGGCGTTGTAGCCGGTTCCGGTGCCGATCTCGAGGACGTGGTGTCCGTCGTGGATGTCGAGGGCTTCGAGCATGCGGATCATCAAGCCGGGCTTGGTCGAGGAGGAGATGGTGACCTCGTGGCCGGTCGTGGTGGTGGCGAGCGCGGTCACGAGGGGCTGGTTGCGGTAGACCTGTTCGAGCCATCGGTCATCACTGTCGGTGGTGGTCGCCCAGGTGCCGTCGGCGCGTTGGGTGTGGAATGCCGGGACGAACACGTGCCGCGGGGTCTGCTCGAGTGCGGCCCGCCAGGCGGGGGAGTGCAGGACGCCCTCGTCGGCGAGCTGGTCGGCCAGGCTGTGGGCCAGTTCCGGCCAGCCGGCGGCTGTCATGCGGCTCCCTGGGCGAGGAGGTCGGCGATGGTGTCGGTGATAGGGGCGTTGATCGCGTCTTCGATCCAGCCGTATTGGCCGGTGGCGTTGCATTCGAGGAACACCCATGCGCCGTCGGGCCGGATGACGAAGTCGAAGGCGCCGTAGAGCAGGCCGAACTCGATGCAGTACTCCGGCACGCCGGCGACGACGTCGCACGGTGGGTCGATGCGTTCATAGTGCAAGGTGCCGTAGTCACTGCGCCAGCTGCCGCATGCTGGAGGAACAGCGTCAGGCCACGTATCCGCGCGGCGCCGGTCGAATCGACGTGACGTGGTTGCCGCCTGCTTTCTGCCGGTTGTGGCGCGATGGCGGGCGGTCCTCAAGCTGGGAGGTCGCCGTGCGCGGTCGTGCTCGGCCGATCACCGGGCAATTGATCACCGGCAGTGCTCTCCGGAAGCCGGGAGAGTGTGTCGAAGAGTTCCTTTGGAGAGTGCAGCAGCTGCGGATTGGCGCGCAAGATGCGCATAGTCTCAGCGGTGGGCACCCAGCAGGTGATTCGGCCGTCGACCTTGACGAGCACGAAGGAGCTGGTGCAGACGGCGACCTCGTCCTGGGCTTGGCACGCTTCGAGCAACCGGGCGATCGCGTTGGCTTCTTGTTCGTTGTGCCCGACACCTGCGGTGCTGTGGTTGAGAGAGATATTGCGAGCTTGGACTACCGCGCCGTTCACTGTGCCGTCCAGCTGGTTGGCCACCGCAGCCGCCACCAGCCGGCCCAGCTCTTCTCCGCCTTGGGAGTCCTTCTTGGTGACGAACAGGCGCTGGAACCAGGACCCGTGCTGGGGTACGTCCAGCGAAATGATGTCGAATCCGGCGACCTCCAGAAGTTCGACCAAGGCGTCTCGCACCGGTTGACCGTCGTCACCGGACGTGTGGATCGTGATCTCTTCCGCGTCGCCCGGTGCAGCATGATACAGAGCTTCCACCTGGTGTCGCGTGTCCTCGGCCTCTTCCGTCCGGCCCTGTTCGGTGAACAGCTCGCGGGCCTCGGTCCAGCGCAAATGGGCAGTTTGGTAATCGCCGACGCCTGCGTGGATTTCGCCGAGGTTGCGGAGTGTGTCAGCGACTTGGTAGAGGTCACCCAAGTCGCGGCGTAGTTGCAGAGCGTCACCATAGAGCGTCAGGGCTTGGGGATACTCGCCTGAATGGTGGGCGAGGTAACCCAGGGTGTCCAGCGTGTCAGCCTCTTCGGCGCGGTCGGGGTGGTAGCGGTGCAACTCCTGCGCCGCTCTGCAGTGATCGCGAGCTTGGCCGAAATGACCGAGCCGGGCGGCGTAACGGGCGACGGAGTTGAGGACCTCCGCTTCGGCGAAGCCGTCACCGAGCGTGCGAACGCGGTCGAGAGCCTGAAGAGCGTGGTCGAGAGCTCGTCCGCTGTCCCCTTGGCGCTCCAAGATCATCGCCAGCGTCCGATGGACTTCGGCTTGTTCGGCGGCCCCGGCAGGCTCGGACAGTTCGAGGCCTCGCTGCGCGAGATCGAGAGCTTCGGCGTGTTGCCCGGAGCGGGAACAGGCATCACCGAGTTGGCGAAGCGCTAGGGCCAGCGGACCCGCCTTGCCGAGGTGCTCGGCCGCGGCGAGTGCTGTCCGCCAGCTCGTGAGCCGATCGTCCAAGCTGCCCTTACGCCGCAGGTAGGTGTCCATGGCGATGGCCAGCTGCCACACAGCGCTGTACCGGCCCAAGGTCGAGGCCAGCCGTTGAATCGCAAGCAAGCAGATGTGCTCGGTATCGAACCACGCCAAGGCCTCGATCGCGTCCGCCAAGGTCAGGGGAATGGTGCCAGGTGCGAACTGACCGAGCTCGAGACGGCCCTTGCGCTGCGACAGCTGCTGGTTCGCGTCTTTGGCGGTGTGCAGGTAGAAATCGATCACCCTGTCGCGAGCGTCCGACCGAACGGCCTCGCCGTCAACCGAAAGGGTTAGTTCAAGGGCGTAGGTGCGTACCAGATCATGAAGCGCGTACCGATCGGGTGTCCGGTGTTCGACGAGGTTGGTCTGGTCCAGGACGGCCAGAGCGTGCCGGGTCTGGTCGATGCTCCGCTCGTTCAAGGTGGCAGCGGCGTTCAGCCCGAAGTCCGGCCCGGGCGCCAGGCCGAGCAGGCGAAAGGAGCGCGCGACATCGGCCGGAAGGGCTTGGTAAGACCAGGACAGCACCGACAGCAGGCTGATTGTCGGGTCGTCTTCGTTGGGTTCGAGTACGGCGGTGCGCAATTCGGCGGCGATGCCGGCCAACGGCAGGCGACGGCGTTCCCGTACTCGTCCACCGAGAATTCTCAATGCCAGCGGGAGTCCGGCACAGGTGCGGACCAGTTCGTCAATCGCCTGGGGTTCAGAGGCGGCGCGGTCCGCTCCGACAAGCTGAGCCAGCAGAATTCGCGATTCCGCTTCCCCGAGGATGTCCAGTTTCAGCCGGCGTGCGCCGTGGACGGCGGTCAGCTCGGTGAGTGACTGGCGACTGGTCACGATGACGGTACACGACGCGGTTCCCGGCAGCAGTGGAATGACCTGACGAGCGTCCCTTGCGTCGTCCAAGATAATCAGCATTCGTTTATCAGCGATCAGAGTCCGGTACAGGCGTGATTGGGCGTCGGGATTCTCTGGGACCTGGTTCGGGACAGCGCCCAAAGCATCGAGGAATCCACGCAGAGCAGTGCTCGGCGGCAACGGCTGGCCGGGCGAGTAACCCCGAAGATCGACGTACAACACCCCGTCGGGGAACTTGCCGATCCCCCGCCACGCCCACTCGATTGCCAGTGAAGTCTTGCCGACTCCCGGCATGCCGGTGACCACCACTACCGGTAACTCAGGGCCTGAGTGGCCCCATTGCTTGTCCAACGAGAGGAGTTGCTCTTCTCGCCCGGAAAAACCTCGGGAACGGGCGGGGAGCTGGTGTGGAACCGGAAGAGGTGGCCAGGGCGTCGTCGGTTCGTGCTGCATGGGTGGTCCTCCCGTCACCCTGCCACTATGGCACTGAGGGCTCTTTTCCGCAGCTGCACGCTTCGGTGGTGCATCTCGGCGAGGATGCATCTCGCCGCACAGTATTCACCAGCAGGACGGTTGAGGCCGCACGATGTGGGCGACAGTGCGGCGTGCACCCGGTGATGGTTCCGTACGGCGCTCTCGAACGCCAGCGCCAGCTTGCGGGGCAGGTAATCCGGTAACGAGTTGATGCGGTGGTCTCCCGGCTTGGAGCCCAAGCTGGTCGAGGGTGCGTTCGACACCGCCTTTGCGATGATCACGCCAAGGCGTCGGTCGTTGGCGTTGCGCGCCCCATCGCAGGCACCTGCGCAGCCGACGGGCCAGCGCTTGGCAGTTGATGTGGTCGATCTGGCGAGGACGAGAGTGTGTTGCGACCCATGAAGTGCCTCGATCGGATTAGCTCAACTTGGGAAATATGACGCACCGATGGGGCAGCGGCTCGAACCACGTATCGCATGGTTCAATCGGCCAGTGGCATCGACCGAAATCTTGTCGTACACCTCGGTAAGTACGACCCTGCGCCCTCCGCGAGTCGTTATCATCGTCGACGGCGGCCAGCATTGGAGCTACTGGGTGCGTCGCGCTCTGTATCGCGCGGACCGGGCCTGGGGCGGTGCTGGCTTCGCAGTCGTACCGCACCGTGGTGGTCAGGTCGACCCCGTACTGCTGCGCGCATGCGAGGCATATGACCCAGATTTTGTCGTGACTTACAGCCCAACTGTGGACGACTTGGAAAATCTCCGTCCGGGCTGGTTCACGATCGCCGGAGATGACGGCGAACCTCTCTCAGGAGACGAGCGAGAGCGGATGCTCAGCATGGTGGTGGACGAGGCTGTGCCGAGTGCCGCCGACCACGCCGCACGGGAACAGATCGCTGCCGTGTGCTCTCCCTACGCCTCTCGCCGTGGAGGTGCCTGGCACGAGAGCATCGAGTACCTGGGCGACGAGCCGACCGGCCATTTCCCGAACGTCGTGGATATGTCGGAGACATGGCATGCATCCGTCCTTGCCTGTCCCGCGCATTGGGGAGGTGTGCTCGGTGCTGCCGTAGCAAATCACGCTGGTGTCGCCGCACCACCAGAGCACAATGCTAAAGAACCTGTGCTCGACGATGACCTTCGGGAGCAGCTGGCCGGTTGGCTGCTCGACGACCCGAGTTGCTCAGCGCCCGACGAGTTGATGTGGCATCCCGGTGTAGCAGTTGGCATGGACACCAAGATGACGCCGACGGCCCACGCCCGATCCAAGACGCATCTCGTCGACGTTCATACCGGCTTTGACATCCACCGCACCGGACTCTTGGTCGTCGGCGACAGCGCCGAGGACTTTGCGCTGGCCCGCCTCTGGCAGCTGACCTTCGGCACCGGATTCTGGCTGCCGTCGTCGTTGCTTGATGGTGAGGGCACTGTACGGTGGCGTCTCGGACACCGTATTGCACGGATCGCACGTGATCTCGCTCGAAACTCCAACCGCCTGGCGATCACGTCGATCTCGCGATCGGAAAAGGAACTCGAGGTCACGCGCGACCGTGTCGTTGCGGCGAATCAGATCAAGATCCCTGGGCAGCAGGATCCGAAGCTCGATGTGATCTTCAGTCCAAAGTTGCCGTGGCGACAGCAGCCGACCGTGAGTCTGGCCGTGGAAGACCAGTGGGACAGCCAGGTGACCGTGCCGATATCCGTCGCGGAGGACGGTACTCGTCGAATGGCTGCACCGCTTCCTGCTCCGGTGCTCGTGAGTGCCGATTTGGTGGCTCAGGAGGATCTTCAGTGGCACGTCGACGTGCACTGGGAGGACAGCCGTGCTGTGCGTCGACGTGGTTTGGACAGCATCGAGCTGTTCGGTAGCCGCCCGGCTTTTATGTCCACATGGGCAAGAAGCAGCCGCCACGGCATGACCTACCAGTCACGGCGGAATGACTTCGTCACGCGCGGGACCAGGCCGGAAAACACCCTTGCCCGAGTCGCACTCCGCGAGTTGAGCCTCGTCGCATGGATCAGAGCCAAGGCGGCGGAACGCGATCTTGTAGCGAGGCCGAGTGAAGCTGGTCTGCGCACGGGACTGCTAGTGGGCATGCTCGGAGGGCGCGAGCAGTACGTCGATGTGTTCGGTGGAGTTCTGTTGTCGGCGCTCCGCGGCATGTTGGTGACCAGTTCGACAAGCAAGGTGGCGTACCCGGACGGGGACGGCGTGTCACTGTCGTCAACGGAGGGTGTGTTGACCTTCGCCGGAATGTGCACGCGCGTCGCCGGCCTCGATGAGGCTGTCGTCGCTTCGTGAAAACTGACCCCCAGGCGCCCTCCGAAAGTTGACCCCTCTGAGGTAGGAGGGTGCTGAACGTGGAGGACTGGGCGGAGATCCGCCGGTTGCATCGGGCCGAGGGCGTGCCGATCAAGGAGATCGCCCGGCGGCTGGGTATCGCACGGAACACGGTCCGGGCGGCGTTGAGATCGGACGGGCCGCCGAAGTATGAGCGGGCGGCGCGAGGGTCGGCGGCGGATGCGTTCGAGCCGCAGATCCGGGCGTTGCTGGCCGAATGGCCGCGGTTGCCGGGACCGGTGATCGCGCAGAAGATCGGCTGGCCGCATTCTATGTCGCCGTTGAAGAAGAAGCTGGCCGCGTTGCGGCCGGAATATGCCGGGATCGACCCGGTCGACCGGGTGGCGTATGAGCCCGGGCAGGTCACCCAGTGTGACTTGTGGTTCCCCGAGCCACGGATCCCGGTCGCCGCGGGTCAGGAAAGGATGCTGCCGGTGCTGGTGATGACGTTGTGCTTCTCACGGTTCCTTACCGCGACGATGATCCCGTCGCGGCAGGCCGGGGACATCCTGTCGGGCATGTGGCAGCTGATCAACGGGATCGGCCGGGTCACCAAGCAACTGGTCTGGGACCGGGAGTCCGCGATCGGCGGGACCGGGCGGGTCAGCGTCCCGGCCGCGGCGTTCGCCGGCACCTTGGCCACGAAGATCGTGCTCGCGCCACCGCGGGACCCGGAGTTCAAGGGCATAGTCGAGCGGAACAACCAATTCCTGGAGACCTCGTTCCTGCCTGGCCGCGTTTTCACCTCACCCGCGGACTTCAACATCCAGCTGGATGCGTGGCTGGCCCAGGCGAACAACCGGACCGTCCGGTCGATCCAGGGTCGCCCGGTGGAGCTGCTGGAGACCGACTACCAGGCGATGCTGCCGCTGCCGCCGGTCGCCCCGCCGATCGGGCTGAACCAGCGGGTCCGGCTCGGCCGCGACTACTACGTGCGGGTCGACACCGTCGACTACTCCGTCGACCCGCGGATGATCGGCCGGTTCGTCGACATCGCGGCATCCCCGGAGCAGGTGAAGGTGTCCTGCGACGGGCAGGTCGTCGCCCGGCACGACCGTTGCTGGGCCAAGCAGGTCGTGATCACTGATCCGGCCCACCAGCAGGCCGCGGCCTTGCTGCGGAAGAACTTCGCGGCCGAACGCGCGCGCCGCGAGGCCTCCGGCGAGACCCGTCGTCACGCCGACGGACACGTCGTCGCGATGCGGGCCCTGCCGGACTACGACGCGCTCTTCGGCGTCGATTTCACTGCACCACCAACGAAAGCGAGCAACACGTGAGCACAACCGAGTCCACCTCCGCGGCGCCGAAAGATGGGCTGCCGTCCCAGATCGCCTATCTCACCCGGGCGCTCAAGACCCCGACGATCGGGATGTTCTGGGAGCAGCTGGCCGGTCAGGCCCGGGACGAGAACTGGTCACACGAGGAATACCTCGCTGCGCTGCTGGCCCGCCAGGTCGCCGACCGCGAATCCAAAGGCACCGTGATGCGGATCCGCACCGCCCACTTTCCGGCGGTCAAAACCTTGGAGGACTTCAACCTCGATCACCTGCCTTCGCTGCGCCGCGACATCTTGGCGCATCTGTCGACCGGCACGTTCCTCGCGAAGGCCGAGAACGTGATCCTGCTCGGCCCGCCCGGCATCGGCAAAACCCACCTCGCGATCGGGCTCGGCGTCAAAGCCACCCAGGCCGGCTACTCGGTGCTGTTCGACACCGCGAGCAATTGGATCGCCCGGCTCACCGCCGCCCACCACGGCAACCGGCTCGAGGACGAACTCAAGAAGATCCGCCGCTACAAACTGATTATCATCGATGAGGTCGGCTACATCCCGTTCGATCAGGACGCGGCGAACCTGTTCTTCCAGCTCATCGCTTCCCGCTACGAGCAGGGCTCGGTGATGGTGACGTCGAACCTGCCGTTCGGGCGTTGGGGTGAGACCTTCTCCGACGACGTCGTCGCCGCGGCCATGATCGACCGCCTGGTCCATCACGCCGAAGTTCTCACCCTGACCGGCGACTCCTACCGGACCCGCCAGCGCCGCAACCTGCTACGCGACCAGCAGCAGAACCCCGACCGGAACTAGACAGCAACACCGCGGAGGGGTCAATTTTCCGGAGACCACCGGGGGTCAAAGTTCCCGAGGCGTTGACAGAGGCCGACGTGCGTGACCGGGTGGATGCCGCTCTAAGTTCCGGGATGCTGCGCCGCGGGATGGTGCTTCTGTGCTCGACGTGCCAGCAGAAGCAGTTTCAGACTATCGATCGGCTCGGCCAGCGCTGGCGGTGCGCCCGCTGTGACGCGTTGAACGACCTTGACCGGTCCGCGTGGAAGCTCCCCGTGAACGAGCCGACGTGGTTCTACGACCTGCATCCGGTGGGCCGGCATGTTCTGGCCGAGCACGGTGAAGTGTCTGCCCTGCTGTCGGCATACCTGCGGGCGACGCGGAAGGACCGGCGCTCGTCGTTCGGCGACGTCGAGGAGGTCACGTTTCTCGACGGAGGCAAACCACAGGTCGAAGTGGATCTGGTGGCGTATGCCGACGATGTCCTTACCGTGGCCGAGTGCAAGAGCGGTAGCGACCTGACCGGCCGAAAGGCCAGATTGGAGGTGGAGAAAAAGTGTCGTGTGGCGGCGTGGCTGCGCGCCGACCGGCTACTGTTCGCAACCAGCGCCGAGGCATGGACGCCGGCTACTATCGGCTCGGTCAGCGACATCGTGCGCGACTTCAGTGGTTGGGGTACGTCGGGTTCACCAGAAGTCAGGTTTATCTCGGGTCTCGGGCGGAATCATGCCGATGTCGTCGATGAAAGCGGCATATGACTGATGCCCCGGTTGGATGTGGTTTTCGGTACTCGCTGCGCGTTCTTCGTGCGGAAGGCGAAGAGCTACGCGCCCGATATTTACACCGAGCCGATTCTAGCGCAGTGACAACGGCTGTAAAAGCCGACGCGGGCGGCAGAGTGGAGCCAGGGCCGGCGGAATTGCAATAATCCTGCGTCATTCATCCACCGGGCGTTAGCATTGGCTCAATGAGATTCTGTGCCCGGCAGGCAGTGCAGGTCACGTCCTAAATGCACGTCCAGGAGTACGCGAAATCCGGTCCCATGAGTAGGCTTGAGTGTCGGGTGCCCAGACCTGACATGCAACGGTGATCTCTTCCCGTGTCAATTGTGGTCCTTTGTTCGACCCGCAAGTCCATTTGTAGGCCTGGTCAGTGGCGTGAAGAACACGACCTGCGAAGCTGTGCGGTTTGGTCTGACCCGGAATCCATGCGTCAGCCGGATATCCGGCCCTTTCGCAGGCGTCCTCCATGTGTGGCAGTCCAGTTTCCCGAAGCGGTGAATCTGGCGGCAGGGAAGTCTGACCGGGGTACTGCATGCTCGGCTCGACTCGAGGCTGCGTCGTCGGAGTTTGCTGTGAAGACGCGGTGGGGCTTGAGGCGGTAGGTGATACCGTTGGCGCTGCCGATGGTGACGAGTTCCAATCGTTTGTCGCGCTGACGATGGCGGCGATCATTCCGATCAAACCAATTACACCGCTGGTGATCGTCCATCGGTCTGGGTGATTCGACAGTCGTCGCATGAGGATCGCGAGTAATACTAGAACGGCGGCGACGATGACGATCGCTGTAGTGCGGGCCGCAGGACTCATAGCCCCAGAGTCGATTGTTTCGGCGGTCTTGTTACACACTTGTCAGTGTCATCGCACAAGCGACGCGGGCAGATACTCGCATCTCAGCGCCGCAGTACCCCGCCCTTGACGATTCGTCGTTCGGTCCGCGTCGGTGTCTGGGCTGGACTGGTGCGCGGGCGGCTGGGCTGGTCGGCCATGCCGGCTTTGCCGAGGTCGCGGTAGCGGCCGGCCCTGCAGACGGTGGTCGAGAACCGCACCTGGAGCCCGTTCCGCCGCCCGTCGTAGTCGTAGCGGTCAGCCGTGCTCAACGACGCATCGGGCCAGGTGGAGTCTCTGCCGGTCGGGGTCAGGGTGCGTTGGCGTGGGTCACGGGGACCTCCGTTGGGCTGGTGTCGACGTCGCAATCCACACCGAACCGGAGGCCTTCCGTCACACCAAGGTCATCCGACCATGTGTGACCACGATCGCGACCTCCCCGAGCAGTACACCTAGCTTTCTGCGGCCGCGGGTGTCCACGACGGTGCTACTCAGTGGGCGGCGGGAGCAAAGGGACGAACGACTCCTCGCTCTGCCGCTCACGGTTGTGCAGGAAGGCCTGGAGCTCAGCGGCCCTGGCCGTAGAGACGTTGAGGTGATCGGCCAGGCTCTCGACGTCGCTGGCTTCGACCTCATCAGGGGTCGTGATGCCGTGGCCGAGAAGTGCGAGGTACTGCGCCCGGGTGAGTTCGGCGCCGAGCACCATTCCAAGGTCGACAAGCTCGGCTGGGATGCCGAGTTCGAGACGTACCATCGTGCGCTCGGCCAGGGAGCTCGTCGCGACATCGGGGTGCAGGAACGTGAACACTCGCATGACGGCCGGTACCAAGTCGCGCGTGCGACCGGCGACGCTACGTATCGCGCCCGCGGCCTCGTTGCCAAGGTTGTGCTGCATGAGGTGTTGTTCCACAACGCCGAGTGGTGTGCTGCTCGCGTACAGCAGACAGGCCATGGCCTTCTTCGCCCTGACCGCGCTGGCGAGCTGGTCGGTGCCGCCAATGCGCAGCATGTTCTGCACGCGCGGCTCGACCTGCTGGTTCATCAGCTCCTGCGGCCATCGTCGGTGTTCGGTATTCCTGGCTTTCCGATGGAACGGGAAGTGGACATCGTCGAGTTCCTTCGTCACTTGGGCGGCGGTGATCAACGTCGTCGAGTTCGGTTGTGCAGTCACGTGGCGCAGCACTTCGACCAGCCGGATGATCGAGTCGACAAATACTCCACCTTCGCCTGCGAACCGCCCGAGGTCGGTTGGCCGGTACCGACCACCGTCGACGATCTCGATCAGCTGGTGCTGTTGAAGCTCGCTCAGGATGCCGAGAATGCGGCCTTTTCCCCAGCTCCATCCGGGGTTGGCCTGACGCTGCTGAAATGCGGCGAAGGTGCTTTCCAGGAAGGAGATCAGCACGTCGGACTCGACGCTGCCGTCCGGGCCGGGCTGCAGCGCTGCGAGTGTGCGAAGCACCTGCGTCCGGTGGTCGGTGACGTCTTTGAGGAAAACCGATTTCACGTCCTCGGGCCTGCCAGTGACGTAACGAGACCAGATCCGTTGAACGTCGAGACCTCGGGTTCCGACGATGTAGGACTCACCGTGTTCAGCATACCCCAGCCGGCCGGCCCGGCCGACCATGTTCTTGTACTCGGCGACAGTGTACGGACCGCTGAAATGATTGAGCCCGACGATCACTACCGCGGATGCGGGAGTGTTCACGCCCATGGCGAGCGTGGTGGTGGCTACGAGAACACGAAGCTCGGTGTCGCGACGACGGAACTCCTCCTCGAGGACCAGCCTTTCCTCGCGGGTGAGGTCGGCGTTGTGAAAGCCGACCCCTCCGGCAAGCGTCTTGTGCAACCGTTCGGAGGATGTCGAGAGATCGCCCGTCGGCAAGGCGTCGAGCGCGGCTTGGGCCGGTGGGAGACCGAGCTGTGCGGACAGGTAACCTGCACAACCGAGCGTTTCGCCCTTGGTTTCCCGGAAGACGATGACTTGCTTGCCTTCGCTGACAAGCTTGGCGACCAACGGGATGACCACATCCTGGCTGCTGTTCTTGCCACTCCACAACGGCGTGATCGCCTTCTCGGCCTTCGGCTGTCCCTCCTCGTCCAGGTACCGGTACTGGCCGGTCCCGTCGACGACGCCTTCGACCAAGGGCACAGGGCGTTCTTCCCGCCGGAGCTGCCGTCCGTCGAGCCAGCGCTCCAGACCGCCGGTGTCGCCGATGACGGCAGACAGGCAGATGATCTGCGGATTGATTCCGGCGGCCCGGCGGCTCTTGACCAGGGTCAAGACGAACTCGAGGTCTGCTCCGCGGCCCGGGTCGACCAGCATCTGCACCTCGTCCACGACAATCGTGCCGACTTGGCGCAGCAAGTACGGGTTGGCGAGGATCATCGAGCCGAACTTCTCGTAGGTCATCAGGCAGATGTCGTAGCGGCCGCTCATCAGCGCCGCGTTGTCGTCGCTGATTTCCCCGGTCGACCTAATGGTCACGACACCGAGATCGGCGTACTTGCGCGTGAATTCCGCGTACTTGTCATCGACCAGCGCGCGCATGGGGAGCAGAAACAATGCGCGCTGGTGGTCCACCGCGCCACGGAGCGCGGCCAGTTCGCCGACCATGGTCTTGCCCGACGAGGTCGGAGCGGTGACGAGCAGGTTCTTGCCGTCAAGGACGCCGAAGTCGTTGATCGCGGCCAGTTGTAGCGCATTGAGCTCGGCTATCGACCGCCCCCAGGTGTCCAGGACTACCTGAGGGATGCCAAAGGATGCCAGACTGTCCAGGTCCGCTGTCGCGGGCTGGCGAACGAACTCGGGAAAGGCTGCCGCATATCGGGCGCCCGGCGTGAGGATCGGCCACGTCGGCGTGCCGGCGAGGCTGCCTCGAAAGCATGGATGCTGTTCCTTGCGGACTGCCGAGGACGCGTCGACTACCCTGCGGGTGACGTGTTCAAGGAGTTTGTACACGTCGATCTTGCCACCGCTGACGACCTCCGGCGCTCCCTGCAGCGCTGTCAGCAGCTCGTAGGTCAGCAGGCCGTGACCAAGCCCGGGGTCCTCGTATGCCCGCTCATTCGGCGCGGACGCAGCGAGAACGATCCGGCCGTGGCCGGCGATGTGCTCCAATAGGTCGAGCTCCGATTCAAGACCGCGAGCGTGTAACGGAGCTGTCAGGGCCTTGGCGCCGAATCCGCCGGAGAAGCAGCAGTCGAGCACGCAGATCAGCGTCGCCGCCGGGATCTGGTTCAGAAGTTCGGCGAGGTCTTCCAGCGGTAGCCCGGTTTCCTCGAGCCTGGCGCGATCCGCATCATACGGGACCAGTTCGTGTGTGGTGCTGCCGTGACCCGAGAAGCTGACGACGACCAGATCGTCGTCGCTGCTGGACGCCGCCAGCCGCCGTAGCTCCTCGACGATCTTGGCTCGGGTCGCATCCGCGTCGGTCAGCAGAGCAGGTTCGCCGTCGAAGCCATCGGTGAACAGCGCGTGCAGTGCGGTCGCGTCGCGTACCGCAGAGGTGAGGAAGCCGATGTCGGCAGCCTGGTAGCGGTCGATCCCGATAAACGTGCCGTGGAACCGCATGGTCAACTCGTTCTCCGGGGTCTATACCGTCGGCATCTCGCCGGAGGTAGTGAACAGCAGGTCGCGTACCGACGATTGCTGGTCGCTCAGCAGCACATTGCGGAATCCCCGGTCGCCGAGACTGCGGGCGTACGCGAGAAAGTTGCCTGTGGGTTGCGGGACGGCCGGTGCGTTGTGGTCACGTGTCTCGTATGTCCAGGCTCCGTCGACCAGCCTCACGCACGCGATTCCGTGTTTCTGCGCGTACTGCAACGCGCCACGCTGGAACCCGCTTGCAGCGACGACAACACCCTTGTGTGCTCCCGTCGAACGCAGCTTGTCCTGGAGGACCTGGACGTCCTCGCGTTCGACCGGGCGAGAGTGTCTTTTGCATTCGAAGAGGATCACGAAATCGGCGCCCATAACCCTGAACCGGGCGGTCACATCGATAATGTATGTGCCGTCCATGCCCTCGACCGGGTCCAGGTGCTCTACTCGCCAGTCGGTAATCTCGTGGCCCGTCGTCGTGACAATGTCGACGACGGCGCGCTCGTACTCAGCTGGGCTCAGAGCGAACGTCGGCCACCGATCGAACCCATCCTCTACCACGAGCGCCCCACCTTCCGTTGCGGACATCGGCATCAGCGACCATTGTTCCGCGCCGCAAGCAGATAGCTTTCCGACACGCTACACCGTGTGGTGCGGTCGATTTTCGTAGGGGATACCGCTGCTTTACGTCGACCGTGCGGACTGAAACCGTTTGATAATATCCGCGCAGAGCCTGCGTGGTCGTGTGAATCGCTGTCGCGATCGGCTGCGGGGAAGCCCGGGCGTCGGCCTCGTCTCAGTCGCCCATCCGTCGGCCGCAGGCACGCTGGCCGAGCGGTCGGTCGAACTCGATATCGACAGCACAGAGGTCGGTGCGGTGACCGCTGGGCCTGTGCGTGAGCCGCCGGATGGATACTCTCGGTGATTCTCACATCACCGCTGAGTATCAGTTCCTCGGCTTCGGCCGGACGTTTGCGCAGCCGCGATGGCTCGGCCCTCGTCGTGTCATTGGACGGCTCCGCTGCTAGACGGTCCGGTGGCGCAGTCGGTCTGTGTCCGATCGCGATGCCGACCTGGTCAGCGATGCGCCCACGCGGGAAGGCTGGTCTCAGGCAGTGAGTGTCAGGGGAGTGATTGGGAAGCGGTCGTCGAAGAGTGCCTGCAGGAGGTCGGGCAGCTCGGCGGGCAAGAGCTTGTCACGGCAGGTCGAGACCGCGGCAGCTGACCACCAGCGCCGCTCAATCAGGCCGGCGCGCTCGTTGGCGGTGTGTCGGAGGGCGACCTGCGGGGCGTCGTGGTCGGTGCGGGCGAGGTAGACGTGGTCGAGGCGGTGGTGCTCTTGACCGCGGTAGGTGAAGCGGCTCTCGCGGGTCCAGAGCTTGCGGCCGATCTCGTCCAGAACCAGCCCGGTTTCCTCGGCGATCTCGCGGCGGGCGGTGTCCTCGAGCTTCTCGCCCGGGTCCTGGCCGCCGCCGGGGAGTTCCCACCAGTGATGGTCGGGGTTGTCGGGATCGCGGGCGTGGATGAGCAGGACTTCGTCGGCGGGGTTGAGGAGCAGGACGCGGGCGCCGACCCGCAACGTCGGGTCGCTGGCGACGGTCATCCGGTGAGGCCCCTTGTGCTCGGCGGCTGGTGTGGCGGCCGGGCACGAGCCCTCTGGCTAGAACAGCGTTGCCTCGCGGTCCGCGGCCGGGTCGGAGGTTATCAGCGGCGCGGTCGCGGTGAGCGTCAGCTGGACGGCGAGTCCTGAATGGTCCGTGAGGGCGGGGTTCCCCGAACGGGTGTCGTGGACGTACGTGCAGCTGGTGAGGTGGGCGAGGAGCGGGGTGGAGGCGTGGGCGTGGTCGTAGCGGTAGCCGAGTTCCGCGCGGCGGGCCCAGCTGTGCTCGACGGCGGTCGGGTGCAGCGCGCGGAAAAGGTCGGTGAGGCCGTGCCGTTGGGTGAGCGCGGTGTAGAAGGTGGTCTCGAACGGCGCGAACTGCCCTGGGTGCGGCGGTACGTGACCGGGTTCCAGGACGTTGAGATCACCCAGCAGGAGAACGGCGGCGTCGTCCCCGGTGGCTTCGTAGGCCTGGTGGAAGGCGTCGATCCACGCGCGCTTGCGGGTGGTCTTAGCTTCGGTGGCGTCGCGGGAGGGGACGTAGGCGCCGAGGACGCGCAGCGGACCGCCGTCGGTGTCCAGCACGATGCCGGCCAGCCGGGCGGGCAGGTAGGACATCGCAGCGCCGATGGGGTCCACCGTGCACTCGAACCGGGACAGCAGCATGACGCCGCGTTCCTTGTCGGGGTGCTCGGGGTAGGTGACTGACCAGCCGGCGTCGCGGTAGGACTCGGCGATCAGCTGGGTGCCGGGCCCGGAGCCGGTCTCGGTGAGCACAAAGACGTCCTCGTGGCGGCGGGCGAGCCAGTCGCGCTGGCGGCGGCCTCGTTCGAGGGCGGGGTTGCCGACGTTGAGGGTGAGGACGGTCAGGGGCATGCCGGGCTCTCCGTGAAGATGCGGTGGATCAGGTCGACGATGGTGCCAGCCGTGGCGCGGGGATCGTCGGCGCACTCGATCATCTCGACGGGCCAGCCCTGGTCGCGCAGAAAAGTCATGGCCGCCAGATAGCCGAGGGTTTCGCGAAAGCTGCTTCCGGGGGTGCGCTCGAAGCGGCTGTGTCCGCCGCGGGCGCGGAGTCGCTGTTCGACGTCCGCGGGTGGAGCGTTGAGCGCGCACACGAGGTCGGGGCGGTACACATCGTGGTTGAGCGCCCAGACGACATCGAGCGGGATGTCGTCGAGCCCTTGGAGGACCAGCGACGATGCCGCGTACCGGTCGCAGAGCACGATCTTGCCCTCGGCCAGGGCCGGGAGGATCTCGCTGGTCAGCTGGTGGTGACGGTCGGCCGCGCATAGGCAGGCCAGAGCCATGTCGCGGTAGGTGTCGGTGCCGTGCCGAGCCAGTTCGCCCAGCGGGGAGCGCGACGGCTGGACGGTGGCGTGCACGGGAACGCCGTCCGCTCCGAGGAGCTCGGCGACCAGCGCAGTGATCGTCGTCTTGCCGACGCCGCCGGGGCCTTCGAATGCCACCAGCTTGCCCGGCAGCCGCAGCGCGCTCATGCGACGTCCAGGGGCAGCAGCCGGTGTTCTTCGGCGGTGACGGGGCACTGCTCGGCGTCGACGTCGCCGATGCGTCCGCCCGCGGCGACGACCGCGGCGGGGCAGCCTTTGCCGCATCGGGGTTCGAGGCTGCAGGACGTACAGGTCGGGTTCGCGTCGACCTGGAACCGCTCGTGGAAGCGGTAGTTGTCGAGGCGGGCGGCGAGGTCGCGATCGGTGAAGATGTTGCCGACGATGAAGTCGGTGTCGGGGTGCCGCGAGATCGGGGTGCGGGCGGCGAAGACGAGGTAAGGGCAGACGGTGACCTCACCCGGAGTGAAGACGTAGATGATCGTTCCGGCCTCGCAGCCGGCGAGGGGCTTGCGGTCGGTGTTGGGGAAGCGGATGTGGGCGATGTCGAAGTCGGGGCCGTCGAACGGGGCGGTCAGCTCGAAGATCTCCTGCATGTGCATGGTCGTCTTGGCGAGCTTTCGCTGGGACTTCACGCCGCGGCCCATGCTGCCCAGCGGGTTGAGCAGGACGTAGCGGGCGCCGTTCTCGCGGGCGAAGGCGCACAGCCGGACGTACTCCTCGTTGGCGGCCAAAGAGTTCGGCGTGCACAGCAGGCCCTGCAGCAGCCCAGCCGCGGCGAGCTTGCGGACGTTGGCCACGGTCACGTCGAACGAGGCGCGGTCGCCGCGGAACAGGCCGTGGGAGTCGGCGGCGAACCCGTCGAGCGAGACGTTGACGTGGACTCCGGCCGTGGTCAGCTGCTGGATGAGCTTGTCGTCGAGCTCGGTGGCGTTCGTGCAGATGCCGACGTCGATTCCGGCGTTGCGGAAGGCGTGCACGATGCCGAGGAAGTCCGGGTGAACGGTCGGCTCGCCGCCGGTCAGCGTCACGCGCCGAACTCGGGCGTCGGCCAGCCGAGGGACGACTTTCTTGACGACCTCGGTCAGCGGCATGTCCTTGCCGCGTTTGGTGGCGGAGACGAAGCAGTGCGCGCAGCGCAGGTTGCACCGCTCGGTGATCTGCACCAGAGCCTTGCGGTATGGGGTGTCGACGGTGGTGCGGAAGTAGCAGCTCGACGCCTGCTCGTCGACGGCGATCGGACGGACGGTCATCGTTTACTCCCTTGAGGACGATGCGAATGGCTGTGGCTAGGGCAGGTTCAGTTTCTTCCGGTTCGGTTCTGCCGCAGTGGGATGCCTCGCTGTTGCCGGACTATCGCGTCGCATCGTTCGCACTGACGGGGTATCGTGCTGTGCCGCCGTTGGCTCAGCGGCAGGAATGCTGCGACGCCCGTGACGCCGCAGAGCATGGTGATCGCCTCGCCCGGGTCGGGGATGCCTGCAAGGCGTGCGTGGTGCCACACGCCGTCCATCACCGGGTGGATCATGAGGGGATCGATGTAGATCACCGCGGCCGTCATGACGCTCGGCCCCACGTGAAGCCGTCCAGCGTGTCGGCTTCAGCCGCCTCCGTCGAGGCTTGGCGCTGAAGGGCTCCTACGGTGTCCGAATACTTGTCGAGCAGTACCTTCTCTGTGAGGTACGCGGTGCAATGAACGTTTTTGAACGCTACGGCAATCGATGTGCGTCGGTTCTCGAAGAGGGTGAAAGCGTGAGGCGGGCTCAGTTCGTTCGCGGTTGTCGGCACGATCCTGACAGTGACGTGGAGCAGGCTCGCCGCGCTTCGAAGGCGCTGGATCTGTTCCTCAGCGTCAGCTTCGTTGCTTGCCGCACGTACTGCCTCCTCGCTGATGAGGAAGAGGTAGCGGCGAGGACCGTTCAGCATCGCTTGCTGGCGAACGGTTCGTTCAAGTGATTCCAGTTCGCGACAAGACGGGCTCTCGTCCGCGCCGGGGTCGCGATCGAAGTGTTGTGGAGTCCGAAGGAGATCGGGAAGACAGAAAGGAGCCCACTCCACGACCCGCTCCGCCAGCTGCTCGTACGTCCACATCAGACTGAAGGCCTGCGCGTCCTCGCCTGTGATGAGGTTGTCGTCATGGAGGTGCTTCGCCAGCTCCATGAACCTCTGGTACTCGGCGCCACTGATCCCGAGGAAGCCGAGAATGTGGGCGACATTGGGAGGATGCGGGATGTGGGTTCCCAGCTCCCAGCCGGACAGGCGCGCCGGTGACACGCCGAGCTTGTCAGCGAGTCGGCGCAGCCCGATCTTTCGCCGTTCGCGTGCCTCGCGGAGGCTGGCGCTGACGATCAATGCGGCAGGGCGGCGGATGGTTGGCAATGACATGGTCGATCTCTCTGCAGATTGTCGTGTTGTTTGGGATACAAACGAAGAACCGTGGCTTGTTATCGCCAGCGCTCCGGCAGTGGTCGCGGAGTACCGAACTTCGGCCAGAAGGTGTCGAGTACCAGCGTCGCCGCTTGATGATCCATCTCGGTCAGCTGCTCACCGTGTTCGCGCGGTCGCCTGAGCTGCCGGAACGCGGCCTCCAAGAGGACAGCCCCTTTCGGCTGGGGAGTCACGGCCAACGAAACCGGACCCGAGGAGGCAACCTGAACTTCGGTCGAGGCACCTGAGTCGCGGGGGATCTTGTTGTCACCGTGTGCTACCGCTGTCGCTTGCATGGGTTGAGCGTGCAGCGGAACGTTGCGGCCGCAAACGACGTCGACGTATGAGTTTCAGCAGGTAGGAGTCGTGTGGTACCGGATTCCATACATCCGGAGGATGAAATCCGACACGGTGTTGTGTTCAATCGAATACACTGCGTGCCAGGTATTGAGGAGGAGAGGAGCCAGCGTGCAGATGTCGACGAGAAGGTGCGAGAAATGCGGCGCGCGCCTGGCTCGTGACCGCGTGAGCAACCACTGCGGCCCCTGCCTCCGGGTGTTGATCGCGAACGAGGCGCCGCCTCAGCCGGACACCTTCTGGGCTGCGGAGAGCATCAGCGCTGCGCTGAAGGATCGTCATTTCGGCTGGCTCTTCGCCGCCTATCGTAAGGAATCCAACCCGCACGTGTCACAGGCAGCGCTCGGCCGTTGGCTCGGCCTGACGCAGGCGCAAGTCAGCCGGCTGGAAGCGCCGGGCGCCCGCCCTCCAAGCAACCTGGTGAACCTCGAACGCTGGGCGAAGGCCCTGCAGGTTCCTCCGGCACTGCTGTGGTTCAGCGTTTCCCATACCGTCGACGAATTGGCCGACTCGGGCGACGACATTAGCCTCGGATGTGTGCAAAGGCGACAGTTCTTCAGGACCGCAGGTGTCGGCGCCACGGCGATCGGCGCATCATTGCTCGGCGCCGGGCCAACCGCCGCTGCCGGCCCGCATAAGCCTCGCAGCACGGACGTCGAGATCGTGCGCGACATGACGGCGACGTTCCGGCGTCTGGACAATCGCTTCGGGGGCGGACACAGCCGCGCGACGACGACCATCACGAACTACCTGACATCGACCGTCGCGCCGATGCTGAAGGATACGACCAGAAAAGCTGCGGCACGCGAAGAACTGCTCGGTGCGGCCGCCGAACTACACCAGGTTGCCGGCTGGATCGCGTTCGATATTGGCAACGCCGCGGAAGGACAACGGCGCTTGCGTGATGCGTTGAAGCTGTCGCAGGACGCTGGTGATGATGCGCTCGAAGCCGAGATGCTGGCAGCCATGAGCCACCACGCTGCATTCAACGGCGCCCCCGAGGTCGCCGTCGACATGGCGCTTGCGGCAAGGCGTACCTCAAAAAGGTCCGGTCTGGCCGCGCTGCAGGCGGAGGCCGCGGTGCTCGAAGCCCATGGCCACGCTCTTCAACGAAACTCCTCGGCCTGCTTCGCGGCACTCCGCGAAGCCGAGCGGGCCTTCGAACGGTTTTCACCCGGTGCCGGGCCGGCGTGGCTCAACTACTTCGACAGCGCGTACCTGTCGGCGAAGTTCGCTCACGTGTTCCGCGATCTCGGCTCCGCGGCCGAAGCCGAGCAGTTCGCACGCCGAGCGCTCGGGATGGACGACGGGTACGAGCGTGGGAAGTTGTTCAACACCGCGTTGCTCGCGTCGACGTTGGCCGATCAAGGCAGGGTCGATGAAGCGTGCGTGGAGGCCACGGCTGCGGTGCGCATGAGCGAGCAGGTCCGGTCGATCCGAGGCGGTGCGTACCTCGCCGACGTCGGCCGTCGGCTCAGCCCTTACCGCGCCGACCGAAGGGTGCGTGCGCTCTACGCGCAGATGGACGCCGCCGGCGTGCCCACGCCGGTTCATCGGTAGAACGCGAGGACGTGGAGTAAGGCGACTTGGGAAGCCGCGCCGACGATCTCACCCTTGGTGATGCGGTCACGGACCGTGTCGAGCGGTATCCAGGCAACCCGCTCGGCCTCGTTGATGTCTTCGGGCTCGCCGACGTACTCCGCGCCGCGGGCCACGAACAGGAGGTTCTCGGCGTCCGCGCTGCCTACGGTGGGTTGCATCGATCCGAGCGGTTCGACGTTCAGCGGCCGCCAACCGGTCTCTTCCTCGACCTCGCGGACAGCTGTCGCCGCGGGGTCCTCGCCGGGGTCGACATAGCCGCCAGGGAGTTCCCAGACCCACCGGTCGATGATGAACCGGTGCCGCCACATCATGAGCACGCGGTCCTGGTCGTCGAGAACTGCCATCATCGCGGCCTTGGGCATGCGGAGCACGTACTGCTCGAACTTCACTCCGTCGGGTAGCTCAACCGAAGCGATGCTCAGGCGCAGGCGACGGGTGTCGTCGACGACCCGCTCGCCGTGGATCTTCCAGCGCGTCAGCTCTTGCCCATTGAGTTCGTCGGCCACGTCACGAGATGCTACGACGTGTTCCGCAGGGTGCGCGCGCTGCCGGGTGAGGATCACCGTCCGCGCATGTTCACACTCTCGTGATCAACTTTGGCCGGGCCACGGCGGAGAAGCGCGGTCCAGAGTCCGGCAACGATGTCGTTGTCGCGGTGGTCGCCGAGGTAGAGCAGTTCGCTCCGCGGCACATCAGCCAGCTCGACGACGCGCTGGAAGAACGCCGGATCCGGCTTCGCGACGCCTCAGGCCGCCGAAGTTCTGGCGATCAGGCTGGGCAGCTCGTTCAGGGAGTCGATGACCCAGTCGGCGTTCGCCAGAACCGCCGGGGCGTCCGCCCACAGAGTCCCCAGGGACCGCGGCGGATCAACGCGGTCCAGAGCCCGGCGGCGTGACCGGCGACGACGTCGTTGTCGCAGTGGTCGCCCACGTAGAGCAGCTCGTTGGGAGCGACGCCGGCCAGCTCGATGACGTGCCGGAAGAAGGCGGGATCCGGCTTGGCGACGCCCCACTCAGCCGAGGTCGCGATCGCGTCGACAGGGAGGTCGAGCTTGCGGAGCAGGCTCCCGGCCTTGGCGGTCTGGTTGCCGGCGAGCCCGACCCAGAGCCCTTTCTGCTGGAGCGTGGCGAGGGCGGGCCGGACGTCGGGGTAGAGGTCGTTCTCGTCGATGTGCTCGCCGGTTGCCGGCGTCCTCGCGGCGCTGTCGCTCGGCGGCGACGTCGAAGTCCGGCTTGAAGTACCGGAACGTCTCGGCGTTGTCCCGGCCGGACGCGGTGACAGCGCCGAGCACGGTCGAGAACGTGTGCCGGCCGACGCCGATCCAGTCCGCCCAGGTGTTCCACTCGCGCGTGTCGTCGAGCACGGTTTCCCCGATGTCGAGGACGACCGCCCTCACGGCATGGCGCTACCCTCCCGTAGGAGATGTTCCGCGCCCGAGTCTGTCATCTCGCCGCTGCTGTGGCGGGCAGCCCCCTGACCAAGACCAGGTGAAGCTGCCTCAAGTTGGCCAGGTCGGAGAGCGGGTCGCCCGTCGTGACCAGCAGGTCCGCCGACAAGCCCGGTGTCAGCTGGCCGGTTGTGCCGCCGAGACCCAAGGCTTCCGCGCTCGTTGTCGTGGCCATCTCGATGATTCGTTCGCGGTCGAAGCCGAGGTGCCCGTAGAGCTGGAGCGCGCCGGCGTAGTCGTCGAAGCTGGAGTTCGCGGTGCCGGCGTCGGTGCCGGGGATCATTCGGATGCCGTGGCTGGCCATCCACTTGAACCGGTTGGCCACAGCCTCGGCGCGTGCGGCACCGAAGCGGTTCATGACGGCTCGCCAGTCCGAGGGCCAGGCGACGCAGGCGAAAATCCCGCGCTCGGCGATCTTCTCGGCTACCTCGTCCCGCAGGTCGTAGCCACCTCCGCCTTCCTGCATCCAGGTGCAGTGCTCGATGGTGGCGACGCCTGCCTCGGCGGCCGCGGGCGATCGCGTCCGAGCCGTGAGCGTGTGCGGCGACTGGTAGGCGTGCCTTCGCTGCCTCGTCGACGACGACCGCGAGCTCGCGCTTGGTCAACTGGCTCTCCCACATTGGCGGCGATTTCGGGGTGATCTGGCCACCGGATGCCATCACCTTGATGACGTCGGCGCCGAGTTCGACGTTGTGCCGCACACGCGCGCGGAGCTCGGCTTCGCCGTCGGTGGCGCCGCCGAGGAACCAGCAGTGTCCGTCCGGAACGGTGATCGGTGGCCCGGACGCGACGATTCGCGGCCCCTGGGTGTGTTGGTCTCGGAACTGGATGGCGAGTCCGTCGCGGTCACCGAGGTCCCGGATCGTCGTGACGCCCGAGCGAAGGAGGCGGCCCGCTCGTTCCGCCAGGTCGGCGTGGGTCGCATCGGCTGCTGCCTGCACCGGGTCGCGTCCGGCGTCGAGGACGAGGTGGACGTGGCAGTTGATCAGGCCGGGCAGGATGGTGCCGCCCGGGAACGCGCGGCGCTCGGCGGTGGGGGAGGCGATTCCTTCGACGGCTGCGCGGGGCCCGACTGCGCGGATGGTGCCGTCCTAGAGGAGCACGGCTCCGTTGTGGATCCGGCGGCCGGCCGGGCCGGGGAGGACCTGGTCGGCGGCGAGAAGCTGCTGTCGCACGGCGGGGGACGTTTCAGGCGGGAAGGTGCAGCTGGAACACGGCGATCTGCTGCATGAACGGCAGAACCTGTTCCAGCGGGGCGTCGCCGGGGAAGGGCCATTCGTCGGAGACCCGGGGGAGACGGCCCAGGTAGCGGGCGACCGCGGTGGCCCCGTCTTCGTCTTCGACCAGTTCGGCGTCGCGAAGCTCGTGCTCGTCGGGCTCGACGACGCATCGGCCGGCCGCGAGTAGGTTGCGCACCCAGTCGCGACGGCGGTCCGGCGAGCAGACGTACTGGACCCCGCCGAGCTGCATCAGGGCGATCGGCACCGATCGTGGCTGGCCGCTGGTGCGGCCGGCGACCGTCATGACCCGCAGCGCATAGTGGCCCTCGCGGTGGGGCTGTGGCTCTTGCGAGCGGATCCGCTCGAGCATCTGCTGGTTGCGGTGGCCGATCTCGGCGTTCGAGGGGGTGGTCACGACGCTCCTTCCCGGGCCAGTGCCCGCGAGAGGTGGATGAGCTGCCGGACATCGGAGTTGATGCCGGCGTCGTCGGGCGCCGCGACGAGCACGGCTGTCCGGTTGGCTGGTCGGCGGCCGCCAGCCTGGTGTTGGAGTGCGCGCCGGAAGACACCGAGCTGCTCGTCGGCCGGGTGGTTCGGGTCGAAGCCCGCGTCGAGCAGCTGTGGGCTGAGCTGGAGGAGGCCGTCGCGGATCTCGATTACGCGTCGCCAGTAGCGGTGGCCGACCTGGTGGGGGAGCAGCGTTTCCAGCCAAGCTTGCCGCGGCGCGTGGTCGAGGGTGTCGGCCGGGAACACGGCGTGCAATGCGCGCCACAGCGGCCAGAGCTCGGCGTAAGCGCGGCGTCGGCGCAGCCAGGTCTTCAGGGCGGCGAAGCGCGCCGCGAGACCGATGGAGAACACGCCGGCGAGGAACAAGAAGATACTGATTGGAGCCAGCCGGTTGGTCAGCTGCGTCACCGGATACCCGAAACCGGGATGGCCGGCCCAGCGGACGATCGTGACGACGGCTCGGGTGCCGGTTGTGATCGCTGCGCAGACGAGTGCGAAGGCGACAACGCGGAGGCCGAAGCGGGCGCGACGGCCGGACTCGGCGGCGTACCGGAGGGCCCAGCGGCTCGTCTGCACAGTGGCGTAGAAGGTGTAGCTGTCGGTGATGATGTAGAACGGCGCCACCCCGGGGTGGCTCATGTTGTTCGGCAGGACCCCGGTCAGCGGGTACGCGGTGTCGCGGAGTCCGGAGGGAAGCGCGAGAATCGCGGCCGTCATCGCCAGCCAGACGCTGACGAGGGTGGCCGTTTCGATGCGGACTCGCCGCCATGAACCGCCGGCCGAAAGCAGGAAGAACAGCAGCAGGGCGTAGCGCGAGGTGCTCAGCGCGAGGTTCGTCAGCAGCTTCACGGTGCTGGACGCGGGCAACTCGCCGAACACTGCCCGGACGAACGTGACGAAAGTTGAGGCGCCGAGCAGTTGGAAGGTCACGCAGACGACGACCGCCCAGAGCGCCGGGTCACGCGGGGAACGAGCCAGCCGGTAGAGGAACCAGGCCAGCACGAGCAGGAGGAAGTTCGTCAGGTTCACAGCACATCGACCGGATCGCCGAGGGAGGTCTGTGCGCGTCGAGCCCGCGGCGACCGTCCCGGCAGGCTGATTTCCTGGGCCTTGACGATGGCCTCCAGCAGGACGGTCGCAAGTGCCTCGGCTTCCTGCTCGTACTCGTTCTCGTAGGAGGTGCGGCGGCGCAGAGCTTTGCGGATGACATCCGGCGGGATGTCGGGCAGCAGCTGGCGCCACATCGCGTCGTCGCCCTCGTCCGAAGGGTGATCGGCAAGAAGGTGGCCGAGTTCGTGGGCGATGATGTGCTCCTGGTGGAACCGCGTCGTGCCCGCCCGCTGGTAGAGGATGATGTCGGCCGCCGTCGTCTTGATCCACAGGCCGAACGGTCCCGGGACCTCCATCGGGACGCCCAGCAGGCGGATCGGTTTTCCACGGTGTTCGCCGAGCCGGGTACAGATCTCGGCCATCGGCGTCGGGCCTTCGACACCGGCGGCTCGAAGCTCGGATCGCAGCCTGCGCCGCAGGCCGGCTGTTCGCTGAGCGCGACGCACGCGCTGAACCAGGTTGCTCACGACGGTCCTCCCAGCCCGTTGTTGATCAACTTTCACGATCGTCGCAGATCAGACGCAGTGTTCGGCACCTTGGACGGCAAGTCATCCGGACGTGTGATTTTCGCCGTCGCGGCTGGCCTGGAAGTCGATGAAGTCCAGGACGGTGGACAGGGCGTTCGGTGACAGCTCACTCGCCCGGAAGGCGAGGTCGCTGATGCCTTGCCTGGACAGCCGGGCGAGGATGGCGTACTGGCCCTGGATCTCGCGGGCGCGCTGGCTGGTGCCGAAGTATTCGAGTTCGACCCCGAGATTCGTGGCGAGCAGCTGCGTCAGTCGAAGGCTGGGCTCGTTGGAGCCCTTGATTAAGCCGTAGAGGTGGCTCTTGGAAATGCTGACCTCTTCGGCGACCTCAGCCACCGTGTAGGGTCGCCCGTCGTCGTGCTTCTTCAGGCGGATCAGTCGCTCCAGCAGGACTCCGAATGGTTCCACGGCGCCGAGCTCAGATTCGGTTAGTTCGGACACGCCCACCTCCTTCGGAACCGAGTCCGAAATACTGGACTATTGGTCGCAGTGCGTCCGGTTTGGTTGACTCTCCGTCCGGCGTTTCGTACCGTTCTTGTTGATCATTCCAAGGTATCGGACACCGGGAAGCTCAGGAACTGCTGAAGCCCGTTGTCGCTCGATCGGGTCCCCGCCCAGGTAGACGCGTCATCCGACGCGATCTGGTGCGCGGGGAGGCGCGATGAGGACAATCGACAGCTTCGCAGCGGCGGTGCACCGCAAGCGGAGAGAACGAGGTCTCACACTCGGCGAGGTCGCGACAAAGGCCGGCTACAGCGCGAGCTACCTCTCGAAGCTGCTACACGGCCACCGCACGCTCCTGCCGGCGGTAGTGCACGACCTCGACACCGCACTGGCGGCCGACGGCGAGCTGGACAAGATCGCGGCAGCACAACGCGGCGACACGAGCCCGTTTGCGCGTCCCGTCCAGCTGCCAGCCGCTCCCGCAGACTTCGTTGGTCGTGAGGAGCAGCTGCAGGCCATGGACCACACGCTGGTGACGCAGGGCCGCCCGGGAGCCACAGCCACCATCGTCATCGAAGGCGGCTTCTGGACGGGCAAGACCGCGCTCGCGGTGCACTGGGCCGCCGGCGTCCAAGCGCGCTTCCCAGGTGGGTGCTTGTTCGCCGACCTGCGAGGTCTCGCCCCCGGCGCACCAGCCGATCCGGGAGAGGTCCTGGACGGGTTCCTGCTCGCGCTCGGTGTCAGCCCGGCCGAGCTCGGGACGTCCAGCCTGCAGGCTCGAGTCGCCCGGTACCGCTCGCTGCTCGCCGAGCGGCCCGCGATCGTGCTCCTCGACAACGTCGCCGACTACCAGCAAGCCGAGTGGCTCCTGCCCGGTGCCGGCAGCGTCGTGCTGGCCACCAGCCGGGAACGGCAGTCCGGGCTGCTGGCGCGCACGGGCGGCACCGTCATCGAGTTGCCGCCCCTGACTGCCGGACAAGCGCTCGAACTGCTCGGACGTCGCATCGGCGAGGCCCGCGTGCGAGCCAGCGCAGCCGCTGCCGACCTCATCGTCGAGCGGTGCGGCCGCTTGCCCATGACCGTTCTCGTCGCTGCCGAGCACCTGCAGCGGCACCGTGAGACGTCCTTGACCGAGCTGGCCGAGCGCCTGGACTCCGAGAAGACACGCCTCGATCTCTTCACGTCGAACGATTCGGCGGTGAACATCCACGGCGTCATCGACATCTCGTACCTGGCGCTGCCGGCGACGGTCAGGCGGGTGTTCCGGTACCTCGGCATCGACCCGGCCAACGTCATCGGGCCCGAGGCGGCCGCCGTGCTCGCCGACCTGGAAGTCGAGCGCGCGGAACAGGCCCTCCGGATCCTGGCCGAGGCACACCTGCTGGAGACGTTGCCGGATGGCCGGTACCGGATCAGCGTTCTCCTGCGGGCTTACGCACACCAACGGGCTCTGGTGGAGGAGAAGCTCTCCGAGGTCGAGCGGGCTCATGACCGGACACTGCGGTGGTACGCCGCCGCAGCGTGGGAAGCGAATAACACGTTGATCCCCAACTGGGCGGACAGCGGCCTTACCCCGCGGAACCTGTCCGGAGTCGAATCGATGTCGTTCAAGGCGCGCGGGTTCGAGTCCGCGATGGCCTGGTGCGAGCATGAGGTATCGACTGCCCTGCAGGTCGCGCGCAACGCCCGGACCTACGGCGCGAAGGACATCTTGTGGCAGCTGCCGACGGCGTTCCTGCCGTACTTCGTGCTGACCCGCAGCTGGAACACCTGGTTGGTCGCGGCCCATGACGGCCTCGCCGCGGCACATGCGGCCGGCAGCGAGGCCGGGATCGCTCGAAGCCTTGAGGCACTCGGCTGGGTCGAACACGAGCTGGGCCGGACCGACGAGGGCATCCTGCACCTCGAAGAGGCGCTTCGCCGTCACGCCGAACTCGGCGACGACCGGTCACGCGCATGGACCGCCTATGGGCTCGGGCTCGCCTACGCCGATTGCGGGCGTACCGAGGAGTCGCGCGAAGTCCACGAACTCGCCGATCGCTTGTTCGCGGATTCCGGGACCAAGATCGGGCTGGCGGTGAACCGGGCGGCCCTCGCCGGCGCTTGTGACCTCGTCGGCCAGGCGGACAAGGCGATGGAGTACGCCCTCGACGCCCTGCACCGCGCGCAGGCGTTCACGTCGAAAGCCATCCTCGGCATCGCGCACCAACGGATCGGTGTGCTGCTCAGCCGGCACGGCCACCACCGGTCGGCGCTCAAGCACTTCGACGAGGCCCTGGCTGTCCGCGGCCGGAGCTGGCAGCGCTGGGGAGCCGCCGAGACACTGATCTCGCGAGCGGAGGCGCTCCACCAGCTGGGGCAAGTCGAGCAAGCGCGCGAAACGTACCTGCAGAGCCTTGAGATCCTCGACGCTATCCGCGACGTACGGGCTTTGGATGTTCGCACGCGGTTGGCTTCCTTGGAGGCGCGTAGCGTCGGATCGGCAGGTTGGACACGACAGATCTCAGCCACTGCCTAGCGAATCGTCACGCTGCGGGTGTGGTCCGCGTACCCTCGGTTCGGTGAGGATCGTCGGTGTGGCGTGCCTTTCCGTGCTTTGTGCGGCGGTGCTGGTCGCGTGTGCGCCGGGGGACGCGGAGACCGACAAGGTCGCCAGGCAGGTGGCGGCGGAGATCGACTCGCCGCCCCAGACCTCGGCGGCCCGGTATGCGCGGAAGGCGCTCGACGCGGCGCGCGGCCCCTCGCCGAGCTTCGCGGTGGTCGAGATGCGTGACACCCCTTCGGACGATCCGGAGGCAGTCACGATGAGGCTCGTCTTCCGGGTGCACCACGACGGATCCCAGGACGAGTGGTTCCCCGAGCAGCCGGTGACGGCGTGCTACGACGTCGGCTTCAACTTCCGCGGGCTTGTTCGCGAGCCGAGCCGGCGGGACTGCCCGGCGGGGGCGACGCCAGTGGACCCGCCGCCGATCCCGCTGCGGGAGGTGCCGGACGGCTTCGACCCCGCTTTGCGGTCCGTGCTCACCGGACTTCCCGCTGCTGTGAACGAAAGCGACGTGCTCGCCGTGTTGGCGCGGTCGATGCCGGGACCGCGGCCGGTCAATCCCGACAAGCAGACCCCGGAGCAGCCACCGGTGCAGGATGTCGCCCTGCGTGGAGCCGATGTCGGCGTCGCGTACCAGGCGGGCGACCGGTCGACCTATGGGACCGACTGCCTGCTGGGCTCCCGGGTGCAGGGGGCGACGCTGGTCTGGCGTCCCTCGTGGGACCAGGTCCAGTCCGGTGAAGTCCCATGCACGGCGAAGACCGCCCTGGACCGGCGGGGAACCACTCCTCCGCGCTGACGCTCGATCTTGAAAAGGATTATCGGCTTGACACGATCGGCACAGCAGCGGCACTGAATCAGGACAACGCTGGGTTGCTAGATCAGTTCCTCGGAGGTGTGTTTGAGGTCCAAAGTGGATTTATCGGAGCCATCGAAATTTCTTCTGGCTCAAGGAAATCCATGGAGGAACGATGAGGCCGCGAACTCTGCACTCCAAGCTCTCCCGTGTTCTGGGCGTCTCGGTAGCGGCTGTGGCCGCATGCGTGGTCGCCGCAAATCCCGCGGCTGCCGCACCTGACGTCCAGCTCCGCGAGCAGTGTGGCTACCTGGGCTGGGGTGAATACCGGCACTGTGACGGTGGCACCGGATCTCGGGTGGATCTGGACGTCCAGGACATCTGGGGCAACGTCTACCACTACTGCGTCGGTCCCGGGACGACCAACCTGCAGCCCGTCATCCGGTGGAGGGTGACCGGCGCTTGGTGGAACGGCGGCATCGGTTGCTATCCGGGCTACGAGGGCCCGGCGTAACCACAGACTTGAGGACGTCTCCAGTCCTCGGCCAGTCGACGCGGTGGGCGTCCTTGCCCCCTCTGCGGCGCCCTCCGCGTCGGCGTTGATCGCCAAACCCCAGAGCGGTACCGGCCAGCTGTGCAAGCACAACGATCCGAGGTAACCGATGTTCGATCCAGTCGATGACCGCCAGCGGGGCGCCGAGCGTCAAGACGTAGGCGTAGGCATTCCGCTCGCGCTGATCGCCGTCCCCGCGGAGCCATGCCGGCCGGCGCGACGCTCCGGCGCATCGCTCGTCCTACCAACGAGTGAACCTCCGCCGCGGTGGTGTTCCAGGCCCGGCGGCCAGCTGATCATCGTAACGGGAGGGGAATCCATGAACCTGCGTGAAACCGTCCGTATCACCGTCGCCTCGTCTGCGGCCGTCGTCCTGCTCGGGGGCTGCAGCGCAACCGAACCGAGCCGGCCGACGGCGTCGTCGAGCACGTCGGCGGCCACAACCGTGGTCCCGCACCCGGCCGACCTGGCGAAGGAGCGCGCGACGGCCGCCTACCTCGGCATGTGGCACGACATGGCGGCCGCGGCCGTGACTTCGGACTGGCAGTCGCCCAAACTCGCGCAGAACGCGACAGCCGACGCGCTGTCGAGGATCTCCCGCGGCCTCTACGCCGATCACTTCAACGGCCTCGTCACCAAGGGGCATCCCGTCAACCACCCCACCGTCGAGTCCGTCGAGCCTGCGGCGGCTCCGACGACAGTGAACCTTGTGGACTGCGGCGACGACAGCCAATGGCTCAAATACCGTGCCGATACCGGTCAACCTGCCAATGACGGCCCTGCCGGGCGGCGCCACATCAATGCCATGGTGAAGAAGGCGGTGGACGGCTCCTGGAAAGTCGTCGACTTTGCGATCCAGGACGTGGGCACGTGTTGATGCGAGCCCCAGTTGTCGGCGGGGTAGTGGTCGCAATGCTCTTGGCTTCGGCCGCAGAAGCCATGGCCGGTGGCTGGGGGTCAGTCGATTGCGCCCAGGAGTCTTCGCCGTACTGCGATCTCGGAGCCGGTCGCAACGGCGGGAGGGCGCCGCAGCCGCCTGTGGCTCCGGGTAAGCCGGCGCGTCCCCAGCCGATGCCGGGACAACAGCAGCCTTGGGGCGACAGCATCATCGGTGGCAACGACACCACGGCGAAGTGTTCGTACGTCCGGAGCAACTACCAGCCGCCGGCGAACGGCGTGCAGACCATCGTGTTCCGCGACGTGCGGCGAAACGGCGCCTCGGTGGTTTTTGCGGAGTTCAGGCGTCAACAGCCGGCGGGCGCCTGGTACGTCTATCGGTGTTCCGGCCCAGGCGTACACGACGGCCTGTACCGGGTTCCGATTTGGCTTCCCGATGGCCAAGTGCCAGCGGCCGCCGCGTCGCCTTCACCGCAAGAGCTGGCCGACCAGGCGCGGGCCCAGCTGCGGTTGCCGACACCCCGGATCGAGGCGAATCCGCCCGGCGACAAGCTCGTGAGCCTGTCGACCTGGATGTGGCTGGATCGCAGCAGCTGGGATACGCGGCAAGCCACCGTTGCTGTACCAGGAGTGTCGGTCACCGCGGTAGCCGTGCCGGCCATGGTCTCGTGGTCGATGGGCGACGGTGAGGACGTGACCTGCTCGGGTCCCGGCACTCCCTACCCAGCCGCTGGAGATCCGCGGGCGCCTTCACCTGACTGCGGCCACACCTACCGCCGATCGTCCGCCGCGGCGCCAGGGCAACATTTCGCCGTCAAGGCGACCGTGCACTGGACGGTGACCTGGTCGGGGGCCGGAGCCAGCGGCACGTTCCCGGACCTGACCACTTCGGCAACCGCGGCCTTCCGAGTCGCGGAAGTGCAGGCGCTCGGTACCGGTCACCGCTGACGAACCATTTCCGCGAACAACCGAATCCAATTCTTGCTGCGCGTCAACGCTTTCGGTGATGCGCGGTGCGGTCGAACCATGCCTGGGGAGGCACGTCATGACCAGTACGAGTCAATGTAGCTCAGGAGCCGACGTGGGTTCCGTGGCGTGGTTGGGGAAGAACGGCCGGCTCGCTGCCGTACCGCCCGGTCGCCGGACGCGGCGGCGCTTGCCGCATCTGCTGGTGGGCGTGCTGCTCGTCGTGGTTTGCGTCGGCGGGGCGCTGTGGTGGGCAGCCGGCGCTCAAGGCCGCGTTTCGGTGCTGGCGATTGCCCGGCCCGTGAGCGTCGGGCACGTTCTCGAGCCGGCAGACGTCCACCAGGTCGAAATCTCTGCGGCTGACGGGGTTGCCACCATTCCGGCCGGCCAAGCGGCCACCGTGCTCGGCAGGCCGATGGCGACCAGCTTGACCGCCGGCGCGCTGCTCACCCGGGGCAGCCTCGGGCCGTCGATGATCCCCGCCTCCGGCCAGGCCGTCGTGGCGGTGGGTCTCAAGGCAGGCCAGTTCCCGCTCGAGCTCGCTCCGGGAGCTCCCGTCCTCGTCGTGGTCGCGGCGTCTACGCCGACGGCTGCGCTTCCAGCCGTGCAAGGCAGCGGCGACGGGCCGACCTGGCCGGCGACGGTGACCGGCGTGGCACGGGCTGAGAGCGACCAGACGACGGTGATCTCGCTGCAGATGCCCAGCGCCACCGCGCCGGCGCTCGCGCGAGTGCCGGCCGGGCAGGTCACGCTGGTTATGCTCGCGGGTGGTGAGCGCTGATGTTGATCGTCCTGACCAGCGTGAAGGGTTCGCCCGGCGTCACCACCTTCACCGTCGCTCTGGCCGCGAACTGGCCAGCCACCATCCGCCGGGTGGTGGTCGAGTGCGACCCGGCCGGCGGAGACCTTGGCCAGCGCTTCGGACTCGCGCCCTCTCCTGGCCTGCTCAGCCTCGCCGCCGCGGCGCGCCAGCCTGTCGAGGCCAATCCCGTTTGGAACCACACCCAGCTCCTTGCCGACGGGCTCCCGGTCGTTCCCGGACCAGCCGGTGGACCACAAGCTCGCGCGGCCTTGAGCACCTTGGCGCAGGCAGACTCGCCACTTCACCGGGCTGCCCGCGAGCCCGGGGTGGTGGTGTTCGCCGACTGCGGGCGGCTGGACCCCGGATCGCCGGCGGAGCCGATGATCCGGCAAGCCGATGCGCTGCTCCTGATCGCCGGCACGCACAGCGACGAACTCGCACACCTGGCCGCCCGGATCCACGAACTGGGCCGGGTAGCCGCTCGTCCGTCCCTCGTCCTCGCGGGCCAGGGCCACCCGACAAAGGAAGTCGAGCAAGAGCTCGGGATCCCGGTCATGGCCCGGATTCCCTACGACCCAACCGCGGCCGCGAGCCTGACCGGTCACGCGATCCCGGGTCGCGCACACAAAGGCGGGCTCGTCCGAACCGCCGTCGAGGTGGCACGAACCCTCGCCGCCGGAGGGGCGTCGATCGGAACTCCCGGACCGGCCGTCGGACAGCACGTGCCGGGCGTCCCACCCCAGCGCGTCTCGGCATACGGGGTCCGGATCGCACCCGACCTCCACGAAGTCGGCCTGCCTGGAGAGGAGGTCTCACCATGACCGTGCTCGACGAACATCGCCGCCCCTCCGCGACCAGCCCGGACGCACGCCTTCGCGCTGTCTTCCACCACGCGCTCGCCACCGAGCTGCCGCACCGAGCCGAAGCGGAGAACACCCCGATGACGGCAGAGCGCCGCCGCGAGCTCGCCCAGGAGCTCCTACGGTCCGCCGGAGCCGCGCACAGCGAGGCCGAATTGCAGGCCGGCCGCGTGCTGCTACCTCCGGAGGCCGAGAGGCGAATCGCCGAGGCCGTCCTCGCCGAGGTCTTCGGGCTCGGCGGGCTGCAGCCGTTGCTGGCGAATCCGAAGGTCGAGACGATCAACGTCAACCGGTTCGACCGGGTCTTCGTCCAGTACGCAGACGGCTCGCGGGCGCAGGTCGCGCCGGTCGCGGCCTCGAACGATGAGCTGACCGACCTGGTCCGGACGCTCGCGGCCCGCGCGTCGTCGGAGGAGCGCCGTTTCGACCGCGGCTCGCCGGCGCTGAACCTCCAGCTGCCCGGTGGCGAGCGCCTCTTCGCGGTGCTCGGGCTTACTGCCGAAGGGGTGACGGCGTGCTCGATCCGCCGGCACGGATACCTGACCACGAGCCTGGCCCAGCTGCGTCGCCGCGGCACCCTCGACGTCGGCCTCGAGCGATTCCTACGTGCACTCGTCCGGGCGCGCAAGAACATCCTCATCACCGGCGGCGCCGGGTTCGGCAAGACGACCTTGCTGCGCGCAATGGCCGCGGAGATGGACCCACTGGAGCGCATCGTCACCATCGAAGACGCCTTCGAACTTGGCCTCGGGCTCGACCCCGAGTTGCACGCCGATGTCACGGCTCTCCAGGCCCGCGAGGCGAACATCGAAGGGGCCGGCGCGGTCAGCCAGGCCGAGCTAGTCCGCTGGGGGCTGCGGATGTCGCCGGACCGGGTCATCGTCGGCGAGATTCGCGGGCCCGAAGTTATCCCGATGTGCAACGCGATGTCCCAGGGCAACGACGGCTCGATGGCGACCTTGCACGCGAGCAGCTCGAGGATCGCGTTCACCCGGCTCGCCTCCTACGCCGCGCAGAGCGCGGAGCGGCTGTCCTTGGAGGCGACCGCGCTGCTGGTGGCCTCGAGCGTGCACTTCGTCGTGCACCTGGACAAAGCCGCTGATCGCGCGACCCGGGTGATCTCCTCGATCCGCGAGGTCGTCGACGCCGACGGCGGCACGGTCGTCTCGAACGAGGTCTATCGCCCCGGCGCCGACCGCCGGGCTCGCCCAGCCGCCGGAGCGCTCCGCACGGACACCCTGGACCACCTCATCGAGGCCGGGTTCGATCCCGAGCTGCTGGCCGAGCCGGACGGGTGGTGGGCGACGTGACCACCACCGTCGTGGCCGGCCTGGCAGGGCTCGGCACTGCCGTCGGGTTGTTGTTCGTCCTCGTCGGCCTCCGCGGGCCTCAGCTGGTTCGCCGACCGCGGTCCGTGCCGCCTTGGCGGGTTGATCGGACGTGGGGTCTTCGGCTGGCGCTCGCGCTGGGTGCCGGTCTGCTGGTTGGTGTCGCGACCGGGTGGCTCGTCGGGGGAGTGCTCGCGGCCGGGGCGGTCTGGTTCCTGCCGCGGTTGGTCGGCCCGGATCGCGCGCATGTGCGCCGGGTCGCTCGGATCGAGGCGGTCGCGTCGTGGACGGAGATGCTGCGCGACACGCTCTTGGCCGCAGCCGGACTGGAGCAGGCAATCCTCGCCACCGCCCCGCTGGCGCCCGCCGCGATCCGCGATGAGGTCGCTAGTCTGGCGTCGCGGCTGCAGAACGGGCGTCGGCTCGCGCCGGCGTTGCGGCAGCTGGCGGAGGAACTGGCCGACCCGACTGCAGACCTGGTCATCGCCGCGCTGGTGCTGGCCGCTGAGCACCAGGCGCGGCAGCTCGGCGAGTTGCTCGGCTCCCTCGCGGAGACGGCGCGGTCGCAGGCGGCGATGCGGATGCGCGTCGAGACCGGCCGCGCTCGCACCCGGACCTCCGTGCGGGTCGTCGTGGCCACCACGATCGCCTTCGCAGTGGGCGTCGTGGTGTTCAACCGTGCCTACCTGACGGCCTACGACAGCGCGCTCGGCCAAGCCGTCCTGCTCGCCATCGGCGGCCTGTTCGGTACCGGCTTCGGCTGGCTGGTCAGGATCGCCGCCGGCCGCGCCGCTTCTCGCGTGCTGTCGCTCGGTGAGTCGGACGCCGGAGCCGCAGTTCAGTGGGACGGTGAGCGCGCATGATCCCGATCATCTGCCTCGGGCTGGGTGCCGGCATCGGCTTGTGGCTGCTCCTGGCCTGGGCAATCCCGCCGCAACCATCGCTTCACGAGCACCTCTCGTCAGCGGACTCTGCTGCGGCACCGGTTGTGGACGTGTCGGAGGCCGGCTGGGCGGTGGCCGTGGCGCGATCACTCGTTCCCCGTCTCCGGAGCCTTGGCCTGCCGGGGGAGAAGCTCGAACGCGACCTGCGAGTTCTCGGGCGAGGCGTCGACACGCACCTTGCCGTCAAGGTCGTCCTCGGCTGCGCCGGCCTGGTGACGCCCCTCCTGCTTCAGGGCCTGCTCGCGCTCGCGGACGTGGCGGTCAGCGTTGAAGTCGCTTTGGTTGCTGCGTTTCTGCTCGCTGGGTCTGGGTTCCTTGCTCCTGACCTTGAGGTTCGCGCCAAGGCGGCGCGAGCACGTGCTGACTTTCGTGGCGCGCTGTCGGTCTTTCTCGACCTCGTCTGGATCACCCTCGCCGGCGGAGCCGGGGTCGAGGTTGCGCTCCTCGCAGCCGCCGAGGTCGGGCGCGGGCCCGCGTTCACCCAGCTTCGCCGCGCATTGGACGCCGCCCAGCTGAGCCGCGCCACCCCGTGGTCGACGCTCCGCAGGCTCGGCGAGGAGCTGGACATCGGCGAGCTCGCCGAGCTCGCCGCATCGATCTCCCTCGCCGGTACCGAAGGAGCCAAGATCCGCACCTCGCTGGCGGCGAAAGCCAAGGCGTTGCGTACACACCTGGTCGCCGATGCCGAGGCGGATGCCCAGGCCGCCACCGAACGCATGGCCTTGCCGGTGACGTTGCTGTTCCTCGGCTTCCTCGGATTCATCGCCTACCCGGCCGTCACCCAAGTCCTCAACGGACTCTGACCATCCACAGGAGACACGCCATGCTGACCTACTGTCGAATGCTCTGGACCCTCGTCGCTGCCCGCATTCTTCTGCTGCGCAGGGACAACGACCGCGGCGAGATCACCACCACCGTCATCGTGACCGCCCTCATGGCGGTGCTGGCCATCGCCCTGATCGCGATCATCGCCGCGAAGCTGACCGCGAAAGCCAACAGCATCGACCTCGGCCTCGGCGGCTGACATGCCAGCGAATCCGGTCAATGCAATGGCTTGGCGCGCTCGTCGCGTCCACTCGGGAGAGCACGGCGCCGTCGCGGCCGAGCTGGTCATCGCGACACCCCTCCTGCTGCTCGCCCTGCTGGCGATCATCCAGTTCGCCCTCTGGTCACACGCGACCCACGTCGCTCAAGCAGCTGCTGCGGAAGCGCTCGCCGCGGCTCGCGTCCAGAACGGCACGGCCGCGGCCGGCAACGCCGCCGGCCGGCAGCTGCTGGACCAACTCGCGCAAGGGCCGCTGCGGTCCTCGCAGATCGACGTCGAGCGCACGGCGACCTCGGCGTCGGCCAGCGTGCGGGGCGAGGTCGTTGCGGTCCTGCCCGGCGTGCACCTGCACGTGCACGCCGAAACCGCAGGCGAAGTCGAAAGGTTCGTTCCGGATGTTTCAGGGTTCGCGAATTCTGGAGCGGTCTCGGGCGGGAACCTGAGCGGTGGTGGTCGTTGATGAGCGCGATCGACCGCTTCGGTTCAGGAACTTGTGCTGTGTCGCCGGGATGCCAGTGCCAGCCCGACCAGCGCGAGCACCATCCATGCCGTGAGATAGAAGAACGCTGCCTGCGCCGAGACGAATGTCCAGAGCACTCCCGTGATCGCGCTGGCGACGAAGTTGCCGCCTGCTTGGATCGTGGCGAGCAGCCCGAACGCCGAGCCGCGGATCTCAGCTGGGGCGAGTGTGGCGACGGCGGCGTGCTGGGCGGTCTCGACACAGCCGATGGCCAGCCCGGCGGCGAGGAACGGCAGCGCGAGCACAACCAGGTTGGTGCCGGTGACGGCGAAGCCGAGGTACGCCAACGCGAACAGTGCGACTCCGGCGGTCAGGACTCGGATCGGGCCGCGGGTGCCCAGACGGTCCGCGAAGCGTCCGGCCGGGATCGAGGCGACGGTGGCCGCGATGTTGTAGAGGGTGTAGAGCGCCAGAGCGAGGGTGGTGGCGGTGTCAGTGCCATGGCCTGGGGTGAGCAGTTGGGTGGCTTGCAGGATCAGCAGAGTCGCGGCGACGTTGCCGACCTCGAACGCTGTGACCGCGCCCATGAGCCGCCCGAGGTCGCCGCGCAGGACGGGCTTGATCCGGATACGCAACGGTACCCGGGCTTTCGCCGAGGCTGCCGGGGTGTGGCGGATGGCGTAGACGATCGCGACGGCGGCGAGGATGCCGGGGATAACGGACAGGCCAATCGCCCAGCGCACGCCGACCGCGGCCACCAGGCCGAGCGCGAGCAGCGGACCGAAGATCGCGCCGAAGTTGTCCATCATGCGTTCGAAGCCGTAGGCGCGTCCGTAGGCTTTGGGGTGGACCACGTCGGCAAGCAGGGCGTTGCGGGCGGGAACGCGCAGGCCGCGAGCGGCCCACGCGCCGGCTCGGAGGATGCCGACCTGCCAGACGGCGGTGGCCGCACCGGTGAGCGAGGCGAGCACGGCGGTGCTGGCGTAGCCGCCGACCGCGATGCTGCGGCGGCGAGCGGGGTCATCTGCCAGTGCACCACCCGCGAGACGGGCGGCGCCGGCCAGACCGTCGGAGATGCCCTCGATCAGTCCGAGCGCGGCGGCGGGTGCGCCGAGGGTGCTGGTGAGCAGACTCGGCAGCAGCGCGGTGGGTACCTCGTGGCCGACATCGGCAAGCAGGCTGGCAGTGCCGATTCCGGCGACGCCTCGGGTCAACCACCGCTTCTCGTCGGTCGTGGCGTCGGGGTGCTCAGCAGGGGCGGTCATGGTCATCAGTCTGGCCGATGCCGTATCGAGGCCCTCGCTGCAGACTCCCGGCCAGGACGTCACGGCTTCGGTTCACTGGCGGTGACCCTGCGTCACAATAGTCGACAGTCCGTCGGAAATCCCGACAAACGATCAGGTACTGCTCGCAATCGCCGGAACCCGCGCTTGCCTGCGAGTCGGTATGACCAGCGCTTCTGCCGCCTAAGCGAATCTGTAAGCGTTCTGACGGACGCCTGATCGAAGGGAGGGGAACCATGTCACTGCTGGAAAAGCCGGAAGCGGTGACCGTTGGCGACTTCGCCGACGGCCCCGACGTCATGCTGTGGAATCCCGCTGTCACAACGAAATACTGGCGAAGGTGGGTCAACCGCGCTTTCTTCACGCGGCTTTTCTCGACTCGTTCCGTGGCCGGGCTACTGACCCTGGCGCTGGTACTGGGTGGGGGCGCCGCCGAGACTCTCGGCGGCGCGCTCGCGGTCGGCGGCGCCATCGCGTTGCTGCTGAGCGGCCTTTGCGACGCGGGCATCACCGCGGCCTGCCTCGCGACCGATCACCAGCACGGACGTCGCTGCGCCCTGGAACGATCTCCCGGCGAGTTCTTCCTCCGCAGTGACGACTTCCTCGACCTCGGCCCAGCTGCGCACCGCACGGCCGGGCTCCTGATCGATCTCACCGGCGAGCTCCATGCCACGGCTTCACGCGACTGGATCGACCCCGAGCTGCCCGGCCGAGCCCACGAAGCGGTGTGGGACGCTTTGACACGCTTGATCCGGACAGCGCCTGCTCGCCGGCACGCCGCGCGGCTCGTCGCGATGCCAGGCGAAGCCGACCTCGCGACCACGACCGCCACGGCGATCGCCGAATTCGACACTCTGCTCAGCGAGCTGCTGTTCCACCTCCAGGGCTGTGTCACGCTGACCCGGGAATGGGAAGCCAAGCTTCGTCACGCCGAGCTCGTCGAGCACACCAGCGCCGTCGAGGCTGAGCTGCGCGCCGCGTCGATCGGCCTGATCGTCGAGGTCGCCGAGGAGCTGCCGAGGGTCGTCTTCGCGTACGTCACCGCGGCCCGCGACCTGACAGGCGCTGGACGGTTCCCGTGGGAGCTGCCGGCCACGGAGCCGGTTCCATGACCGCGGCACAGCCCCGCCGGGGCGTCGGCTGGTGGCGCGCCGAGCGCGGGTCGGTGACCGTCGAGGCGATCCTGATCGCGCCGGTCCTGGTCATGCTGCTGGTGTTCGTCGCCGTGGTCGTCCACCGCGGCGTCGACGCCCGGCTGCGGCTCGACGACGTCGCCCACCAAGCCGCGCGCGCCGCGAGCCTGCAGCGCACGCCGGCGGCAGCTGTCGCCGCGGCCCAGGCGACCGCCAGCTCGGCGCTGGCACACGCCGGGCTGGTCTGCCGCGACCCCGCGGTCAGCACGATGACCTCGGGGCGCCCGGGCAGCACCGTCATCGTCACCGTCCGCTGCACCGTCGACTTCGGCCAGGCGCTCGTTCTCGGTGTCCCCGGCAGCCGGACGCTCAGCACCACGGCCAGCGAGGTCATCGACACCTTCAGAGCGGGGGCCGCTCACACAGCCGCCTCGGCGACGCAGCACGGGAAGAGGTGGAGTTGATGGACGGCGCGCTGCTGCACCTTGATCTTTGGGTCGACGACCCCTCCGGTCTCCACCGGCCGGGCCTACAGGGTTTGTTCGTTCTCTGCAGTTTCGCGCGGTTCGTGCCGACTTCGTGTCTCGCTAAGCACTGTGCGGCCCGTAGACACCATAGTGGCATCATCCGTGATCTCGCCCCGGTTGACCCGGTCGTTCTGGATCCAGAAGGTCTTGTCGATGCTCAACGCCTTCTCGACGACTTCCGGCTCACCGATCAGCCACACAGCCGCAAGCGCCTGGTTCCACGTCACCCACTCGATCGGCGTTCCTCGCCGCCACTTGGCAGCCAGCGCATGGCTGATGCGAGTTGCCTCAGCGAGGATGGTGGCGCAGCTGTCGATCTGCTTCGTGCGGTTCCACAGACGCCGCTGGGTTCGGCCAGTCAGAGCCGCACCGACGAATACGCCGATAAGTGTGATCAACGCCCCTGCTGCACTCGAAGTCGCGATCTGCCACCAGTACGGCATGCGTTCCCCTCCGCGTCCGGTAGAGGCGGTCCTGCGCCGCTTCGTCCGCCGAGCACGAGCGGAGAGCTGTCACCGGCACGCGACCTTCGTCCTGTTCAGTCTGCCGCAGCTTCGACGGCGGTGGCTGTTCGGCGCCGGCCCTGTGGCTGGTGGCGAGCAGACGAAGGTCAGGTGTCGGCGTTCCTCGTCGTGCTGGTGCTCGGGCTCATGGCCTTGGCCGGCCTCGGGCTCGACGGCGGCCTCGCCCTCGCCGCGAAGGTCCGAGCCACCGGCCAGGCAGAATCCGCCGCACGCGCCGGCGCGCAAGCGATCGACCTCGCTGCCTACCGGGCCACCGGCGCGTTGAGGCTGGTGCCCGCGGAAGCCGACGGTCTCGCGCGCCGGTACCTCGCCGGCGTCGGCGTCACGGGCATGGTGACGGCCACGGCCGACACGGTGACCGTCACCGTCACGACCAGCCAGCGCACGCAGCTGCTGTCGCTCATCGGTATCCCGTCGATCGGTGCCCATGGCAGCGGCTCAGCCCACCCCCAGCGCGGAGTCACCGAAGTATCCCGTGAGTTCGCGAATTCTGAAGGGCCGACTGGTGGGAACTGAGGTGTCGACCTTGTCGAAGAGCGTATCTCTGCCATTGGGTTCGGGAACCCAGACCCGGCGCGTGGCTGCGCCGACGGTCGTTCGTGGCGCGGCGGTTTGCGTTGACGTTCGATGGGTCCTGGACGAAGTGCCCGGGAGGACGAGATGGCACAGGGGAGGTCTACTCTTCGGTGTCTTGCCAGATATTCGACAAGCCCAGTTCTTGGCGCGCGCTTACCATGAACTTGTGTTGGGCTTGCCACATCCTGTCGAAGAATTCTGTCGGAACGTTCTGTCCGGTTCTCGTGGCCCGTGCAGCAGCTATGCGACGAGCGGAATCGACGAGTTCCTTAGCGGCGTCAGCAGTTTCGCGGCGCGCCGACACGAGCCTTACGGCCATGATCGTTGCTTCGAGCTTCTCGCGATAGGGTCGACCGGCTTCATCGAAGTAAGGCATCATCTCGTCGGGCTTATACGGGTGTGGGGAAGCGGAGATGATCGCGTCGGCGTCGAGCGCGAAGGCGATGTACTGCCGATATGCAAAGACGAATTCGTTGTAGGTCGACAGCCGGATGTCGCGCCATTGACGTGCGTGATCTCGTCGCCACAATCGTTCCTGGTTGCGAGTGGTCAACCATCCGCCCAGTATGACGCCCAGCAATGTGACCACTGCTGTAGTGGCGCTCGTCGCGAGGTTCACTGTCACCGTCCTTGTCAGATCGTCCGCATCATTTCGATGATGCCTTGGCAGTCAACAGTTGCCAGGGCTTCTGGCGAAGCGGCGATGATGATCTGTGCGCGACGGTCAGTTCGGGTCGGAGGGCTCGAATACGGCGACATAGCGCTCGGCGCCCGCGACGGACAGGCCGAACAGGTCGCAGAGTCGGCGGATGTCGCCGCCGGTGGCGTGGACTTCGTGCAGGATGCGGTCCTCCCGCAGGCTCTGGGTGGGCAGGCCCAAGCGGTGTGCCAGCCATTCGATCTGGACGGGGCCGATGTGGTTGGCGCTGCGGTAGTGGATGAACAGGTGTGGGTTCCCTGTGGCGGGCCAGCGGGCGGCGCGGTAGTCGAGGTAGATCCGCAGGCGGTCGCGCACCGGGTAGGCCAGCGGGATGCTGCGGTCGCCCAGATGCAACCGCCCGTCGTAGACATCAGTGACCTGCAGGTCGCGCAGCTGTCCGGACGCCAGGGCGTGGAAGGCCACCAACGCGGCGATCGCGGCGCGGGTGGGATCGTCGTCGGCCAGGGCTTCACGGATACGGTCGACCGGGGCGGGCAACGGAATACGTCCGGTGAGCCGGCCGACGGGGATGCGTGCGGTCGGGTTGACGAAGACACGCTTGTGAACCTTGAGCAGCCGGAAGAGCGACCGCAGCCCCTGGAGCATGGTGTGCCGGGGCGTGCCGGAGGCGGGCAGTACGGCGAGCACCTGATCTCGGGTGATTTCCCGCAGGTGCTCGTGTCCGGCTTCGGCCCAGGCGTGCAGGGCGGGCAGTGCCCACCGCAGCTTGGACTGGACCGTCCGTGGAGCGCGGGGTTTGCTGCGGGGTGGGCTGGTGTGGCCGTGTCGCATGACGTCGAACCAGAGCTGCAGGTCGGTCACGATGGTTTCGGGCAGCTCGGCGGTTTTGTGGGCGAACCACCGTTCGATGGTGGGGACGCGGTCGTCGTGGAGGTACCCGACCGCGGTCAGGACATCGAGGATCGGGCGCACCGGAACACGCAAGCAGGACAGGGCAATGACATCGGTGGCGTTGATGGCTGCACCGGAAGTGTCCTGCAACCCGAGCAGGATGTGCAATCCCATCCGGGTGCGGGTGGTGACCTTCCCGTCCCAGCCGTGGCGTGCCGCGTGTTCGGTGACGCACGTGTCCAAATAGGTCACCAACTCGGGATCGGCGGGTGGAGGGAAACCGTGCTCGCGGCCGGCGCGGAGGTCTCGGGGGAGATTGAAGCCGGCCAATTGCTGGTGGCGTACGGGGTGCCGGGGCGGAATCGGGTGCGTGATGAGCAGGCGACGCCGTTGGGCTGCGGCGGCTCGGGCGACACGGACGCCGAGTCCGGAGAACATGTCGGCGAAATACAGCTGGTGTCCCCAACGCCGGACGTGCTCAGCAAGTTCTGCTCGTGCGGTGTCCGGCAGCCAGAGCGGCTGCTTGCGGCAGAGCCGGCAGATGCCGTCGTCGTTGATATGGCGGCTTTGTCGGCACATTCCGCAGGTGCCGAGGTGGGGATGGTTGCGACGCCAGGCGCGGCAGCCCTCGCACAGCCAGTTGTTGCCCCGGCGGGTGCCCCAGGCGTGGCAGTCCGGGCAAGAGTCCACCGTCAGCGGCGAGAACCGGTAGCAGCGGATACACAACCCGGCGGTGTAGTAGTCGGTGGGCGAGCCGCATTTGCTGCACGGCGGCGGTGTCACCTGGGTGGCGGGCTGGCATGGGTAGCAGTACTCGGCCTGGTGGTGCTTGACCGGCCGCTGGCCGCAGCGGGTGCAGGGCCGCGGGGTCGTGGTGGTGTTCGGGCGCAGGGCGTCGAAGATCGTCCATTGCCGCGCTTCTGGCGGACGGGTTCCGGCGGTGCCGAACCGTGCGGTCGGGCCGGGACGCTGGCCAGGCGGTCCGGGGTGGGTGGCTTTTCCTCTTCGGCTGCGAAACAGGTCGGCGAAGAACAGCTGGTGCCCGTTCTGGACCGCGGTGGTGATGTCGTCAGTGCCGAGCAGGTCGGCCTGCCGCCAGCACAGCCGGCACGCGCGCAGCACCGGGTCGACGGCCACATGCCGGCCGCACGTGAGGCAGTCGCCGACCGCGCGGCGCTGCCGCCAGCCGCGGCAGCCGTGACACAGCCACTTGTGTGTGCGGGTTGCGCCCCAGGCGTAGCAGTCATCGCACGAGTCGATGGTCAACGGCGAGAACCGATGGCAGCGAGTGCACAAGCCCGCGCTGTAGTAGTTCTCAGTCGTTCCGCAGCGCTGACACGGCGGTGGGGTCACGGGGCCGCCGGGCTGGCAGGTGTAGCAGTAGTCGGATTGGCGATGTTTGACCGGCCGCACGCTGCACACGCGGCAGGCCCGCGGCCACGGTCGCTTGGTCACGCCGGAGGCACCGACCGGTGCCGCCCCAACCGCGGTGTCACGACCGCGCCGCCGGTCGCCTCCACCGTCTTGGTCGGCTTGCGTGCCGCGACCTTCTCCGGCTCGCACAGCAACAGGTCGGTCGGTTCGCACGCCAGCACCGCGCAGATCACGTCCAGGTCGTCCAGCCGGATGGTGGTCGGGGTGCCGGTCCACAGCGCCGACATCTTGCCCGCGCTGATCTCCAACCCGGCGTCGGCCAACCGGCGACGCATCTCCGTGGACTTCCAGATCCCCGCCTCAGCCGCCTTCATCCGCAGATTCCACCGCATCGCAATACCTCCCTTACTGCCCGAGCCGGGACGCCACTCGCTGGTTTGCCTTTTCCCACGCGTGCTCAACGTGGTTGGCATGGACGTGGATGTACCGAGTCGTCGTCGAAAGCCACTCGTGACCGAGAATCTCCTGTATAGCTTTGAGATCCATCCCGCGCATGTACAACGAGGACGCGCAATAGTGCCGCAACCCGTGCGGTGTCAGCCGACCCGTCCACGAGGGAAGCCACCTGCTCACCGCGCCGGCCAGCCCGGAGCGCAACGCGTCGTCGCCGACTCGCGTGCACAAGCCGGTGTCCCGGTCGTGGCGCTCGCTGGGCAGCAGCGGGGCATCCGGGTCCGCCCAGTCCGGCCCGAACTGGTGGCGCACGTCGGTCAGCCACCACTCCAGCAACGCGTCGACCTCGTTGATCGCCGGCACCAGGCGGGGCTTGTGGCCACGGCCACGGCTCCCCTTGCCGAACCGCACATGTACCTTGCCGTGCTCGCCCAAGTCAGGTCGCCAGTCACGGATGTCGAGCATCAGCGACTCGGTGATCCGCAAGCCCGCCCGGCGCCACAACGAAGCCGCCATGTAGTCCCGTGCGGCTGGCAGGAACTTTCGGGCGTCGGGCAGCGAGTCGCGCCACGCGGTGAACAGGGTTTCGACTTCGTCCTGCGAAGGCGGTATCCGTGCGGCTATGTAGGCCGGCTTCGAGGGCCGGTTGAACTCATCGACAGGCTGTTCAAGCACGTGTCCCGTCAAGGCGTGGATGTCGCCCTGGTAGCGCACGACCAGGAAGTCGAAGAACGCGGCCAACGTGCCGGCCTTGGAGTACACAGTGGACGCCGCCCGGCCCCGCTTGCGCTGATCAGCCAGGAATCGATCGACGTCCTCCGGTCGTGTCGTCCACACCGGACGGCTCATGGAGCGCACGAACTCGAACACCACCGACCGATACGACCCCACGACGCCATCGGTCACTCCAGCACCGACCTGCGCGAGGGCGAACTGATCCACCAGCTCCTGCTCGAAGTCCTCGAACTCCTGAGCGGTGCGCAACGGCCGCGCGGACCCCAACGACCGCACCTCAGCCAGCGTCACGGGTACCCCTGTTCATCGGGAGACGGGATCTGTCAAGAACATCGGCATCTCGTCAGGAATCTCGACCTTCGATCGGAATCTCCACGCGATCGGGTGAACCCCGTTCCACCAGGTCAAGGGCCGGACCTGGGGCTGAGGTCGCCGAGCAAACCCGCGGCATTTCATGCACTGGAGCCCTGAACACCGGAGGAGGACGCCATGATCATGACCGACGAGATCGAACGGCGCGTCGAGAAGGCCGACGCGGAGAAGAGCGCGAGGAGGACAGCGGCAGCCCGCGAGGTAGGTGAGCTCGCCCATCGTCGCGCTGCGCTGGCCGAGGAGCTGGCGGAGGTCGAGCGCAAGCTCGGCACCGTGCTCGTCGCGGCGGCGGACGTCATCGGCATCGACGAGCTGGCCGAGTTCACCGACGTCCCGGCCGCCGACCTCACCCGGTGGCTCACCGTCGGCAAACCCCGCGCCCGGCGAGGTCGACCGCCGGGCAGCCGCCGGCCGAAGCCGGAGACTCAGCCCGAGGCTTTGCCGGCACCTGCACCGCCGGAACCGCGACCGGGGCCGCCAGCAGCCGGGATCCAGCCGTCGGTTGTCCACGGCCAGCGAAGCTGAGCCAGGGACGCTGTTGTGCCTGTAGAACGGCAAGCCGGAACCGGGCCGCGGGGAGCTCGTCGTGCGCTCGTGCGTGGCGCAGGGCGGGTGCTGCAGGCGGGCGTAGCGCTCGCGCTGCTGTCTGGGTTGTGTGCCGGGCTGCCGTGGGCGCTGGTGCGGTTCATCGGCTGGCCCCTCCCGGATCACCTGCCCACCATGGCCGAGCTCGGTGACGTGCTGACGGCTCGGCTGTCGGCAAGTCAGCTGCTGGATGTGCTCGCGTGCGGCGCGTGGCTGCTGTGGGGCGCGTTCCTCGTCGAGCTGGCCAGGTGCGGATACGACCTCGTCCGCACCGCCGGCCTGCCGGGCGCAGCCTGGCGCGGCGGCCCGCTCCGCCGGGTCGCGGCGGTGCTCATCACCACCGTGGTCGTGTCGTTCGTCGGCCGCACTGCCCTCGCCGCCTCTGGCGGAAGCGGCGCGGTCCAGCCCGGCCTGAGCTCGTCGGTGACCGCGCCATTGGCTGTTGACGGTCGATCGGAGGACGTCGAGCTGGTGCGTCCGCCCCGTGCCGGCGTTCACGATTCGCTGTACCGGATCGCGCAGCGCCGCCTCGGTGACGCCAACCGGTGGCCAGAGCTCTGGAGCCTGAACGCCGAGAGCACCCAGCCCGGCGGTCGGACGCTGACCTCGCCCAGCCTGATCTATCCGGGCGATCGGATCCGCCTTCCGCCGACGCCCATGCCTGCCGCCTCCACACCTCCGCAGCGGCAGCCGCCACCAGCGAAGCCCACGGCGACCTCTCCGCCGAGCTCGTCGCCACCTCCCACCGTTGCTCCGGGCCCCAGCTCGTCGTGGGAGCCCGGCATGTACGTCGGCCTCGGGCTGGCGGGCGCGATCAGCGCAATGCTGCTGGTCGCCCGACGACGTCACCGCACCGCCTACCGGCCCGGCAGCGGCCGGCGCGACGACGACCTGCCCGTCGCTCCGGTCGTCTACCAGCTGCACCTGGCCCACCGGCACGCCCACGCTGGACCCGACGAGGCCGATGCCGCCGAGCCCGAGACGATGCTCGAGCTGGGGGAGCCCGCCGATGAGGCCGCCGCGGACCTGGCGCTGGAGCTCGCGGCGACGCACGGCCTCGGGCTCATCGGCCCGGGCAGCCACGCCGCCGCCCGCGCGCTGCTGCTCACGGCCATGACCACCACCCGTCACCCGCAGATCGTCGCGCCGGCCGCGGATCTGCGTGGCTTGCTCGGCGTCCCGGAGCACAACGCCGACCTGCCCGAGTGCGTCCACGTCGTCGACGACCTCGCCGCCGCGCTCGCACACCTCGACAGCCAGACACCACAAGACAGGGCCGGCCGGATCTTGCTGGCGAGCGCGCCGGAAGGCGAACACGATCGCACCCGGCTGCAGCACGCCCTCGCCGGAGGCGGCGCGAGCACCACAGTGCTGCTGCTCGGCCAATGGCACCCCGGCGTCACGGCCTACGTGGACACCGCTGGCACCCTCACCGCGACCTCGCCGGGCCCGGGGGAGCGGTTACGCGGCCGGCGCGCCTTCTCGCTTCCCGAATCCGCGACCCGCGAGCTGTTCGCCCTCTTCGACGCCGCACACGGCACTCGGGACGACCACCCCGAGTCTGCTCTCGAGCCCAGCCACGGGTTGGAGATCGCAGGTCCACCGGACCAAGCCGAAGCAGTACCCGAGCCAGACTCGACGAATGCCGCCGAACACCAGCGTGACGTCGCCGCGCCGCTGGTGCTGGCGGTGTTCGGCCAGCCGAGGTTGTTGTGGCGACCGGACCTCACTCGCCCGGACCACGCGGTGGAAGTCACCGGCAGCTTGTCGCGACGGCTGTGGGAGCTGCTGATCTACCTCTCCCTGCATCCGGAGGGAGTTCCGCGGGCCGCGATCATCGACAGCCTGTGGGCCAATCGCCCAGCGCAGGACCCGGCCGCCGTGCTGCGTACCGTCCTGTCCCGCCTCCGCAGCACCGTCCACAAAGCCACCTCACCCGACATCGGCGACCTCGTGGTCGCACAGCACGGCCGATATCGCCTCGATCCCGCGGTCGTCGAGGTCGACTACTGGACGTTCGCCGGCGCGCTCGCCCGGCGCCGCACCACGACCGACGACGAGAACCGTGCCGCGGCCTACGCCGCGATCGTCGCGAGTTACGGCGGCGAGCTGGCCGCCGGCATCGAAGCAGGCTGGCTCACCGCGCTGCGCGAAGGCGTCCGCCGCGACGCCCTCGACGCCGTCGCCGCCCTGGCCCGCGCACGAGTCCGCAGCGATCCCGAGTCCACGCTGGAGCTGCTGGAAGCGGCGCGGGACTTCGACCCGCACAACGAGCTGCTCTACCGCGACATCATGCGCCTCGAACACACCCTCGGCCGGCACGACGCGATAGCCCGAACGCTACGCCTGCTCGAAGCACGCATCGCCGAGATCGACGAAACACCGACCGCCGCGACAATCGAGCTCGCCCAACGACTCCGAGAACCCCACGCAGGAATCGCAGCCCCCAAGGCCTGAACCGGCCCGGGGCGCGCCATAAAGTACCTCTACGCTGAAATAGCTGGTCAGTCGCGACGGATGTTAGTGTCGACGTACTGATAGTCGTCGCGAAGAAAAAGCATCCCGTGTTTCCGTTCAGAGTCGCCATTTGGTGTGGCACCATCGAGGTGCCACAACGCGTCGCACGGACGGACACGCCCGTGCGACAGTCCGAGCGGCCCGCTCGCCGGAGCCGATCATCCGCGGGCACCGTCCCTCGGATGGCCGCCAGCCATCGGGGGTGCCACCGCACGCGCCGATCGCCCCGGCGCTCCGTGGACCGCCTAAGCCGGATCCTCCGTCTCCAGGCATGCTCGCAGGTCAAGGCCTACATGCGGGGATCCGCCGGTATCCCAGACTCGCTTGGCGACAAGCAGGTAAGCACATCAGGGCCGCCCCGTCGGTCCCGCTGCTGTGAACATGTCCCCACGGTCTGGCTCTCCTGGTCATCTCACCTCGTGTCGACAGTCATCCGTCTATTTCTATTTTGCTCAAATAAACGATTGTCCATTTCCTTTGTTGTGGCTGTTGTCGGCTGCCTGACGTCCGCGACCTGCGCAAACGGTTCGGCGAAATACTTCAAATGCTTTTGGCTGGATGGCGGAATTCGTCACCTGAATGGGGCCTGGAAAGGTATTGTGCGACTGGCCTTATCGAGTTACTTTTGTTGTGTCGCCCGGGAAATCCGGAAATCACATTTAAGGGCCGCTACGGATCGTTCTGATTCGCCGAACCGCCCGCGTCACGCACTGGAAGGGAACACCTGCGATGACCACGCCCACCCCGCCCGCCACGGCACCCGCCACCGGGCCGACCACCCCGGCGGGTGGGACGGCAACCCGGCTCCGCAACGGCGAACTCCGCGCGATGGTCGCCAAAGTCCTGGCCGATGACCCTGCAGGCACCCACACCCCCGGTGGCATTGCGCACACCCTCAACCGCTCATCCGGCGCTGTCGGCAACGCCTGCAAAGCGCTGACCGACCGGGGAGAAGCCGAACTCGCCACCACCGCGCCACTGGCCTACCGGGCAACCGCGATGACGGCGGCCGCCGCCGCGCCCGCCATCACCCCGGCCCCGCCATGTGCACCCCGCCGCACGCCACCCGCGACGGCACCCGCCGCATCCCCGACCACGCCCGCTCCGTCCGGTGCAGGCAGCACCACCAGCCGACCGGCGCGGAAGGTCACCGGCCCGGTGAAACGCCCGAACGGGATGGACTACCACCCCCGGCTGCTGTCCGGCATGCCGGACGTGACTGCACTGGCGCGGTTGCGTGACGCCGGGGTCGCCGCGCTCCTGTACGGGCCGCCCGGCACCGGCAAGACCTCGGTGGTGGAGGCGGCGTTCAACGACTGCCTCACCGTGCAGGGCGACGGCGACACCGTGGTCGCCGACCTCGTGGGCGACTACACCAAAACCCCCGACGGCGACTTCGTGTTCGTCCACGGCCCGCTGGTCCGCGCGATGCGCACCGGGGTGCCGCTGTTCATCGACGACGCGACCCTGATCCCGCCGACCGTGCTCGCCGTGGTCTACCCCGCCATGGACGGACGCCGCGAGATCGTGATCAAGGCCAACGGCGGCGAAGTCGTCCACGCCGAACCAGGCTTCTATGTCGTGGCCGGACACAACCCCGGTGTCCACGGGGCGGTTCTCTCCGACGCGCTTTCGTCCCGCTTCTCCGTGCACATCCAGGTCTCCAGCGACTACGCCCTCGCCGAACAGCTCGGGGTTGACAAGAGGGCCGTGCGGGTGGCGCGCAACCTCGCGACCCGGCAGGAGAAGGGCGAGATCGGCTGGGCGCCCCAGCTACGGGAGCTTCTGGCGTTCAAGAAGCTCGCCGACGCGTGGGACCTCGACGCCGCCGCCGGGAACCTGGTCGGGATCGCGCCGGAAGAGGACCGCGCCACCGTCGCCACCGTGGTGCGCGACGTCTTCGGCAAGCCCGTCACCCCGCTCGCCCTCGGCGCCCGCATCACCACCAAACCCTGAGCCAGCCACGCACCGCGTACCGTCGCGAAAGGACCCGCGCCATGAGTGCCCACTTCACCGCCGACCCGGCCGCCACCGGTGCCGCCGTGTTCCCCGCGCGCCCGGAATGGCTGACTCTGTCCGCCGCGTTCGCCGACGAGGTCCCGGTGATCGCCGACCGCGACGACCTCGTGGTCAGCGTCGCTCCCGGCGCGGGCGGCGGTGCCCCCGCGTGTTTCTACCCGCACCGCGCGTTGATCGAGGTCGACGGTGACCACCTCGGCGTGGACCCGGCCACCGTGGACCCGGCGAACCTGTCCGACCGGGCCCGCTACGCCCCGGCCTGGGGTGCCCTCACCCACGAGTGCGGACACGCCAAACACACCGCGTGGGAACCGCCGGACGGCGCTCCGCCCGGCGTGGTTGCCGCCGCCATGCTGCTGGAAGAGCCGCGGATGGAAGCGGCGCACATCCGCCGTCGCCCGGACGACCGGCACTGGCTGCGGGCGTGCGTGCAGGGCATCGTTGCCACCGACTTGCACCTGTTTGCCGACCCCGTCACCGCGCCGAAGATGACTGCCGCCGACGCCGCGCGCACCGCCGCGCTCCTGCTGGGCCGGGCCGACGGCGGGGTGCTCACGCACGCCGAGGTCCACCCGGTCGCCCGGGTCGTCGAGGACGTGCTCGGCGCGGAAGTTCTCGGCAAGCTGCGGGCGGTGTGGCGGCAGGCGCTGCGGACTGCCGACGACGCGGGCGAGGACATGCTCGACCTCGGGCGGCAGTGGTGCGAGATCCTCGGCACCGACCCGGACTCGGCCTCGTCGCCGGCCTCGCCCGGCACCTCGGACCCGACAGGTAGCTCGCCCGGACCCGCCGCCCCGTCACCGTTGGCGGATGCCATTGCCGCCGTGCTGGGCGGGGTGGCGGCGAACGTCGCGGGGGAGAAGGCACCCGAGGACCCGGCCGCAGTCGCGGCCGCCGCGAGGGAAAGCGAAGAGGCCGCTGAGAAGAAGGCGGGAGCAGTGGCGCGACGAGTGTTCGGGACCGGCGGCCCCCGTGGCGGCGACACCAGGACAACAGGCACCCGGCCGCCCACGCCTGAGGAGTGCGCAGCCGCGCGGGTGCTCGCGCGGGCGCTGGACACCGCCGGAACCCGCGAACGAGTCGCCGTGCGATCCACCTCGGAGGTGCCGCCCGGGCGGCTGCGGATGCGCGGTGTGCGGGCGGCCGAGGCCCAGCGTGCCGCCGGTGCCGTGGTGACCGCCGAGCCGTTCACCCGCACCATCCGTACACCGGTCACCGTGCCGCCGCTGCGGGTCGGGATCGCGTGTGACGTGTCCGGCTCGATGGGCTGGGCGCGCGAACACGTCGCCTCGGCCGCCTGGATCCTGGCCAACGCCGCCCGTCACACGCGGGTGCCCGCCGACACGGCGAGCGTGATCTTCGGGAACCATGTGCGCCCGCTGACCCACCCGGGCAAGCCGCCTACGGAGGTCACCGAGTTCCGCTCCAACGACAACTACGAGGACATCCCCCGCGCGCTCGACGCCCTCGACGGCTCCCTCGGCCTGTCCCGCCCCGGCGCGGCCCGGCTGGTCGTCATCGTGTCCGACGGCAACTACCGCGACGACCCCCGCCGCGACGGGCAGAAGAAGCTCGACCGGCTGCGCGCCTCCGGGTGCGCGGTGCTGTGGCTGACCACCAGCGACGTCGACACACCGCTCGATGGGGCGACTGTCCACGTGCTGACCGACCCCGCGACGGCCGCGCGTGCCATCGGGCACGCCGCGACCGCCGCGCTTCGCGCCGCCGCCCGCCGGTAACCGTAATCGCGCCAGAGTTGGCTCGCCTGTTGGGGTTTGCCTCGACCTGACGACCTGACTGGACCTGTACGACCAACAAATCGCACACGAAGACAGAGGAGACCACAATGAATGCCTCGATGACCGAACGCGACGAAGCGACAGGCGTCACCCTGACCAGCTACCACCACACCCGCGTCGTCGAGTTTGCCGGACGCACGCTCCGCGCACGCGTCGAGCGCGACTACTACATCAACCAGAGCTTCGCGGTCGCCGAGGTACTCAGCGACCAGATGACGTGGACGAGTCTCGCCGCTGACGCTCCCAGCAACTGGTGGCACGACACGCCGCGACCGAGCACTGACGTCCACGCTGCCACCGCTCTCGCCGGGCTGACCGAGCGCCTCCTCGGCAGGGCCGCCGAAATCCTTGCCGCCCCACCGACCACGCAGACCATTTCACCTCATGTCCACGGTGGGATCAGTGCGTTGCTGGCCATGACTTACGGCTTCGATGGCGAAAAGTGTATCGATCCGGACGACATCGTGTGGGCCTACCGCCACGGCGGCGCACTGCACATACTCGAACATCCTGACGGTAGCGTCACCTTCACCAAGGCCCATCGAGGCGACTGCCCGTTCATTGCCACCGCTGGCGCGCAGGACTGCGACGACGAGTGCATCTTTCCTCATCCGGCTGAGGTGAACCAGCAGGCGACACAGTGACCTTCCCTGCCGGGTTCCAGCGCTAAACGGGGGCGGATCACCACGATGGTGATCCGCCCCCGTCGGGTTGCGCTGACGGTCAGCTGGAAGTGAAGCGCTTCGGCGCTTCGCACGTTTTCGTTGCCAGCCCGTTGGTGACGAGCTTCTCGAGGGCGTTGTTCACTGCGCCGCTGGATCGGACCAGCTCTGTTCCGATCTTGGCGGGGCCGAACTCTTCGCCGGGATGCGCCTGAAGGAACTCCTTCACCAGCTCGTAAAGCGCGCCCTTCGGCAACCGGTCCTTCTGCGGCGTTTCCGCCGTAGCGGTAGCGCCGGGGTCAGGCAAGGAGGCATCGGCCTCTCGTTCGTCGGCGGGTCCGACGGGACGTTCCGCCTCCTGATCTGCCGTGGCGGGCACGTCGCCGGGCTCCACGACTTCGGCTGCGTCGTTGGTCTGATCGTCGTGGACCGTCCACGTGACGGGGACCGACTGGTCCTTGCCGGTGGTGCGGGTCACCAGTCCTTCGGCGGCCCAGCGGGAGAGGATCTTCGTGGCTGTCGAGCGGCCGACTCCGGCTTTGGTCGCGATCCGTGCGGCGGTTGCGCCGGGGTTGGCTTCGAGCGCGCGGCGAACCTTCGGCTCCGCGGTTTCGGGTTTGGTGTTCGACGAGTCGTTCTGAGACATGACGATTCCGTTTCGGTTGAAGCGGTGGGTGGTCATGCCCCGGCCGGGGCGTTCGCCCGCCGGTGCGCATCCGGTGGTTCGGGCTACACGTCCATCGACGCTCCGTCAGCCACTTCGTGTCAAGCTATTGTCCAAACAAGACATACGTATCGCCCAGAAGTGCTTGTGTTTCAGGTCTCAACGTGGCGAAACTGGCCTGGTGGAACCGATGTAGCCGTCGCCGGAGTGGCGGTACGGCTCCACTCTCACGGCCTGTCCGAAGTCAGGTGCGTCGATCATGTTGCCGCCGCCGACGTACAGGCCGACGTGATGCACGCGCCCGGCGGTCGCGTAGAAAACGAGGTCGCCCGGAAGTAGCGGTGCGCCGGCGGGCACGCGCGGTCCGGCGGCGTACTGCTCGCGCGAGGTTCGTGGCAATGGGATGCCGGCGGCGCCGTACGCGGCTCGGGTCAAGCCGCTGCAGTCGAAGCCGGCGTCCCCCAACTCGGGGCCGTTGCCGCCCCACACGTACGGCAGGCCGCGTTGCCCGCAGGCGTAGTTGATGGCGGTGAGCGCGGCGGGCGTCGGCGCGGCGATGTTCGTGCAGTCCCCGGTACCGGTGTGTTCGCAGGCCACTCCGGCGACCGCGGCGACGATGGCTTCGGCGTCCGCCTCGTGGCGGCCGTACGCCTCTGGTGTCCCGGACCGCTGGACGGCTTGGGCGGCGTCGTTGAGGCTCATCTGCTGCCAGCTCGGCACGGCCTGCAGGTGCCGATAGAACTGCGTCGCCGCGTAGGTCGGGTCCATGATCTGCTGGGGCGTACCCCAGCCTTGAGACGGGCGCTGTTGGAAGAGACCGAGGCTGTCGCGGTCGCCGTGATCGAGGTTGCGCAGGGTGGATTCCTGGATGGCGACGGCGACCGCGATGACCCACCCGGGTTCGGTTACCTGCAGCTGATTGCCGACCGAGGTGATGATCGCTGCGTTGGCGAGCTGATCGGGCCCGTAGCCAGGCACAGTGCGGGTAGTCGTCCCGCTGGGTGTGCAGGTCGTGCTCCCGTTGCCGGTGAACGCCGTGACGACGGCCTGCGGCACGGCTCCCAGCAGCACCGGAAGCATCGCGACCACGACGGTGACGCCGACCGCGATCTTCGATCCCATGACGCTCTCCTCGCGTGGTCAGGACTCGGGACGGGGAGTTCGGGTGGGCGTGGCGTCCGGCGGTGTGGGAGCGGGCGGCGGCAGCCGGTATGCCACGGCCTGCCCGGACGTCGGGGCGATTCCGTCGTCAAGGTCAGCCGCTGGAACGAGGGTCGGCCACGTGCGCGTCAGTTCGCCGAGCGCGTACCGCGGCGAAGTCCGCGTCGATGACGTCGCGTTGAGCGGGAGCCAGACCTCGTCGGCAGGGCTCGGGCAGGCTGTGGCCGCGTCGAGGAGGTCGGCGGCCGCGGTGGCGACGGGGACGCCGGCGGTCTGGTCGAGGTCGGCGTGGATGCGGGCGAGCGCTGAGCGCGCACCGGCCTCGCGGCGGCTCGTCGGGAGCCAGAAGAGCACCGGGGTGGCGATGCGGGTGGAGTCGGCGAGCCGGGCGTAGGCGAGCAGCTTGCGAGCGACCTTGGTCAGCGACTCGCTGCCGGTGTCGAATTCGAGGAAGAACTCGAGTTCGCCGGTGGCGCTGCGCCAGCGGCCGTAGGCGTCCGGGATGACGAGGTCACCGAAGTGCCGGGCGCAGCGGGTCTCCGACCACCAGGCCGTGACCCCCTCACCATGTCGAACAGGGTCGCGGCGTCGGCTGAGCGCGATCAGCGAGGTGAAGAAGTCGGCGACGCCGACGGTGTGGGCGAGGCGCTGGTTGTGGGCGATGGCCATCGCGCGGTCGTGCCGGTAGCCGAGGTCCTTGACCTCCAAGCCATGCTCGGCAGCCAAGACGGCGGCGCCGGCGGGACCGAGGACGTAGTGCATCGGCGCCGAGCCGAGTGGCCGGAACGGCTGGAACCGGCTGACAGCGCGCCAGAGATACAGCTCGCGCAGACGCTGGCGGGTCGAGCGGCTCGAGGGGAACGCGGCGTCCTGGATCTGGGTGGAGGTCAGGACGCGGTGTTCGTGGAGCAGGGCCAGCAGCCATTTGTCCCGGGCGGTGAGGCGGGCTGCGAGTGCGGCCTGGTGCTCGACCGAGCTGGCCGCGCGGGCGGTCGTCCGGCCGGGAAGGTGCTGGCGCAGGTGGTGCTGGCGGGTGGTCGTGATGATCACGGCGAACCTCCGAGCGAAACGTCGCGGCGGGGATCGGTCTTGCGTCCGTGTGGTCCTGGGGAAGGTAAGTGGCCCGGGGGCGCGGCCTCGGCGCTGCGGATTGCTGCACGGATTTCTTTGGCTCGTCCGGGAACGGCGGGGCGCATCGGCGAGGTGGTCATGGTGAACGGCTCGGTTTCGGCGCCGTTGACGACGAGCCGTCCGGCGACGTGGTAGACGCCGAGGTGGGCGAGGTCGTGTTCGGACAGCCGCGGTGCGGTGTGGCGGGCGAGTTCGCGGGCGTCCTCGGGGGAGGCGTTGAAGAAGATCTTCGAGCGGGCGTTGGTGGAGATACCTTCCTTGAGCTCGCGGGGCAGCTGGCCGAGGTGCTGATGCGCGAGCGTCATGGCCAACCGGAAGCCGCGGGCTTCGGCGAGCATGTCCTCGATCGGGTAGGGCAGGTTGAGGAAGTTGTGGCACTCGTCGATGACCAGCGAGGCGTCCAGGCGTTCGCGCTGGGGGACTCGGGCGCGGCCGGTGGTGGCCTGCCAGGTGCGGGCGACGACGAGTGACCCGACGAGCCGGGTCGTCTCGTCCCCGAGCGAGCCCTTGGGGATCCGGACCAGGCAGATGCCGCCCTGGTCGAGGACGTGGTGCATGTTGACGGTGGAGCGGCCGCCGGCGATGGCGTCTTTGACGAACGGGCGCAGGAGGAAGGCGCGGAGTTTGTTCATCAGCGGGGAGATGACTTGGCTTCGGCTGGAGTCGGTGAGCTCGTCGTACCACTCCCAGAACCCGGCCAGGACCGGGTCGGTCAGCCCGCCGGTGATCCGTGTCCGGAAGGCTTCGCTGGTCAGGAGCTTGGGGAGATCGGCGAGGGTGGGGACGCCGTCTTGGGCGCGGAGGGTGAGGCAGGCGGCGCGCATGAGGTCGTCGGTGCGCGGGCCCCAGAACGCGGAGTAGACGCGACGGAAGACGGAGACGAGGTTGTCGACCTCGCGGTCGGTCTCGCCGCCTTCGAGGGGGTTGAGGCAGGGCGGGCGTTGGCGGGAGTCGGCGTCGAACAGCACGACCCGGTCCGCAGCCTCGCGCGGGAGCCGGGAGAGGACGTCGGTGACCAGGTCGCCCTTGGGGTCGATGAGCACGACGCCGCGGCCGGCGTCCGCGTCGTCGAGGATCAGATTGCCCAGCAGGGTCGACTTCCCGGACCCGGTGGCGCCGAGGACGTGCAGGTGGTGGCGGGCGTCCGGGACGCGCAGCCCGATGGGGCGGGCGTGGCCGGTGTCGGCGACGCCGAGCGGTTTGACCTCGGGGCCGGGTACAGCGATGCCCGGTGGTGGGGCGACGGCTTTGGCGCCGGCGCGTTCGATGCCGGGGATCTCGGCGTCGACCGGCAGGTGCGCGATCGCGGCCAGCTCGGGGACGGAGAGCAGGTCGCCGCGGTCGAGGCGCCGAGATGCGAGTGCTCGGTCGGGGTGGCGGAGGCGGATCCGGGTGTAGTGGTTGTGCTCGGTGTAGGCGGCGAAGCTGGCGGCCAAGGCATGAGCGCGGCCGCGCGCGGTGTCCCGAGCCCGCCGCACCTCGGCGTCGGTGGCGTCGGAGGGGAGGTGGGTGGTGACGGCGTAGCGGACGACGGTCTCGTACTGGGAGCCGCGCTGCTTGCCGACGATCGCCCGGTTCTGCGCGGAGTACTCCAGCGACAGCTGCGGATCCTGGCTGATCCGGCGGGCATCGCGCGTACGCCGGGGACTACTTGCCGACGCGCCTGGCGTGACGAGGTCAAGCAGTCGACCGCCGAGCCGCCCGGAAGAGCCGGCGTGCACCCGCCGGGCGGCACGCCGAGCTCGGCCCACCCGGCGGCCGGTGACTGGCCGGGCGAGGACCTGCACGCTGGCGTGCTCGTCCCGGCCGAGGCCGACCGGTGCGCCGAGCAGCCCGCGGATGGGGTCGGCGTCGAACCCGGTCCGGATTGGCAGCGCCTCGGAGCGGGCGAGCCTCAGCTGGCCGCCTACCGTGATGGCCCGTCGGTTCTTCTGCTCGGGTAGCGGTGCCTCGGCGGGGACGGCGCGGGTGTGCGTGCCGGGCCACGCGGCTTCGATCGCGCGCTCGACCAGGCCCGGCGGGATCACGCCCGGGACCCACAGCCGCAGGGTGACGCCGTGTTCGGAGAACCGGTACTCCCAGGCGAGGTGCGGCTGGCCGGTGAGCCAGCGTCGCCAGCTCGGCCGCAGCAGTCCGACGAGATTGGCCCACAGGAGGACGCCGCCGGCGGGATCGACGGTGGGCGGGGCGAGCACGGTGATGCACCGCGCGTCGGCGACGAGCTGGGCGTGGCAGCGGGCTCGCCACCACCAGCGACCGGCGGCTTGCCCTGCGGCGAACACGGCGAGCGCCGGAACAGCGACCGGACCCCAGCACAGCGCCCACTCGACGACCTCGGCGAGCAGGTGGTGGATCGAGGTCCAGGGATCGGTCAGGTAGCTGCCGACCAACCCTCGATGGAGTTCGGATGTATACCCGAGAATCACGAGCTGACCTCCGTGTGAGCGCGATGGAGTGATGACGGCAGCGCCTTGGATTGGCGACGTCGTGAGTCGACTGGCTCTTCGGCGGTTCTTGTGAACCGAAACTTCATTGATCGGTGTCGGTCCCTCCGGAAAGGGCCCCGGATTGTCGGTGGTCGCCGGTAGGGTCCGCGACCGTGACTTCCACCGCAGCTCCCACTGACAACGGCCGCGAGATTCCCGGTATTGCGGGATTCGCTCGTACTGCCACGCGCCTGCACCCGCGACCTGGCGCGCCCACCGCTCGCGACAGCCACATCGGGGGGCCACTGTGGTGGCCCGCCGACGAGCCGTGGCCGCACTGCGACGGACGAATGCCCACCTCCAGCGGAAGACCACAGGATTGCTGGACAGCCGAGCACGAGGTCGACGGGCCGATTGCGCTGATCGGCGCTGCCCAGCTGTTCCGCCGTGACTTCCCCGACCTGCCGTTTCCCGAGGGCACTGACCTGCTGCAAGTGCTGCTGTGCCCCAACGAGCACCAGCTCGATCGCAGCGGGGCGGACTACTACTACGGTCCGGCTGCCCACCTTGTCTGGCGCGCATCCGCCGAGGTGACCGAGGTCGCCGGGCAACCGCCACAGCCGGCGAGCGTCGGCGGCGAATTCGTGCCCCGTCCGTGCCTGTTCACTCCTTGTCAGGTCGTCGAATACCCGGCGCTCGACGAGGTCCCGGACGAGATCAAACGGACGTTGTCCTTTGTGCAGCCGGGCGGGTTCGTCGACAACTACGAGGGCTGGCCTAAGGTCGGCCAGAGCAGCAAGGTCGGTGGCTGGGCCTTCTGGTGGCAGAGCAGTCCGTGGAAACACGACTGCCAGGACTGCGGCGCCGGTCTTCGTCTTCTGCTCTCGCTGCACTCCTACGAGCACAAGGACGCGCTGTGCTCCTGCGAGCAAGACCAGCCGGACCCCGTCGGGTGGGAATTCGGCAGACAGGGCGCCTTCAACATCTTCGCCTGTCCCAACGACGTCACCCACGCCTTCAAACTGCACATCGATTGAGGGGCACGACGGCAGACCCGCACCACGTGGTTCCGCGGACGCCTTCACAGCTCCACCCATTCACGGTTCGCGTCCGCGTCCTGCAGCGTCGACAGGAACTCCGGGTCAGTCGTGACGAGGACGTCTTCAGCCGGCGAGGCGAGCGCTTGGAAAGCAACCCATTCGGTACCGGAGCCGAGCAGGCCTTGGCCGCGGTCGGCGGTGAGCAGGAACTGGCGTTGTCCTTCGGAGAGGTTGAAGGTCGCCGCGATCTGGTCGATCGCCTGCGGGGACTGGCGCAGCAGGACGCTGGTGGCGGCGTTGGCCACGATCGCCCGGCCGAGTTCGCTGTGCAGGACGTCGTCGATGTCCTGGGTCGCGACCGTGAGCCCGGCCCAGTGCTTCCGGAAAGTCTTGGACATCCGGTAGAGGAACTTCGCGCCATCGGGGGACTGCATCAGCAGCCACGCCTCGTCGACGACCACCAGCCGCCGGCGCCGGTCGGCCGGGTTGGACACCCGCCGCCAGACCGCGTCGAGGGTCAGCAGCGTGCCGATCGCCTTGAGCTCCTCGGGCAGGTCCCGCAGGGAGAACACGACGAGGTGGCCATCCGGTGCTGTGGTGGTCGGGCCGGAGAACAGGTCGGCGAAGGCGCCGTCGACGAATGGGTGCAGCCGGGCGGCGAGGTCCGTGGCCACGGCATCGCCGCTCGCTGCCAGGACGTCGCGCAGGTCCCGCATCAGCGGTGCTGGCCGGGTCCAGGTTCGGGCGTCGGTGGTGATGCCAGCGTTTGCGTAGGTCGTGGTGAGCGCGGTGTCGAGGGCGGCGCGTTCGCCGGCGGTCAGCTCGGCACCGAGGCACACCGCGAGGACGGTCTGCAGGAACAGCGCGCGCCGGGTCAGCGCGTCCTGCGGCGCGGTCCGGCGTCCGGCCGCGGTGATGTGGATGGGCAGGTCGAAGGGGTTGAGCCGGACGCCGCCGGCGCCGAGGTGGACGTAGGCGCCGCCGACCTGGGCGGCGAGGCGGGCGTATTCGTCTTCGGGGTCGATGACGAACGCCTGGATGTCCCGGTAGAGGCTGCGCAGGGTCTCGAGCTTGACCAGGTAGGACTTGCCCGAGCCGGATCGGCCGAGGACGACGGCGTTGTGGTTGTCGCAGGCGAACCGGTCCCAGTGCACGAGCCCTTGGGAGCCGACGTTGTAGCCGTAGAGCACGCCGCTCGGCACGGACGAGGTCGGATCGACGGCGGGCAGGTCCGGTGATGTGAAGGGAAATGCGGCGGACGCGGCGGCGGTGTCGAACGTCCTTTTCAGACCGAGGGAGTCCAGCCCGAGCGGCAGCGTGGTGACCCAGCCTTGCAGCGACCGGTACGTCGCCGGTTTGGCGTCCAGCAGCAGCGACGCGCACAACGACCGAAGCGCCGACACTTCCTCGGCGAGTGTCTCCTCGTCGGGTGCGTGGATGGTGAGGTAGAGGCCGAATTTGAACAGCCGGCCTTCGCCGCGGGCGATGCGCCGCGAGAGGTCGGCGGCGTCTTCGGCGGCCGCGTCGAGATCGGGGTCGTCGAGCTGGTCGTGCCGGGCGTGGTGGCGTCGCGAGGACTCCAGCCGAGCGCGTTGCTTCTTCAGCCCGCTGGTCGCCGTGACCGGATCGACCGGCTGGACGTGTACGGAGACGTCGAGCCTTGCGGGGTAGGTCAGCAGCGGCGCGAGCCAGCCAGGGTAGACCTCCTGCGGGTAGCCGGTCACGCCGAACGAGGCGACCCACTCGTTCCCGACTTCGAGGTGGCGGCTGCCGATCGACAGCGCGTCCGGCGTGAACGCCTCGGCCGTCGAACTGCGGTGCTGGATCTTGGACATCGCGGTCACCGGCCTTCGATCTCGTCGTCGTAGAGGTCGGTGCCCGGGACGGCGGTGACGATGTCACCGGCGCCTGCGAGCGCGGCCGAGGGTGGGAGGAAGGTGTCGGGGTTGCAGGCGGCGGCCAGCACCCCGGTGGCGGTCGCGGCGTCCAGCGCGGTGACGGCGATCCCAGCCGCGGTGAGCAGCTCGACCGCCTCGGTGAGGCGCCGGACGAGTCGCTGCTCGCCAGCCTGGCGCGCGGCGGGGTCGATCACTTCGGCTGCCGCGCTGCGCCGGAAGCGTCCTAGCGCCGAGGTGACGGTCGGGCGGGCGGGTTCGCGCAGGACGAGCAGGACCTGGCGGCGCAGCAGGTCGGCGTGCTCGGCGAGCTGGATGAGGTAGTCAGCGTGGTCGTGCGCTGCGGCTTCGAGCGCGGGATGGGGCAGCCCGCCGGCTCGTGCGCGCAGCTCGGCGATCTGCGGGGCGAGGTCGAGCCGCTCCGCCCGAACCAGGAACTGAACCGGCGCGGTGAGCGAGTGCAGGTAGCGGGCGAACGAGCTGACGAGGGCCTCCTGCTCGGCGGGAGTGCGCAGCGAGAAGTTGACCGTCGAGCACGCGGCGATCACCGCGAGCCCATCCGGCCCCAGGTCCACGATGCCCGCGGCCGTCCCGCCGTCGACGCCGCGGGCGGGCAGCTCCAGCGGTGTCGGCGCCACGTCATCTCCCGAGTGGCTGCCGGCGAGCCATTCCGGAACCGGCTGGATGCCCTCGGGCGCTGACACCTGGTGGTGCGGTGTGAACCGTTGCCGGACCGCGGCCGCCAGCAGGCGGTCGAGCGGGACGCCGTCGCGGCGGCCGAGCGCGACAACCGTGACTGCGAGCGCGACCGGAGCTGCGAAAACCAGGAACAGCGGCAGCGGGACGAGTCTGTGGGTGGCGTTGTAGAGGGCGTAGAGCAGCAGGCCGGTGACGCCGAGGATCGCCAGCTGCCGGGCGGTCAGCGGGCCGAGGACGCGGTCGGGCCGGTCGACGTCGGCGGGAATGCGCACGGGATAGGACATGGGCGTCGCGACCTCACTTCGACTTCGGGCGGTGGCGCCGCAACGGCATGCTCAGCGGCAATGGCAGCTGGGTGTCGGCGGGTTTTCGCGCGGGCGCTGGTGGCGGCGGTGTGGGTTTCGGCTGGCGGCGCAGGCCGAGCGGGAGCGGGTATTGCCCGGACGCGAGCGGCCGGTTGCCGCTGAAGGCGTCGGGCGCGGGGCGTCGGTGAGCGCGGGCCGCGCGGTTGATCTGCCCGGACGGCGTGATCAGCCCCGGTCCGGTCTGTGGCGCCGGGTTGGTCTGTCCGAAGTCGTCGGCGAGGGTGCGCCGCGCGGGTCGCGTAGTTTGCGGCGGGAGGTGGATCGGCAGCATGCCCGCGCTCGGTGGGATCAGCGCGTTCGGCAGTTTGGCGGGTGGGCGGGCGTTGCGGTTGATCCGCCCGTCGGGCATGAGCAGGCCCGGCTGGCGCGGTGGCCGAACAGGTGCTGGGTGCGTGGGGTCGTCGGCGAGGGTGCGTCGCGGAATGCGGTCGGGGTCGCGTCGGACGGTCATCGGCAATCCGAGCTGGTCGGCCGGCAGCGCGTTCGGCAGGTCCTTCAGTGGCAATGCGCGCGGATTCGGATGCACTTCCGGGTGCCTGTCGTGGGTGCGTTTGGTGAATAGCGACAGTTGGCCTGGGACCGGCGTCCCGTCGAGCACACCGGTCGTCGGCGGCTCGTCCCACCGGCGGCGCGAATTCCGGGGCGAGCTGGTAGTGCGGCGCAGGCGCATGGGCAGCATGAACTGGCCCGACCGCGTCGCTGGCGGATCGGGTAGCGCGCCGGGCGGCCTGCCGATACGCGGGCGTCCAGTGCCGCGGGCACCGGCGGCGCCGGCGAGCAGGCCCATGGTCTTGTAGGCGATCACGCCGCGTGCGATCCGCCCGAGCAGCGAGGGGCGGCCGGAGCGGAGCGGGGCGAGGAACCAGAACGGGATTTTGATGAGCACGTACATCAGAGCGATGCACAGCAGCAGGTTCATCAGCGACGAGAGCGACGGCCCGAAGATGGTGAACCCGCCCGGTGCGAAGAACACCCGCACGGTGACCACGAGCGTCAACGACTGACCGACCTGGATGAACAGCACTCCGCCGGAGCCTTTCCACCAGAGGTAGGCGATGCCTTCGGTGTGGGGGAGGGCGTGGAACATCAGGGCGATCGGGGCGGCGGCGACCAGCAGGATCGTCACCATCACTCGCACGACGAAGACGACCAGCAGGATCAGGAGCATCGCCACCAGGGCCAGGCCGAGAATGCCGAGGAAGATGCCGCCGCCGTGCAGGGAGCTCTGCACCATTGTGATCAAGCTGCGTGTCAGCTGCGCTTGGTCGACGCCTTCGCCGAGGACCGCGGCTGAGAGCGCGTTGGCGACCTGGATGGCCTTGGTCATCAGGAACAGGGAGAGCGTCCCGGCGAGGAATCCGATCACAAGCCGGGGCGCGATTTCCTTGACGGTGTAGCGGGCCTGCAGGGTCTGGTAGCTCATGATGATCAGCCCGGCCAGCAGCACGAGGATCACGTAGGCGGTGAGCAGGATGTGCCACGAGCCGGTCCACACGGCGCCGAGGCCGGGCAGCTGATCCGGTTCCGGGGTCGTCAGCAGCGTCTTGCCGAGCAGATCGAGCAGCGGGTTCATCCCGGCGGCCACGACCGCGGCCAGCAGTGCGCTCGCGGCGACGACCATGCACCCGGTGAGATCGGTCAGGCCGCACTCCGCGGCGTCGCCGGCGCCGTCCGGGACCTGAGCTGTCGGTGGCGTACTCGGCACGAGCGTGGACGGCTGCGGGATGCAATTCGGCCCCTGACACGGCGAGGTGCTGCCGGCCGGTGTGCAGCCGGGATCCAACGACCCGGGAAAGCATGACGGCGGAGCAGGCAGCTCGGTGATCGGCGGCAGGGGAGTCGCCGGAATCGACGAGACCGAGCTCGCGCTCGGAAGGTGACAGGCCGGTTCCGCGGAACCTGGATCGCATTGCGGGTTGGGTGGCAGCGGCAACGGTGGCTGTGCCGGAGCGAGCTGGACTGCGGCGGCGTGTCGCGGGCCGGCGGCGGCTGCATTGGACGCGACGCCGTCGAGCACGGCCGCGAGCAACGCCGCCAGGGCAACGAGCCAGAACGAGCGGTGGCGACGCGACGGCCGAACCGAATCCCTGGGTGCGACCATGCGGCGTGAGGCGTGGGCGGACATCGTCTACACCCCGCCGACGATCGTCTTGAGGATTTCGACGACCAGCGGCGCGAGCGCGGCGAGACCGAACCCGATCCCGGCGGCCTTGAACGCGCCCTTCGCCTTCTCGATCTCGCCCGGATCGCCGGACGCCAGGAGGTAGCGGAGCCCGCCGATGGTCAGGAACACGAGCGCGACGCCGGCGAGAATGCCCATGATCCACGAGCGGATATTCGACAGGACCTGATCGACGGACTGGGCGAGCGCGACGTACTGCACGGTCTCCGCGTGCGCCGCGGAACCACCGAGCAGCAGCGCGGCGGCGGCCAGCATGCAGCCGAGCACCATGACCCGGCGACGACGCGATCGCACACGAGAGATCGGAGCTTTCAGCACAGAACGGGTCTGGCGGCAGCTCGTCGCGTGAACTGGAACTCGAGCCGTCGTGCGGTGGTAGCGCCGGTTCGGCGGTCGGCGGGCGGGTGTGTGATGACCGGGGCGGTGCGAGATCAGTCGCATGAGGACGCCTCCTGAACGGCGCCCGGTTCCGACGTGGACCGGGATGGGCGAGGGCGAGCGGGCACTCGCGTCCCGCGCTCACCAACTCCGAATTTCGGTGGCCGGGGAGACACCGGACGCCGCGTCTTCTCGGGTTCGCGGGCGACAGTGCGCCGCCTCTTCGGCCGCGTTGCCGCGTCGCTCTCGCGCATAGCGTTCAGGTATTCGGCGAGCTTGCGTTCGGCGCGGTGCCGGGCCTGCTGCGTCGCCTTATACGTCTGTCCGCGGGCCTGCGCCGCATCCGCCAGCGACATCTCGCCAAACCTCGTGTCGCCGATCAGCGCGGCTTCGGCAGCAGTAAGAACACCGGCCTCGACGGCGGCGAGCAGAACGAAATCGGGATGTCCGCCGACCTGCTCCGGCCCGGGAGCGCGAGCGCCGAGGTCGGCGACCGGCGCCGCAGCGTCGAGCGCCTCACGCAAGGCGCGGTGGCCGGCGCGGTAGGCGGCCCAGCGCAGCCGGACGAGGATGGCCGGCCGGTCGAGGTCGACGTCGGTGAGCGCTTCGAGGAAGCCGGTCAGCACCGCGGCGTGGATGTCATGGACCTCGCCGCGGAACCGGTTGGTCAGCTTCGCCGCGACCGGTAACAGGACGGGCAGCGCGAGCCCGGCGCACGCGACCGTCCACGTGCTGCCCTCGGCACGGGACCGCGTTACGAGCGCTGTCCACACCGCGTCTCGCGTCTGCTGTGGACATCCTTTCGAGACGGTCAGCTTGCCGACTTCGTCCAGCGGCACGAGCCGCGGTGGCAGTCCGCGGATCTGGCGGCCGTCGAGGGCGACCGGGTGCGGTCCGGTGACCAGCCAGGCGAATGCGGTGCGGGCGGTATCGAACACGCCGGGCTCGCCACGCGGACGCGCTGGCGGGCCGGATGCGGGGTGTTTCGGTGATGAGGGGTGGTCCATGGCGGCACTCCTGAGCGAGCGGAAAGGTGACGTCGCCAGGAAGCCCGTCGGGGCGCCTCAAAACCGCTTCAAGACCAGGTCAGAGGCGTGCCAAGGCCGCTTCAAAGCCGTTTCACGCCTGCACCCCGGCCTCGAAATTATGGGGAGATCTGGCTGCAGACCTGCTCGGACTTCGCCACGGAGGTTCGGCCGCCGGACGGAAAACACGGATCCGGCGTGACGGTGTCTCTTGGCGACCTCGTTCCCGGAGTTAGGCGGCGACCGTGCAGAAGCTGCCGACTCGATCCGTCGGTGACCCGCCTCCGGAGGTTCCGCTCGTGACTCGACGTCCGCCGTCCGCCGCCAACCGGCCGTCCAATCGAGACGGCTCGACCCGCCCACCGCGCACCCGGCCCACCAACGGCATCCCGTACCCAGGCGCACCCGACCCTGCCGGCTCGAGCGCTCGCACCCGCCGCTCCGCGAAACGACCGGCCGCCACCCGCGAGCCGGCACCGATTCCGCCGACGGTGTGGACCGCCGGGCCCGACCCGATCGACCCGGCAGCCACCTGGCCGGTGCCGATCATCGAGACCATCACGACCAGCTTCTCGGCACCCGGCGCCCGGGTCCTGCTCGCGCCATGGCCGGCCGCTGAGGAGGCCGCGAGCCGCGCAGAGCACGTCGGCGAACTGGACGCTGCGCTTGATGCCGTGCACGCGCTCGGTCGCCACCCCGCGATCACGAAGCTCGAATCGCAGACCACGGACGAGGCGTCCACGAGCGGCGCGACGACGTCAGCCTCGGTCGCGGCTGTCGAGCGAGTCGACTTGGTCATCACGTCGCTGCCGCCGGAACGCGGCGCCGACGGCTCGGTCGAGACGCTGGCGCTCGCGGCAGCTCAGGTCCTCGCCTTCGGCGGCATCCTCGCCGTTTACACCTACAGCGACTGGTCGAGCGGCCGGCTGACCGACCCGTCAGGCCCGATGATCGCGGCCGGGCAAAACGCCGACCTCCTCTACCTCCAGCACATCGTCACCCTCCACACCCCCATCCGAAACGGCCGCCTACAGCCGCCCACCGCGACGGACCGAACCGACGGTGCGCGCGGCGGCCGAGAACCCGCCGCGCCGACGACGCACACGCGGGCGCACGGCGACGTCCTCGTCTTCGCCCAAGCCCACGCCGACGCCACGCAGCCCGAAGACCTCCGATGACCAGCCGACCGAAAGGCACGTGCACCGCCATGACCACCACGCCGCCGAACACCGCGTCGTCCTCGGCCGACGAGCCGACCATGCCGCTTTCCCGCGCGTTCATCGACGCCCTCGACACCACCCCGCCCGCCGACTTCGGCGATCTGCCGGTGTCAGTGTGGGCGACCGCGCAGGCCTCGCCGGCCGCGCAGCGCAAAGGCCGGTACGTGCCCGAGTCGACCGCGCACCCGGCCAAAATGCTGCCCGCCGTCGCCGCGCACGCCATCGAGCACTACACCAAACCGGGGGAGGTGGTGCTGGACCCGATGTGCGGGATCGGCACCACCCTGATCGAGGCGATTGACCTCGGCCGCCGCGCCGTCGGCGTCGAGTACGAGCCGCACTGGGCCGACATCGCCCGGGCGAACCTGCGCTTCGCCCGCGAGCGCGGCCACGATCATGACGGCCAGGTTGTCCGCGGTGACGCCCGCCAGCTCGCACGGTTGCTGCCCGCCGAGTACGTCGGCCAGGTCGCGCTGGTCGTCACCTCGCCACCGTATGGGCCGTCGGTGCACGGCCTGGTCAACACGAACCGGGAGCCCGGCATCGACAAGGTCAGCAAACGCCACTACCGCTACGGCAGCGCACTCGACCGCGGCAACCTCGCCAACATCGGGCACCACCGGCTGCTCGTAGGTTTCACCCGCATCCTGACCGCCTGTGCACGCGTCGTACGCCCGGGCGGCCACGTGGCGATCACGGTCCGGCCGTGGCGCGAGCACGCCGAGCTGGTCGACCTTCCGTCGCAGGTGGTCGCCTGCGGCGCTGCTGCCGGCTTGATCCCGGTCGAGCGGTGCGTGGCCCTCTTGGCCCGGGTTGCGGACACCGAGCTGGTCACGCGCGGCAGCTTCTTCCAACGCGACTTCATCCGCAAGCAGCGCGACGCCGGCCTGCCCTTGCACCTGATCGCTCACGAGGACGTCGTCGTGTTCCGTGAGCCCCGAACCCGCTCAAGTTCAGAAAAACCGAAGCAGGTTCAGACCGAACCCGAGCACGCACCTGGGTCATTGTCAGGGTTGGATGCTCGGGTTCGCAAGGGATCCGAGGGCGCGGCAGCATGATCGTCCTCGAGCAGTCGCAGGGCGTTCACGGCGTAGCGCACCGCGGCGGTGTGGGAGATCCCGAAAACGGTCGCCAGGCGAAGTGGGTCGCCGCCGCTGGTGAGTGCTTCCTCGAGTTGCCGGTCGATGCGCAGCCGTTCCAGGGTTGCGCGCAGGCCGCGAAGGTCGAGGATCCAGGTGGCGCTGACCGGACCGTGGTGCAAGGCGGTTTCCTTGCTGACCAACAGATGCGGGTTGGCGGTGTGCGGCCAACGGCCGCGCCGGTGATCGAGCCAGTCGAGCAGAACGCGGTGGGTCAGCTCGTCGAGTGGCCGGGTGGTTCCGGCGATGGTGAGTCGCCGGTCGCCGAGGCGGATGTCGTCGAGTTTCAGTGCGCGCATCTGGCCCGGCCGAGCGGCGTGCACGGCGGCAAGGACAACGCACAGCCGTGCTTGTGGTGTCGTGGCCGCCGCGACCGCGTCGGCCAGGTCGGCGTCGGTCAAGGGCTGCCAGATCCGGTGCGCGCGTTTTCCGAGTCGGATTTGGGTGGCGGGATTGCGGAAGATCACCCCGTTTCGCCGCGCCCAGGTGAACACGGAACGGAGTGCGGTCACGGTGCTGTCCCGGGCACTGCCCTGCAGCGGATCAAGGTAGGCGAGCACGTCGTCGTGGGTCACTTCACGCAGGTGGTCGTAGCGGGTGGTCCAGTCTCGCAAGGCGGGCATCACACTGCGCAGGTAGGCGCACACGGTGTCCGGGTGTCGGGCACGGCTGCGCGGGCCGCCGTCGCGCAGGACGCGCACCCAGTCGCGGACCGGCGCGTCGATCCCCGGGGCGAGGCCCTCGAGTTTCGCCTCCAGCCACAGCTCGAAGGTGGGCGTGCGATCCTCGATCAGGATGCCCATGCGGTCGAGGATGTCTGTCGCGTTGTTGACGTTTACGCAGAAGCGCAACGCGATCGCCCGCACCTCGGATGCCTTGACGAGATCACCGTCGTCGTAGTCGGCGAGCAGACGCACCAGCGTGCGCTGCATCGCCCGGCGCGCGATCGGCGACCAGCCGCGCGCCTCGGCGGTGGCATGCGCGAGGTAGAGCGCCCAGGCCAGCCATGGATTATCTGGTGCGGGTGCCGAGCGCAGGTCGAACCGCACGGCCGCAAAGCTGCGCGGAAGGTCCTCGGCGGACACCAGCGCCAGTTGCGTTCCGGTGCTGACCGGACGCACCTGCGGAGTCGGCGGAGTCTTGTGGGGTCGGCCCTTCTCGCCGTAACGGCGGGGCGTGGTGCGCGGGCGGCCGCGGCGTTTGGTCATCCCGGCGAAGAACAGTTGCTGGCAGCGCACGCGTGGGAGGTAGGGGGCGAGTACGACGCGGGAGCGCGCGTCTTCGGCGGCGACGGCGCGATCTTCCCGAGCCTGGAACCAGCACAGCCGGCAATACCCCTGCTTCAGCGGTATCCGGCGGCCGCACGCGCCGCAGTCACCGACGTGGTGCCCGAAGTGCGGCGCGGAGAAGTTGTAGCAGGCCAGGCACACGCCCTGGGCGTGCGTTTCGCCCCACGCGAAGCACTCCGCGCAGCTGGTCACCGCACGAGGGATCTTCCGGCCGCAGCCGTCGCGGGCGACCACCGATCACGTCGGGGGAAGCGATCGGCCATCTCGTCGCCGCGGCACCACACGCGGCGTCGGGCGTTCGCCTGCGACCGACTGATCGGACGCGGCAGTCTCGGGCTGCGGCACGGTTTCCGGTTCCGGGATCAGCAGTTCGCCGACCTCGCAGCCCAGCACCGCGCAGATCACCTCCAGATCGGCGAGCTTGATCGACGCCGGCTGTCCGGACCACAGATTCGACATTTTGCCCAGCGAGACGACCAGGCCGCGTTCGGCCAGCATGCGTTGCAGGTCGGATGCCTGCCAGATGCCGCGATTCGCGGCGGCCAGCCGCAGGTTCCACCGCATTCACATCAGCCCTTCCAGCCGCGCGGCAGCGCGTTTCTGCCCGGCGATCCAGGCGTCCTCGATCCGGCTGCGCTGCACATGGACGTACTTCATCGTGGTGGCAACCCAAGCGTGGCCGTACATCTCCTGAATGGAGATCAGATCGACGCCGCCCAAGTAGAGCTGCGAAGCGCAATAGTGCCGCAGCACATGTGGCGTCAGCCGCCCCGCCCACGACGGCAGATGCTCGGCGGTTGCCTCGACCAGCCCGACCCGCAGCGCGTTGTAGCTGACCCGGCAACGCGACCGGTCCGTGTGGCGGCGCTCGGAGGGAAACAGCGGCGCGCCGTGACGGGTGTGATCGTCGTCGAACTGGCCCCACACGTCTTCGATGTACCAGCGCAAGGTGCGGCCGGCGTCGTTGAGCAGCGGCACCATCCGCTCCCGCGGCCCGGAACCTCGCGCGCCCTTGCCGATGCGGACGTGCAGCTTCCCGAAGCGGCCCAGTTCCCACCGAATGTCGTCCAGATCGAGGTGGCGGGCCTCGTTGATGCGCAGCCCGACATCGGCCATCAACCGCGCCGCCGCGTAGTTACGGGCCGTCGGGGCGTACTTCCGGCAGTCCGCGAGACTTCTTGCCCACCCCGTGAACAAGGTGCGGACTTCGGACTCCAGCGGCGGGATGCGCAGCTTCGCGTTCTTGTTGCCGCGGGGCCGGTTCACCTCGTCGAGCGGACACTCCACGACCCGGCCGGTCATCGCGTGCAGCTCGACCTTGTGCCGCAACTCCAGGAACTCGAAGTACAGGGACAGCGCGCTCGCCCGCGCCAGCCGGGTCCCGCTCGGCGCCTTCCGCAGCTCGCGTCCGAAGTAGACGTCCGCATCGGACGGTTCCATCTCCCACAGCGGCCGTCCGAACCAGTCCCGGATCTGCTCCAGGTTGCTCAGCTCGCCACGGATGGTCTTGTCCGCCATCCCGGCCGAAGACCGGGCCAGCACCAACCCGGCCATCACGTCGACCTCGAACTGCTCGAGCTCATCCGCCGAGGGCGACGGCCGATGTGACCGCAGGTCCCGCACTGCCGCGACCGCCAACTCACACCACCTGTCTTCACTCAACCTGGAATGAGATCACACGCGATGAAACCACTTCAGAAATCCCGAAGCAACTTCAACACGCCGACAGCCGCAGCGGAGGACACAAAGCCGCTGATCAGCGGCCAGTCGGCACCAAGGACGCGAACGAACTCGGGTGATGTCGTACTGTCCCGCTCGGCGGGTTCAGGAATCTCGACGGACCGTTCGGATTCGCGACGGTTCCTCACCGGCCGAGCGCGACACGCCGGGAACCCGAGGGGCGAGTCGAGTGTGTCGGAGAGCTGGGCGGCATGACTACCCGGCTACCCCGCACCCGCGCTCGGTCGGAGCGCGACTCCGCCCTCGTCGCCGTCACCACGCTGGCGGTGGGGGCGGTGCGGGCGGCCACTTCGCCGACCGTGCCGGATGACGTCCGCCAACGCCAGTCCTCCGTGCTGGAGCAGCTCGCTGACGTCGTTCGAACACCGCTGAGTAGACGTGGCGTCGAACCCAGGACCGGCGATCCGTCTCAGGTGCCGACGGCCGCATCGCCGCCGAGATTGCCGGTTGCCACACTCATCGAGCGCGCACCCCAGACCATGGCGTACTACGCGGTGACGACCGTCGACAGCCGGGGGCGTCTGGCCGATCGATCACCGTTGCGCGTCCTCGGTTGGTCGCCGCTGTCGCGAGTCTCCATCGAGACCGTCAAAGGTGAGCTGATCCTTATCCGGCGCTGCGACGGCCCGGACACGATCACCGGCCAGGGGCATGTTCGGCTCCCGCGCGGATCCGGCACCTGTGTCGACTTGAGCCCGGCTGTCGCGTCCTCGTCGCCGCCTTTCCGACATGCGACGTGCTGGCGGTGTACATCGATTCTGCTCTTGATGCGATGTTGCTCGCGTATCGCGAAGCGCTTCGGGTCGGGAGCCGGGTCCCAGGATGAGCGCTGACTACCTTCCGCAGGTCGCCAATGCTGTCCCAGCAGGTACTCGTCGCGTTTACGGCTCGTACTGGGAACGCGTCGTCGCGGTCTGGGGCGATCGGCGAATCGACGAGCCGACGCCGCTGGAAATCCGGCAACTTGCCGATGAGGTGAAGGCTCGCGTTGTCGTCCGGAAGAACTCACGGGGCGGGCGAAGCGCGGCGGAGCATTTGATCGCTGCGCTGAGGTGCATGTATCGGCATGCTGTCGCCGATCAGCTGATCGCCGAGGCGGACAACCCGGCGACACGCGTTGCCAAGCCTCGACGGCTGGCCAGCACCCGACGGGCATTGCCGAACGAGCGACTCGCTGAGATCAACGACGTCGCCGCGGCGACCGGAAACGATCCGGAACTCGACTTGCTCATCCTGCGACTGCACACCGAGACAGCGTGCCGCCGGGGTGGGGCACTCGCCCTGTGTCCCGACGACCTGGACGCCGAGCAGTGTCTGGTTCGGTTGCGTGAGAAGGGCGAGACGGTGCGGTGGCAGCCGGTGTCTCCCACCCTGATGCGCCATCTCCTCCGGCACGCTGAAGAGCGTGGCGCGACCTCCGGTGACCAGCTCTTGAGGTATCGCATTGGCCAGCCGATCACTGCTCGGCGCTACGACTACTTGTGGACGCGCTTGGGAAAGCACCTGCCGTGGGTCGCAAGGCAGGGAGTCACCACGCACTGGCTGCGACACACGACCCTGACCTGGGTGGAGCGGAACTTCGGCTATGGTGTCGCGCGGGAGTACGCGGGGCATACCGGCAAGAGCGACGCCGGCACCACGACCACCTACGTCCGGGCCGATCTCCACGAAGTCGCCGCTGCTCTGGCCGCCATGACCGGCGAGACTCACCCGCTCGCGGAAAGCCGCGAGCGCAACTCGGTTATCAGCCGACCTCATTATCAGGCCGCTTAAGCTCTTGCCGCCTGTCGATGAGTCGGCTGAGCAACAGATGTGGGTGTTCTATCTCGAGGAGCAAGCTGCGGGGCGGACTCCACGGGGGCGGACCTTGATTATGTCGCGGCCACGAACAGCTACGGTCGCCGGGTGCTGTGGCGCCGGCGGGTTGACCGGTCGGGGCCCATGGCGTTGCCGGCCCCAGGGGTGTTGTGCCGACCCTGTGTCGGGTGTTTGAGGTACAAGGTCGAGGCTGCCCACAAGGGTGATCGATTCCGGCCGGACGATCTCCGAGGTCGCCCGCGAGCTGGGTATCGACGCGGGCATGCTCAGCGTCTGGGCCAAAGACGAACTACGCCGGATTACCGCGGCCGAGGTCCACGGCGACAAGCCTCTGGAGGCGGCCGAGCGGGCCGATGTTTATGTCCGCGAGTTTTGACCGCACTTGTTCGTGGATTCTGACCGCACATGTCGGTCACCTGCCATGATCAATGTCGCCGAGTTCCGACCGCACTATGGCATTACTTGTGATCAAGTCGGGCCGCTGCGTGAGGCCTGTTCAGATCGTTCGTCCTCCGCTTCGCGCCGGACGCCCCAGTTGTCTTTCGTCGTTGCGGGGCCACCGCGTTGTCAGTCGTGGGTGGCCGAGGAGCGCGGAAGTGGAACGGGTTATCGCGCTGGCGGCTGGCGAACGCCGCCGCCTTCCCGAACGACCGGTAAGCCATGAGCCATGAGCGTACGTCTCGCCGCTGACTGCGTGAGCCAGATTACGGTTGAGGTTGACCTTGGGGCAGGCCGGAAGCTCGTCGCACCGGCGCATCAAGCCCCGGGACGACCGAGTTGAAGGAGCACCGCCATGTCCATCACCCTGACCGATGAGGACCGGAGCACCCTGCGCACCGCCGCTTACGGTGCGGTTTCACTGATGGCCGCCGCCGGTGCTGCCGGCAAGCCCGTCGAGATCGCCACCGACGGCAGCATCGCCCTGGCGTCGGCGACCGGTCCGCTCGGGCATGTCCTCGCCGCGAAGGTCAAGGACATCGACCTGAAGGGCAAGTCCGCCGCGGCACTCGCCGATCAGGTGCTGCTGGCCTTGGCCGCTGCCGTGAACCTGCTGAACCGGCAGGAACCAGCCGAGGCCGCCCACTTCCGCGACACGGTCCTGCTCGCCGTCGAAGCCACCCGCCACGGCGGGCCCAGCCCGACCATGGCCGAGATGGCCCGCAAGATCGCCGCCGTGCTCGACATCGCCGAGCCGGATCGGCCGGAGCTGCGGAAGGCGATCCAGGAGATCGTCGATTCCGGTTTCCTGGGGGTGTCGCTGCGGGGTGCACGACGAGCGGGGCGAGTGGGTCGGCAGTGCCGGAGTGGCCGAGCTGGGCGGGACCATGCAACCGTCGGTCGACGGGCACGTCCGGATCGGTTCCAACACCAAGACCTTCACCGCGACCCTGGCGCTGCAACTGGTGGCCGAGGGCAAGATCGGACTGGACCGTCTCGTGGCGGGCTACCTGCCCGAGTATGGGCTGGACGAGCGCATCACGGTCCGGATGCTGCTGCAGCACACCAGCGGACTGTTCAACTTCACCGGCGAGGTGTCCGACGAAGGGACCGTAACGCCGGGGATCCCCATTCCGTACGGCAGCGCGGGCCCGGAGTGGGTCGAAAGCCGGTTCACGACCTACCGCCCGGAGGCGTTGGTGCGGCTGGCGTCGGCCAAATCGGTGCGGTTCGAGCCGGGGACGGGCTGGAGCTACTCCAACACCAACTACGCGCTGATCCGGCTGCTGATCGAGAAGGTCACCGGCAACTCGCTCGCCGAGCAGCTGCGGCAGCGGATCGCAGAACCGCTCGGGCTGTCCGGCACCGTGGTTCCGGACGCCTCACCGGAGATCCCCGAGCCGCACGCCCACGCCTACTACCGATACGAGGACGCCGGCGAACAGAAGACGATCGACGTCACCCGGCACAACCCGTCCTGGCTCTCCACCGGGGGCGACATGATCTCGACCACCCGGGACCTCCACACGTTCATCGCCGCGCTGATGCGTGGCAGGCTTCTGCCGGGCGAGCTGCTGGCCGAGATGTGCACCCCGCACCCGACCGGTATCCCGGACATGGACTACGGCCTGGGCGTGTTCGTGCTTACCACGGCCGACGGCGCCACCGTCGGTCACGCGGCGCTGATGTACAGCTCACCCGACGGCAGCAAGACCCTGACCGCCGCGCTCAACTGCGTGGACGACGCCGGCATGTCCATCGCGGCAGCGTTCCGGAACGCCCAGCAGAGGCTCGTCGACGAGGTGTTCGTCGCACCGGGCAAGCTGACCCCATGAGGAATGGGGTCCCGATCGGGGAGGCGGCGGCCTTCGTCGGCGTCACGGTGAAGACGGTGCGGCACTACCACAAGCTCGGCCTGGTCGCGGAGCCGGAACGCGACAGCTCCGGCTACCGGCGATACGGCTCGGCCGAACTGTTGCGGCTGGTGCAGTCCCGGACGCTGGCCGCCGCCGGGGTGCCGCTGGCCGAGATCGGACGCCTGCTCGACGCCGACGCCGCCGGATTCGCCGCCACGCTCGCCGACGTCGATCGGCAGCTCACCGCCCGGATCGACGAGCTGATCACGCGGCGCGCCATACTGCACCGGCTCACCGACGGCGACCGTGCGCTGCTGCCCGACCGCGCCGTGGCGCTGCTGGCACGGATGCACGACATCGGGTTCCCCGCCGACGAGGTAGCGGCCACCCGAGAAGGCTGGGTGCTGGCCGAGGCCCTGGTGCCCGACGGTTTCGACGACTACCTCACCCATTTCGAGCACGCCCTCGAAGACACCCGGCTCGTCACCCTGACCCGGCAAGCGGCCGAAGCCGCGGCCTGGGAACCGGACGACCCCCGCATCGACGAACTCGCCACCGCCGTCGCCGACCATTACCTCGCCAACCCCGCACTGTTGAAGACCGTCACCGGCCTGCAAGCCCGCACCGACGCAGCACCCGCTACACGCTGATCGCCCACCACGGCGAAGAGCCAACCCCGGCGGCGGCGCGGCTGACCGCACTGTTCGAAGCCAAGCTCCGCGCCGCCGGCATCCGCATCCCCGGACCGGATCCCCGCTGACCGCACCATTCCCCGACCCTGCGCGCCGGCGTGCGCAGGCTGACCCGGTGGCACTGGTTCCCGGCTTCTTCTGGACCTCGTCGGCTCGGGCGCGAAGTGACGGAGTCCCCGTCTCACAAGCCGGGCATCAAGTGCGGTCGGGCATCACGAACACAAGCCTCCCCACCGAACCCCGTGCGGTCGGTCTTCACAGAGAAACGCGATCGCATCTCGCGAACAAAACCAGCTGTTGGGGTGGGTGACCTTCGAGTGCGCTGCGGCGGCCGTTGCCGGCAGCCGGAGTGTGGCCGTCACGAGGTGCGGCTGCGAGGGGTGCCGGGCAACGCCGCTCACGAGTGGCACTCGTAGAGGGTCTGCGCTTCCGTCGGTCCCACCGGCTGCTCACTCTGCTGCCGGTGCCCGCCATAGGCAGCCGGGTCGACCTCGGTGCAGTGGTAAAGGGCTGGTTGAAGGGTCGGCGTCAAGCCAGCCATATGTCGGATCTTCAGCTATGATGTCCTGCATGTCAGGACAGGTGCCGAGTGGTGAGCCCGCAGCTGCGAGCCATTATCGCGAACGCAATTCGACGGCCGACCGAGCCTTGGACATCCTGGGGTTGTTCTGCGACACCCGGCTGTGCGTCAGCGCCCAGGAGGTCGCGCAGGCGCTGGGTACCGCGCGGTCGACGGCATACCGTTACGTGCAGAGCCTTGTCGGAGCGGGTTTCCTCGAGGAAGCCCCGGCCGGCGGCTTCCGGCTCGGTCCGCGCGTGCTGGAGCTCGGCCGCCTCGCCCGGCGGAGCTACGGCCTCTCGGACGTGGCGTTGCCGATCATGCTCGAGCTCTGCGAGAAGCTCGGCGAGACGGTGCTGCTCACCAGGCGTGCCGGGGCCCATGCGATCTGCCTGGAGCGGGTGGAGGCCGATCATCCGGTCCGCATCTCGTACGAGCGGGGCAGTACCCTGCCGGTCAACGCGGGCGCATCGGCGCTCGTCCTGATCGCCCACCTGCCTCCCGCCGAAAGCAAGGTGCTGCTGAAGCGGGAGCGGCTGCAGCAGTTCACGCCGCGCACGCTCACCAAGGTCGAGGATCTGCTGGCGCGGCTCGAGTCGATCCGGGCCGACGGCTACTGCGTCGCGCGCGGGGAGCTGGACGAGAACATTCTGGGCGTCGCGGCTCCGATCGTCGATGCGAGCGGAGCGGTGACCGCGGCCGTCAGTGTGGCAGCCCTCGAGACCCGGGTCCCCGACGAACGGTTGCCCGAGGTGGTTGCTGCCGTGGTCGACGCCGCGGCCCGCGTCAGCGACCGGCTGGCCCTCGCCGGCTGAGCGACGGAGGTGGGCGCGGTCAGACCGTCTCCGCGACGACTCGGTTCTCGATCTTGCCGATGCCGGTGACCTCGACGCTGACCTTGTCGCCGTCCTTGAGGAACAGCTGGGGGTCGCGCCGGTATCCCACGCCGCCGGGCGTCCCGGTGAGGATGACGTCGCCCGGCTCGAGGTTCGTGAACTCCGAGACGGTGCTGATCAACTCGGAGATCGAGAAGATCAGCCGGTCCAGCGAGGAAGACTGGACGACCTCGCCGTTGAGCGTGGTCGTCAGTGTCCGGGACTCGATCTCGACCTCGTCCGGGGTGACGACGACCGGGCCGAGCGGGGTCGAGTTGTCCCAGGCCTTGCCCTGCAGCCACTGGTGTGTCTTGTACTGGTAGTCGCGCATGGTCACGTCGTTGGCCACGCTGTAGCCGAGGATGTGCGAAGTGGCGTCCTTCGCCGGGATGCGGCGGCCCGCCCGGCCGATCACCACGGAGAGTTCGCCCTCGTAGTCCACCTGTCCGGCTTCCGGCGGGAGCAGGATGTCGTCGTGCGCACCGATCAGTGCGGAGGCGAACTTGGTGAACAGGACCGGGTAGGTCGGCAGCTCGCGCTTTGACTCGTCGACGTGGGTCAGGTAGTTGAGCCCCACGCACACGACCCGCCGCGGGTCGGCGATGGGGGCGAGCACCCGCTCCTCGAACGGGAACCGGCCGGCCTCGTCGCGTGCCGCCGAAGCCAGGCGGTCGATGCCGGTGGTGGCGTCGATCGTGGTGATGCCCTCCAGCGGAGTGACGATCCCGTCGGTCACCTCGCCGATGCGGGTGTTGCCGTTGTCGTCGTAGTAGCGGGTGAGTCGCATTTCTTCTCCTTGTCGTCAATCCACTGGCCCAGCCATGCGCGGACGTCGTCCCCGTAGCCTGGAGTCCATGAGGCTGCGATGAGCCGGTCGGGGCGCACGAGCAGGAATCTGCCGCGGTAGGGCTCGAACTCGCGCACGAGGCCGCCGTCCACGTCGACGAGCACGCGCGCGTTCGCCATCGCGGTGGGGAGCGTCTGGCCGACCACGACGTGCAGGCGTCGAGCACCGGTCATGGCGCAGACGGACTCGGCATCGGTCCACGCTGCCGCGGGAACGTCCACGCCGATCGTCGTCCATCCGTGGCCCGCCGGCTCGTCCAGCATCCGGACCTTGCTGGTGGCGGCGTCGAACACGCGCGGCTGGGCCACGGCGGTGCCGGCTCCGAGGTCGCCGCTGCGCACCAGCCCGGCGGCGACGGTGTTGGCGGGCCGGTAGCGCATCTGCTCCAGGTAGTTGCGCCCGTCGTCCGTCTCGAGCATCCGGCGGATGATCCGGTCCCGGCCGGTCGCCAGCCGGTTCGACGTGGTCATCACGACGCGCCCGAGGCGCTCGGAGACCCGGATGGTGGCGTCCACGTGCGGTCGGCGCTCGGTTTCATACGTCGAGAGCAGGTGCTCCTCGAGGGTGCCGCCGAGGACCCCGGCGAGCTTCCAGCAGAGGTTCGCCGCGTCCCGAATTCCCGAGTTGAGCCCCTGGCCGGCGAAGGGGGGCATCATGTGGGCCGCGTCGCCCATCAGGAAGATGTTGCCGCGCCGCCACTCGTCGGCGTTGACCGCGTTGAACCGGTAGACCACCGCCCGCTGCACCTGGTCCGGCCTGATGGTCCGATGGGGTTCGAGCAGGCGCTCGATCAGGGCGAAGCCGGGGTCGGGGCCGGGCTCTGCCTCTCCGCCTTGAAGGGCGAACTCGTAGCGGCATCGCCCGTCCAGGCCGGGCACGATGACGTGCGGCCTTTCCGGGCAGCCGTAGTGCATCGCGTACCGCTCGGTGCGGGTGTCCTCGAGGGTGTCCACGACAAGCCAGTTGTCCGAATAGGACCGGCCGGTCAGGTCGATCCCGAGCAGGGTGCGGACGGTCGAGCGCCCGCCGTCCGCCGCGATGAGGTAGCGCGCCCGGACGCTGCGCGCGACGCCCGCCACCTCGGTCACGGCGCAGACCCGGTGCCGGTCCTGGGTGACGTTCACGACGCGCGACCCGAACCTCAGGTCTACGTGCGGGTTCTCGGTCAGCACGGTGCGCAGCACCTGCTCCAGTTCCGGCTGGGCGAACGGGTTCTTGAACGGGAAGCCGAGGCGGTACGGCGCCGGGCCGGAGGCCTGGAACAGCCGGCGCCCGTCGTGTCCGAAATAGACGGTGCCGGTGCCCGGCACGACGATGCGCATGATCCGGTCGGCGATCCCCGCCGCCTGGTAGGTCCTGAGCGACTCGTCGTCGATGCTGATCGCCTTGGGCTCGGCGACCGGTTCGGCCTGCACCTCCAGGACGATGACCGACACGCCTTGCGCCGCCAGCAAGGCCGCGGCCGTCATACCGACCGGCCCGGCCCCGACGACGATCACGTCGACGTCCGGCTCTTCGCGCACTACGCCACTTCCTTGTCTCGTTAAGCAGGATGCGTGTCTCTCATTACAGGACTTGCTCTCTCTTCGTGTCAAGCCGTACGTTCTGATATTCAGAGCATCTGTCCTGCCAAAGGAGACATCATGTCGATCGTTGAACTGGGCCACACCGGCTTCTGGGTGGAGGACCTCGCCAAGATGCGCGACTTCTACACGCGGGTGCTCGGCCTGACCGTGACGGACGAGGACGACGAGCTCGGCATCGTTTTCCTCTCGTCCCGCCCGGAGGTCGAGCACCACGAGTTCGTCCTGGCGAACGGTCGTACCGCTCCCGCGGGCTCGCTGCTCACCCACCAGGTCTCGTGGCGGGTGGACTCCCTGGAGGCCATCGTCGAGTACCACCAGCGGTTTCGGGCCGAAGGCGTCCAGGTGCAGCAGGAGGTGACCCACGGCAACGCCATCGGCATCTACTTCTTCGACCCCGAGGGCAACCGCAACGAGGTCTACCTGCGCATCGACAAGGACGTGCGCCAGCCGTTCCGGAAGTCGCTGAACCTCGACCAGGACCTCGAGGCGATCCTCGCCGAGGCCGAGCGGCTGCTGAGCGACGGCGGCGCCGCCTACCAGCCGGTGACCACGCAGCCGGATCCGGCCAGGTGACGTATCGACGGTTTTGGGCCGGGCCGTGTTTCACGGCCCGGCCCAAAACGATCCGATCAGCCCTCGTTCTGCCGTGCGACGGCCTGGTCGAGCGTCGCCTGACCGGCCCAGGAGCCGTGGAACCCGAACGGGACCCGGCTCGGTAGCTTGACCCTGGCCAGCGGTTGGCGGATCAGGTCCGCGGCGTCGTGGACGAGCAGCTCCGTCAGGTCCGTCTCGCGGTTCCACCACAGCGAAAGCAGGTAGCCGTCGTCCTCGCCGATGGCGTCGGCCCGGCTGACGAAGACCGGTTCGCTGGGGCTGGTGAGCGGCCCGGGGCCCTCGACGACGACGGTGGTGTCCCGCAGGTAGTCGTGCTTGGCCAGGCCATCGCTCATGATGTCGCGCGAGACACCCCGTGTGGTGACGAAGTACCCGTACCGGTGGCGCCGTCCGGTGTAGTCGTCGTTGATCTTCGGGAACTCGCCGGCGAGCCCGCTGACCCTCTCTTCCTTCGCCGTGCCGGTGGCCAGGTCCACGGTCCATCGGTGCGGGATCGCCGGCGGGAACCACGAGTGTGCCGACGGCGGGGCGTCCAGCCGGTCGGCCGGCGTGCCGAGCCGCGTGATCCGGTGCCCGTCGATGATGAGCCGGCCGCTGTCCTCGTACGCGTTGTAGAAGTGCGTGTTGGCCCAGCTGCCGCCCACCTCGTGCCACGTGACGGCGTGGGTGCGCCGGTCCAGCAGCACGATCTGCACGCCGTGCGGCAACGACTTCTCGTCCCACACCACGCCGGGCTTGCCCTGCATGATGTGGTCGAGCCGGAACTGCGCCGGGGTGACGAAGAAGACCGCGTAGTTTTCGCTGACCGCGAAGTCGTGCATCAACACCGGAACCCCGATGTCGAAGCTGTGGATGTCGATCACGGTCCCGGTCTTCGCGTCCGCCCGCAACCACGTGATCCTCGGCCCGGTCGCGGCGAAGAACAGCATGTCGCCGCCGGAGGGGTCGATCTTGTAGTGGGCGGTGCAGAGAACGTCGATGCCGCCGTGGAAGTCGTACGTGCCGTACGTCTCCAGCGTCTCGGGATGCATCGAGTAGGGCAGCCCGCCTTCGAAATAGACCAGCAGGTGGTCGTCGAAGATGCCCACGTTCGTGTTCGCGACGTTCTTCGCCGGTGGGGCGCCGGGCGGGAGCGGGCGCGGGTTTCCGCCGTTGGCGAATCCACTGTAGACGGCTTCGCCCTGCTCGACCTCGAACCTCATCGAGTCGGTCTCGACCCAGCGGGTGCGGTAGGCGGCGCGGCCGTCGCGCAGGTAGACGCCGCAGACCATGCCGTCGCCCTCCCACCAGTGGTACCGGTCGAGGTCCAGCGGCGCGAAGCGGGGGTTCGCGGAGATCCGGAACAGCGCGCCGGCGAGATCTTCGGGGATCTGACCGTCGACTTCCAGGTCGTAGGCCACGTTCTCCTCGGCCCAGGGAGCGAACGGCCCGGCCAGGAACTTGTTGTCGGTGTGCACGTGAGTGTTCTCCAGTGCCTCAGAAGGGGTAGGCGGGGATTTCGCCGTGCACGGTCACCCACTGCAGCTCGGTGAAGGCCTCGAGGTTGGCGGCGGCGCCGCCGTGCCGGGAGCCGTTGCCGGACTCGCCGACACCGCCGAACGGGACGGTGGCCTCGTCGTTGACGGTCTGGTCGTTGATGTGGACCAGACCGGTCGGGATGCGCTCGGCGAGCGCGAGGCCCTTGGCCACGTCCCGCGTCAGGATGCCGAGGGAGAGCCCGTACTCCGTGTCGGCGGCGAGCCGGGCCGCCTCGTCGAGGTCACCGAAGGCGACCACGGGCGCAACCGGGCCGAAGATCTCCTCGGCGTAGGCGCGGGCCGTCAGCGGGACGTCGGTGAGCACGGTCGGCCGGTAGAACAGGCCCTCGTAGGTGCCGCCGGCGGCCAGGCGCGCCCCGGCCGCCACGCTGTCGGTGACGACGGCGTGCGCGGCCAGCAGCTGCCGCTCGTCGATCATCGGGCCCACCGCGACCGGGCCGCTCGCCGGGTCGCCTACCGGCGCGCCGTTCGCGCGCTCGACCAGCAGTTCGGCGTACAGGCCGGCGACCGAAGCGTGCACCAGGTGCCGGCTGGAAGCCATGCACACCTGTCCGGCGTGGTGGAAGGACCCGAATGCTCCGGCGGAGGCTGCCTTCTCCAGATCCGCGTCGTCGAGGATGATCAGCGCGGAGTTGCCGCCGAGCTCGAGGTGCACGCGCTTGAGCCGCTGCGCGGCGGCCGCGGCGATCGCCTTGCCCGCCCGGGTCGAGCCGGTGAACGCGAGCACCGGGACGCGCGGGTGGTCCACGAGCGCCGCGCCCACGTCCGCGCCGCCCGGCAGCACGTGCAGCACGCCTTCGGGGAGACCGGCCTCCTCGAACACGCGCGCGATGGTGACGCCGCCGCAGATCGCGGTGCGTGGGTCCGGCTTGAGGACGACCGCGTTGCCCAGGGCCAGTGCCGGGGCGAGCGCGCGCATGGCCAGCACCATGGGCGCGTTGAAGGGGGAGATCACGCCCACCACGCCGACCGGGCGCCTGCGCGAGAACGAAAGCCGCTGCTCGACCGAGCGCAGCACCTCACCGTACGGCGCGGCAGCCAGCGCCGCCGCCTCGTAGCACTCCTCGGCCGCGCCATTGGAAGTCTGGAAGGCCGCGAAGCCCGGGTGCGTGCCCGCCTCGCGCACGATCCACTCCGCGATCTCCTCCTGGTGCTCCTCGAAGAGCTGCCCGGCCCGGCGCAGCACCCGCGCCCGCTCTGTGTACGGCAGCGCGGCCCATTCGGCCTGGACCCGCTGCGCCCGGGCCACCGCCTGGTCCACATCGGACGGAGCCGCCGCGCCGACCCGCCCGAGCGTCTTGCCGGTGGCCGGCTCGGTCGAGTCGTACGCCTCGCCGGAACCCTGCACCCAGCCGGAGGAGAAAATCCGTCCCTGCCAGTCATCGGAATCGAGAAGAGTCATGATGTTCCTTTCACGTCGTTGTGCGGCTTGGATGGCCGATGAACTGCCGGCGGTCAGTCGGTACCGCCGTCCACCACCAGGTTCACGCCGGTGACGAAGTCGGCCCGCGGGCTGGCCAGGTAGCAGACGGCGGCGGCGATGTCCTCGGGGCGCCCGACCCGCCCGGTCGTCTGCTGGAACACCTCCACGGCGAGGTGGCGCTCGTGGGCCCGCCATCCGCCGTCGAGCCGGAGTTCCGCGGCGATGTCGTCGAGCTCCGCGGCCGAGCCGGGGGTATGGATGATTCCGGCGCTGATGCAGTTGGCCGTGACGCCGGTGCCGGCCAGGCTCCTGGAGAGGCTGCGCGTCAGGTTGATTTCCGCGGCCTTCGCCGCCTGGTAGTCCGGGAAGTGCGGCGGCTGGTGCAGGGCCACGGCGCTGGCGATCTGGATGACCCGCCCCCAGCCGCGCTCCGCCATGACCGGCGCGAGCCGGTTGATCAGGGTGGCGGTCGAGACGACGTTCAGCTTGTACGTCTCGAGCCAGTTGCCCGGCGGGGTCGCCAGCCAGCCGTTGCGTTCCCAGCCGCCGTAGCGGCCGCCCGCGTTGTTCACCAGGATGTCGACGCCGCCCGAGGCGAGGATCTGCTCGCAGGCCGCCGCGGCTTCCGGCTCGACCGTGAGGTCGCCGAGCACCTCGTCGGCCCGTCCGCCGTGGTCGCGGATCGTGGCGGCGGTCTCGGCGGTGCGCTCTTTGTCCCGGCCGTGCACGACGACGTGGGCGCCTTCGGCTGCCAGCATCAGGGCGACGCCGGCGCCGATGCCGGAGCTGCTGCCGGTGACGAGGGCGCGCTTACCGGAAAGTCCGAGGTCCATCTGGGTTCTCCTGCCCGGTTCAGGCGACGGGGACGGGGACGGCGACCTGGGCGGTTTCGGCGGCCTTGGCCACTCCCGGTACCGCCGCCATGCCGTCCGTGAAGGGCGGCTGCCCGAGCAGATGCCGCCCGCTGATCTCGGCGGACGGGTCGAGCCGGGTCGAGCCGTGCGTCAGGGCGACGCGGACGTCGCGGGCGAACCGCTGGATCGGGTTGCGCACGCTGACGGTCGAGGACCCGAGGGTGAGCTGAAGGGTGTCGATGGCCGCACCGCACACGTTCCCGGCGTGGACGAGGTCCATCATGATCGCGGACTCCTCGGCGGCCGTGAACGGCTCCCGGGCCTGCGCCTTCCGGTCGATGTGGTCCGCCCGGCCGAACAGCAGGCATTCCGCGGCGTTGATCATCGCGTGCGTCTTGCCCGCGGCGACCTGGACGGACGGGGTGGCGGCCAGCGTGTCGTAAGGCAGGTTGAACGGCTTTTTCCGGCGGGACTGGTCGAGGAAGCACTCGAAGGCGCCCTGGGCCATCCCCAGCGTGACGGCCATGGTCTCCAACGCGGGAATCAGCATCTGGCCGCGTCCGTCGAGCTGGTAGCCGAGCCCCTGGTAGCGCTCGTGGAGCTGGTCGAGACGCTCCGGCATCCGGGCCAGGTCGGCAACACGCTGCTCGGGAACGAAGATCTCCTCCGTCGTCCTGACGCTGTTGCTCGACGAGCCCCGCAGGCCCATGACGTGCCAGTCGTCGACGATCTCGTACTGGCCCTTCTCCAGCAGCGCCATGGCCCGCAGCACCGAGCCGGGGCCGGTCGGCACCTCGATGCCGACGACGACGTACGCGGCGTGCTTGCAGCCGCTGCCGAATCCCCATTTGCCGCCGGAGGGGATCGAATAGCCGCCCGGGACGCGGCTCGCCCGCTGGATCCGCTCGGAGAACAGCGATGCGCTGGCCACCACCGGCCCAGGCCATTCGAGCGACCGTGAGTAGACCTCGCGCACGGCGTCCTCGGGGAACGTCAGCATGACCCGGGCGAACCCGCTGGCGATCATCGCCATCCACGCCGCGGACCCGTCGCCGGTCGCGACCGCGGTCACGATCTCGGCGAGGTCGCGGGCTCCGAGGGCGTAGCCGCCGAATTCAGGCGGTACCGAGGCACGGAACAGACCCGTGCGGTGCAGTGCGTCGAGCGTCGCCGGAGGCAGGCATCCGAGTTCCTCGCCGGCCGCAGCGTGCTCCCGGATCAACGGAACGAGTTCGCGTACCTCGTCGCGGATACGGCGCCCCTCGGGCGTGCTGAAAGGTGACTCGTGAACAGACGGTATTCCAACCATTTCTTGCCTTTCGAAGCCGCTTTTCTCTGATGCTAGAGTCGGGCTTCCCGGGAAAAAAGACGGTGGAATTCCGGCCGGGGGCGAGCAGTCAGAGACCGGCGTCGGGCAGGCCGTGCTCCGAAGTGAGCAGCATGTGGCGGCACTCCGCGAGCGTTTCCAGTTTCACCGACTGGAGGCGCTCGGCCTCCTCGGGGTCGCCGCGGCCGATGGCCCGCAGGACGTTCTCGGTGGACCTGGCGTACAAGTCGATGACCCAGGACGGCGCGTACAGCTCATCACGCATGCTCCACGACAAATACGCCTTGATGCCGTCCACGAAAAGTGCCAGCAGGGCATTGTGCGCCAGCTGGTTCTGCAACCTCTCGATCGGCTGGACGGCTGATATCGGCGCCGCCTGGGCCGGTTCGCGCAGCCGGTCGTAGGCCGCGTCGAGCAGGGCGGCGTCGTCCGGATCGGCCTTGCGCGCCGCGAGCTCCGCCAGCTCGATCATCAGGCCGCCGAGCGCTCGCGCGGTCTGATCCCACGGTTCGCCACGGGCGGCGAGGTGGATGCACAGTTGGCGGCTGAGCGGCCCCGAACTGGGGCAGCGGGTCATCAGGCCGCGCCCGCGCCCGGGCAGGGGCACCGCGGTCTCCGCGTCCTCCATGATGCGGATGGCCTGGCGGATCACGCTGCGATCGACGCGGAGCCGCTCGGCGAGGTCGAACTCGTTGCCCAGCGGCCGGCCCTTGACCCACTCGGCCGGGGTGATTTCCGACATCAGTTCGCGCACGATCCGGAACGCCGGGATCCGGAGCTGATCGAGCGGTGCCGGCACCTCCGTGCCGGACCAGCTCGCCGATCGGTCCAGCGTTTCGCGCGCCGCGGCGCGCAGCAGGACGCGGGTCCGCCGCGCGGCCTCGTCGCCGCGGCCGTGCTCGAGGTCGCCGATGATCAGTTCCGGCGCGGCATCGGCTTGGTCCAGGTGCAGCGGCGGCAGCAGCGGGGCGATGATGTCGCGCAGGCGCCGGAGAACGCCGCTTCCGCTCCACTCGATGACCTGGGCGGCGAACTGCTCGATGTCCGCGCCGGAGGGCGTCGCACCGGGTCGGTGCGCACCGATCAGGCGCACGGCCGTGACATGAATGGCGACCCAGGCCTCGACGATTTCCGGCAGCTCGATGCCGGTGAGGTGCGCGTAGCCGCCGACCATGACCCGCAGGTGGGTTCCGGACGGCTTCGCGACCGCGAGACCGCCGCGCGGGCCGCGCCGCACCTGGAGCGCTTGGCGCGCTTCGAGCACGCGCGCGGCTTCGCGCATCACATCGCGGCCCACCCCGTAGTGCGCTGCCATCTCGGCCTCGCTGCCGTAGACCCGGCCCACCGGCCAGCCGTCCCGGATGAACCGCTCCTCGATGTCCCGGGCCACGAGCAGCGGCAGTTTCGTCTGCGCCTCCTCGGCGCCGACCACGCTGGAATACAAAGCGGAGATCGTCGGCCCGGGCTTCGCGTCCGCACCCGGCCGGGAAGAGCGGCGAGAGATCTCGGTGCTGCTCATGGCCGCCTCCCTCCGTTCTGCGATCTACTCGGTGCTCACCGGAGCGCCGTCCCAATGCTCGGCGAGCTTGCCGTCCTCGACGCGCCACATGTCGAACCAGTAGGACCGGTAGGTCTTGCCCGGTTCCCGCGGGTCGGGCAGGTCCCGGCTGATCATCATCACGACCTTGTCGCCTTCGGCCACCATAACCGGAGGTTCGGGTGCGGGACGCATCGATTCGCGCGCGTGCCGTGCCTCCTCGGTCTTCGTCCAGGCGATGATGGCGTCCGCTCCCGAGGCGATGTTCGGGTTGTGCTGGAGGTAGGTCTCGGTGAGGTGGGCGCGTGCCTGCTCGGAGGTCGCGGGATCGGTCAAAAGTGACATCATGGTCAGCACGGTCTGCTTGTGCGCCGCGAGCTGGGCCGCGACGAGGTCGGTGACCGGTGCTTCGGTGTGGTCGATGGTCACGGTGTGCTACCTCCAGGTGGGGATTTCGGCGCCGTCGAACCACGTGGCGTGGATGCCGAGGCGCATGCGGACGGGGAGCCGGAGCCGGGCGACCGGCCCGCGCGCGAGGTCGAGCGTGTCGAGGATGACGAGTTCGCTGCGCCGCTCCAGCGGCCAGTTGAGCGTGGCGATCAGGTACCCGTCGTGTTCGGGCGCGTCGGCGGACTTGGTGAAGTACACCGGGTCCTGGAACGTCGCGGCCGGCCCCGGGTACCAGTCCTCGCGGGTGCCCGCTTCCAGGTCGAAGTGGCTGAGCTGGTTGAACATCACCGGGTAGGGGCGGCCGTTGACGTCCGTGGCGAGCTTGCCGCGGTCCAGGGTCGGCACGAACACGTGCCGGTACGGCTTCAACTGGCGCCGGGGGTCGACGTGCGGCCCCTCGCCGTTGACGATGGCCAGCACCTCCCGCTCCACCAGGTGCTCGTCGTCGGCGAAGTAGTCGATGCGCCAGCGCACGTGGCGCGTGGTGAGGCCGTCCGGGCGCATCGGCGCGCCGTTCTTGTCGGGTACGACCGGGGCGAAGCCGTTGCCGTCGGTCTCCAGCAGGTCGAAGACGATCGTGCCGTCCTCTTCGTAGGCGTTGATCGTGTGGCCGGGGAACGCGTGCGGTGCCTGGAACCAGCGCACCTCGTCGGCGCTCCCGTAACGGGGCATGACGCCGAAGACCTGCGGGAGGTCCGCGTCGTAGACGAAGTGCGGGCCGCCGGCCTTCAGCCGGTCGAGATCGCTGGTGACCGGCATGATCGGGAACAGCATGTAGTGCTCGGTCAGCGCGCAGTCGTGGATCATGGCCGAGTACGGCGCCTCGAACCACGCCTCGTGGGTGACCTTGCCCGCGGCGTCGATCACGTAGTACGCGATGTCCCGGGTCGTCTCGCCCCGGGCCGCGTAGCCGAAGCCGAACATCTCGCCGGTGTCCGGGTCGAACTTGGGATGCGCGGTGAAGGTGAGGCTGGTGATGGCCCCGTGCGCGTTCCAGACCCCGCGGGTCTCCAGCGTGACCGGGTCGACCTCGTACGGCAGCCCGTCCTCTTTGGAGGCGAGCATCCGGCCCGCGTGCCAGTAGATGGCGGTGTTCGCGGTGGTCCGGTCCTTGCCGGCGACGCTGGGGTCGTCGGAGTACGGGTCCCGGTAGTTCCCGAACAGGGGTCTGCGCGCCTTGCGCTCCAGTTCGAACCGTTCCGTGCGGACATAGCGCGTCCGGAAGTCCACGCAGCCGTCCTTGATCCGGAACGCCCGGACCGCGCCGTCCCCGCCCGCCGCGATGGTCATCGGGTAGAGCACCGGGACGTCCGGCAGGTACACCTGGTCCGGCACGGCCTGGACGAACAGCCCGTCGATGTCCGCCGGCACCTCGCCGTCCACGACTTCCAGGTCGAACACCTCGAGATCGAACCGGCACGGCTCGTCCATACCCGAGGTGAGCTCCGGCGGGAAAGCCTTTGCCATGACGCCGTCTCCTTTGACTGACCTGGGTGGTACGTGCCGCTCCCTGCGGCTTGCGTCACGGTAGGACGCATCCTGGAGTCAAACCAGACGGCGGATTGGAGACCGGGCGCCCCCCGCCACGGCCCCGGGTTTCGCCGCCTTGTTTGGGCGAGTACCCCACCTACCATCGTGGAGCACGGTCGCCCCCACGACGAAGTGGCAGGAAAACAATGGCGAAATCACTGCGTATTCAGGCTACGGTAGCCACGTTCATCTGCATGACATTCAGCATGTCCGGCATTTTCGTGGGCTCTTTCTCGGTCTTCCTGCCCGCGGTCTCGCAGGCGATGCACTGGGGACTGCCCGTCTTCACGCTCGTGTTCTCCGTTTCCCAGTACGTCACCGCTGCGGCCTGCCCGCTCGGCGGCCGAATCATCAGACTCGTCGGGGTGCGCATCACGGCCACCACCGGCGTGGTGCTGTTCGCGGGCGGACTGCTCGCCCTGTCGCAAATGGACTCGGCCGGGCCGCTCTACTGGCTGGGCATCGTCGGCATCGGGCTCGGCGCGGGCCTGTCCGGGCCGGTCGTCTACGCGCGGGTCGTCTCGTCCTGGTACGACGCCAACCGCGCGCTCATGCTGGCCCTGGTGACCGCCGTCGCGGTACAGCTGTCACAGACGTGGGTCGCGCCGGTCGCACGCTGGCTGATCGACACCCACGACTGGCGGTTCGCCCTGCGGGTGCTCGCCCTGGCGGTGCTCATCTGCGCGGGCGGCGCGGCGGCGTTCCTGCTCCGGCTGAACCCGGCCGAGCCGCTCGGCGCCCCGACTGCGGATGACGGTGCCGGCCCGGCAGCCGACGCGGGAGCTTCGGGGACGAAGGCGATGCGCACGCGGACCTACTGGGCCCTGACCTTGGCCGACTGCCTGGCGGCGGGGTCGCTGGTCGGCACCCAGACACACCTGGTGCCCTGGCTGGCGGGCCGCGGGGTCTCGGCGGACCGCACCACCCTCCTGGCCTCGGTGCTGGCGTTCTCGGGCATGGCCGGCGTGGTGTTCTGCGCGTTCTTCGCCGACCGCATTCAATCGCAGCGCTTCATCGCTGCCCTGTACCTGATTCCCGTCTCCGGCACGATGCTCCTGTTCTTCTCCGGGACGTCGTTCGCTCTCCAGTTCCTCGGAGCCGTCCTCTCCGGGGTCGCGCTGAGTACCGTGACCATGCTCCTGCCGTACCTGGTGACCCGGTACTTCGGCCTCAAGGCGTCCGCGGAGATCTTCGGCTTCAGCCTCGGACTCAACGTCGTGAGCATCGGGACGGCGACCCTGCTCATCAGCGACGGTTTCGACGCCACCGGCAGCTTCACGGTGCCCATGGCGCTGGTCATCGGCGCCACCGTGGTCGCCTTCCTGCTCATGGCGACGCTCAAGCCCTTCACCTACACGGTGTCGCGGACGCCGGCGCGCAGCGAGAGCGCCGTCCTGGCTTCCCCGGCCGAGCGATGACCGCCGCGCCCGTCCAGGAAGTCGAGCGGATGCTCCGAGGGCACGGTGATCGCTTCCTGGACAGCCTGGTCCGCCACGACCCTGGCTTCGCCCGGTGGAACAACTCCTCCCGGGTGACGGAGAACGCCGTCGAAATCAAGCCGGGTGAAGGGCTCTGGAACACGGTCGGCGACTTCCTCGGCCTGCAGACGTTCGTCGACGTCGAACAGGGCCAGCTCGCGACGACGGGGGTCGCGGTCTGCGCCGGGCAACGCCGTCCGTTCGCGCTCCGGCTCAGGGTGGCGGACGATGCGGTGAGCGAAGCGGAGTTGCTCGTCAGTACCGACACGGCCGGGCACTTCGCCGACGTCGACCGGCTGTTGACTCCCGACGTGCTCTACGACGCACGGGTGCCGCCCGAACGCGCCTGCGACCGCGACGCGCTCGCGGCGGTGGCCGGCGGCTACTGGTCGGCCCTGGGGGAGAGCGACGGCAGCCTGGCGCGGATCGGCTACCGCTGCGACCGCTACGACAACGGCAAGAAGGTGACGAACACGCTCACGACGCTGTTGTCACCCGACGCGACAGTGCACACCGTCGCCAGCTGCCTCAACCAGACCCGAGGGGCCAGGCCGACCGTCCGCGGAGGTCACTTCCCCGTTCTCGATCCGGCCCGTGGCGTCGCCGTCAGCACGGTCATGGTCGATTTCCACCCGGTGACGCACAGTCCGAGACCCGACAGCGGGACCTTCTACATGGTGGCGGTCTTCAAAGTGGTCGACAACGAGATCCGCAGTATCGACGAGATCCGGGAGATCCTGCCGCTCGGAACGCCGCAGGCATGGTGACGGAGGAGATAGCCATGGCAGTCGGTCCGAACGCGTCGCGCGAACTACGCGATGCCTACGGCCACACCGCATCAGGGGTGGTGGCGGTCTGCGGGCTCGTGGACGGCAAGCCGGTCGGGATGGTGGCGAGCTCCTTCGTCCCGGTCTCCCTCGACCCTCCCTTGGTCTCGTTCTGTGCGATGCGCACTTCGCGCACGTGGAGTGTGCTGCGCGCAGCGCGGGGCCTGGGCGTCAGCGTGCTGGGGGAGAACCACGGCGACCTGTGCCGCCAGCTGTCCGCTCCGGCGGGGGACCGCTTCGCGGGCATCCGATGGGAGGCAGGGGAATCCGGTGCGATCTTCCTGCACGAGACGGCGCTGTGGCTCGAATGCTCGCTCGAGGCCGAGGTGGATGCCGGCGACCACGTGATCGCCCTGCTGCGCCTCCGACGGGTGACTCCGTTCCCTCGGATCCGGCCTCTGGTTTTCCACCGCGGGCGTTTCGAAAGGCTGGCGCCTGTATAGGCGGCGTCGCGACCGGCCGGTGGGTCCCAGCGGAACTGCCCCCTGGGACCCGATCCGGTCGGCCGTGACGGGCCTGGTGGTGGTCTTGTCGCGGTACTACCAGGTTCCGTACCAAAAACCGGTAAATTCCCGGCAGAGTGCACTGGGGTCGTTGTGAATGTTCAATGAGTGCTGGGCGTTGAAGCTGATGTATTGACGGAAATTGTCGGCATTGGTGTCCACGTAGTACTGGCCATCGTGGGAGTTCCACCACTCCCAATCCCGCTGGTAGTCCACTTCCATTCCGGAGCCTGGAAGCCCGTGAACCGTCCACTCAGCGCGGTTCCAGTGGCCCGAGTGAAGGACGATCCGCCTGTCGTTCGGCTGACCGGTCGGGTGCTCGTAGCAGAACACGTGGTCGGGGAAACCGGGGGTGGGCAGGTTTCCGAAGTTGAGCGGGGTGAAGTCGGCGTAGTGGTCTTCGGTGTGGAAGACGATGCCCGTTTGGAGGTTGAGGACATATCGCTGGGCGCCCCGGTTGTCCCACGTGTGCTGCCTGACCTCGCCGTCGTACTCCCGGAAATCCCACGGCCCCCAGTGGCCGGTCTGCCGCGAGAGCCAGCCGGCCAGTTGCCCGTCGCGGTCGCCGTACGCCCCGCCCCCGTTCACATACCCGTGACCCGTGTTGAACGCAGCGTTTTGGGAGCCGGTAGCCGGCCAGTTCGCGGTGTTCATCCAGTAGCTGAAGGCCGTCATTGCCACAGTGCTGGTGACCCAGGAGTAGCGGTCGTCGACGGCCGCGTCGGCCTTGCCCGCGCCGACCGTCTGGACGGTGGCCGAGATCGGCACGGACGCCAGGACGGCGGCCAGGACGAGGACGATCATCCTGCGCGGGCGTCGCTTGGACGCGCTGCCGCCGATCTCGGGAGATGTGCGCCCCCGGTTCTGCGCGGTCCCAAGGCGGGAACGAACCGCCCCGAGCACGTTCTTCGTTTTCATTGTCTTCCCTTTCAATGGTGCGGACCTGCCCCGGTTGGCCGGCCGCGAGTGGCGCGCCGGGTGAGGTGGCCCGGCGCTGGAGAAGCGGTTCCGATCGGCGGATTTCCCGTTGTTTCGGCGCTCGGGAGCACACGACCCCGCTGGAGTTCAACGGGTCGCTCGGGGTTCACGGGTTGTTTACCGGTACCCCCCGGACAGTCCGGTCGTCGGCCCATGGCGGGCCCCGCACCTCGGCCCCGGCGCGAACAACTAGTGGGTCATGGCGTTTGCGCTCCGTTTTCACGCGGTGGAGTGAGCGTGACCGCGCCGTCGTGCTCTCGAACGATCCAGACGATGCGGGTCCTGCGCAGGCCGCAGCAATGGGGAACGGATTTGAGTGGGTAGTATGCGCAAAAGATGGGTATGCGGGAGGACGGTGACGCGGTGGATCGGAATGCCGGATTTGGCCGGGGTTTCGCATTCGTCGGCCGCCGTCACGAACTGGGGCAGCTGGTCGATGCGGTCCGGCGCGCACCGGCCGTGGTCGTGGTCGAAGGCGATGCCGGCATGGGCAAGTCCCGGCTGGTGCGTGAGGCCACCACGATCCTGGAGCGGGAGGGGTGGCGGGTGGTGACCGGCTTCTGCCACCCGCTGCGCGAGCCGTTGCCCTACGGGCCGGTGGTGGAAGCGCTGCGCAAGGTCGGCCCCTGGCTGCCGGGTGCCGAGCTGCCGCCCACTGCCGGTGCGCTGGCACCGCTGCTCCCGGATCTCGCCGGCCTGCTGCCGCCCGCACCGCCGACACCGGACGATCCGGGCGTCGCCCGGCACCAGCTGATCCAGGCCGTGCGGTCGGTGCTCGCCTCGCTCGGCCGGGTGATTGTGGTCGTCGAGGACCTGCACTGGGTCGACGACGCCACCCGCGAGCTGCTCGTGATGCTCGCCCGCGACCTGCCCGACCACCTCGCCCTGGTGCTGACCTGGCGCGCCGAGGATCGGTCCTGTGTGCTCGGTGGCGCCTGCCGCCCCACGGTGATCCGGCTGGCGCCGCTGACCGAGACCGACGTCGCCGAGCTGGCCGGGGCCGTGCTGGGTGCCAGGGCCACGCCGGAGCTTTGCGCTGTGCTGCACCGCCGCAGCGAGGGGTTGCCGCTGGTCGCCGAGGAAGATCTGCTGACCTTCCGCCACCAGGAGCGCCAGGACGCCGCCGCGCTGGAGCACGCCGACGTGCCACTAGGACTGCGCGCGGCGATCACCGAGCGGCTCGTCGCCCTGTCACCCGCAGGGGCGGCGGTGGTCGACGCGGCGGCCGTGCTCGCCGTCCCCGCCACCGAAGCGCTGCTCACGGAGATCGCCGGGCTGGATCCCGAGCAGGGCGCTCAGGGCCTGATCGACGTACTGGACGCCGCCGTGCTGAGGGAGGCCGGCACGGGCCGGTACGGCTTCCGGCACGTGCTGGCGCAGCAGGTCGCCTACCGGCACATTCCCGGCCCGTGTCGCATCCGCCTGCACCGGCGAGCCGTCGAGGTGTTCGAGACCCACGATCCGGCGCCGCTGGTGCAGGTCGCGCACCACACGCTCGCCGCGGGTGACCACGAAACCTGGCTCGTGCGCGTGGAACAAGCGGCCGACCAGGCCGTGGCGCTCGGTGACACCGGCACCGCCGCCACCCTCCTGCGCCAGATCCTGAACCGGCAGGACATCGGCGCCGACCGGCGGTCCAGGGCCGCGCTCGGACTCGCCAGGATTGCCAGTGCCGGCGTCGACTACGCCGCGACCGCCTCCGTGCTCACCGCCGTGCTCGCCGACCACCGGCTGCCGGAGGAGGTCCGCGGCGAGATCCGCCTCGGTCTGGGGCTGATCATGCTCAACCTCGCGGGCGACCCGGCGGGTTTTTGCGAGCTCGAACGCGCCGTCGAAGAACTGGGCACACTCCCGCGCAAGGCGGCCAGGGCCATGATCGCGCTGGCTTTGAACGAGTACGACGGTGCCGCCGCGCACGCGTGGGAGTGGCTCGACCGGGCCGAGCAGGCCGTCCGCGACAGCACTGACGAGACTGACGAGCCGGTTCGGACAGACGTCCAGGTCACCAGGCTCATGCTGATGGCCAGGGCCGGCGATCCCGCCGTGTGGCCGCTGGTGGACCGGCTGCCGCGCCGGGACGCGGCCGAGCCCGTGCTGCGTCGGATGTGCCAAGCGCTGTACAACCTCAGCGAGGCGGCCCTCCAGCTCGGCCACGACCGGCGCGCCCGCGGCCTGATGCTGGAGAGCCAGGATCTGGCCGCCCGCACGGAGAACGCCCCGCTCGAGTGCCTCACTCGCGTCAGGCTGCTGCGCACGGACTGGCTGGCCGGTCGCTGGGTCGGTCTGGACGAGCAGTACGACGTGCTGTGCCGGGCCTATCCCGACGTCCGGCAGGCCGACCTCGACCGCGCCCTGTACCGGGGACATCTGGCGCTCGCCCAGGGCAAACACTCCCAGGCACTCGAGCACTTCGCCGCCGCCGGGCGTGGACGTGAGACGTCCGAGGCGGACGTGAGCATGAGCATCGCCGCCGGCCTCACCGCGGTGCGACTCGCACAGAACGACCCGCGGGCGGCGTGGGCGAGCGCCGAACCCGCGGTGACCATGCTGCGCCGGCTCGGCAGCTGGACGCGCACCACGGGCCTGGTCCCGGTCGCGGTCGAAGCCGCACTGGCCGGCGGACACCGCGAGGAAGCCGAGCGGCTGGTGGCCGATGCCGCACGCGGTGTGCGGGACCGGGATGCTCCCGCTGCCACGGCCGAACTCGAGCTCGCAGCCGGACTGCTCGCGCGGGACAGCGCACCGGCCACCGCCGCCGAGCACTTCGCCACGGCCCGCGCCGCGTGGCAGGACATCGGCAGGCCCTACCACGCGGCACAGGCCGCGGAACAGCTCGCGAACGCCTTGGTGCGCTCCTGCCCCGAGGACGCGGCCGCGCACCTCACCGAAGCCGCGCACGTCCACAGCGGACTCGGCGCGATCGCGGATGCCATGCGCTGCCAGCACACTCTGCGCGCGCTGGGGGTCGAGGAATCGGCCAGGCGCGGACGCCGGGGGTACGGCGACGAGCTGTCACCCCGCGAGCTGGAGGTCGCCGAACTCCTCAGCCGCAGCGCCACCAACGCCGACATCGCCGAGACCCTGTTCCTCTCGCCCCGCACGGTCGAGAAGCACGTGGCTCGAATCCTGGCGAAGCTGGGCACGGACCGCAAGGGCGTCCGCACCACCCTCGCACCATCGACCGGCATCGACCCGGTGGGCCGATCATCCGACACGTTCACCGCGACAACCGACCACAGCTGAACTCGGCGTAACGAGCGGAGAACTCTGGGCAATGCCTGGCCTTGCGGGTTTCGGACCTCCGGCAAGCGCGCCGGATGGGCCTCCACGCGAGCACTCGGGCAGGTGTCAAACTGGTGGCCGTGGACAGTTCCGTTGTCGAGTGGTTCCGGGCCCGGTGGCATGGCCTCGGCCGACGCAGCCGGGAGCTGATCGTCGACGCGGCGGTCACCGGGAGCTGCGTCACGCTGGGTGTCGTGCTGGCGGCCGGGGCCGAGGAGGCGTGGTGGAACGCCGGCGCAGCCGCCTTGCTTGCGGCGCGGCGGAAGGCGCCTTCGGCGGTGCTGCTCGCGATCACGGCGCTCGTTGCGTTCTCGCCTTCCGACGCCATCGTCGTGCCGATGTGTGCCCTGTACGCGGTCGGTGCGTTCGGGCGTGCGGTTCCCGGTGCCCTCGCGGTCGTCGCGACCGCGGTGGTGTTCGCGCTGCCGGCGCCGGATATGCCGGATGTACCTGATCCTGACGGCACCCTGTTCGTGGCCGAGGTGGGGGTGCAGGTGCTGGTGCCGCTCATGGCGGGCGCCTACGTCCGGCGTTCCCGGCAGATGGCGGCGATCCAGCGGGACCTGGTGCTCACGCAGGAGCGCGACCGGATCGCCCGCGAGATGCACGACGTCCTCGGGCACAAGCTCAGCCTCATCGCGCTGCACGCCGGGCGGCTCGAACTCGGCGGCGCCGCGGACGCCGAGACCGCGCGGCTGCTGGGCGGGACCAGCCGCGCCGCCATGCATGATCTGCGGCAGATCGTCCGGGTGCTCGACGCCGAACCGGTCACAGTGGACACCCTCATCGATTCCTCCCGCCGCGCGGGCTTGCGCATCGAGTCCACTTTGCCCGGTGACCTCCACGAACTCCCTCCCGAACTGGCCGACGTCGTCCGGCGCGTCGTCCAGGAGGCGCTGACGAACGTGCACAAGCACGCCGGACCGGTGGACGTCGTCGTCGAGTTCCGGGTGGTCGACGGCCGGGCGCGGCTGCTGATCCGCAACCGTCCCCCGGAACAGGCGCCGAGCACGCAGGGCACCGGCACCGGCCGGGGGCTGCGGACGCTGGCCGCGCAGGTCGCGGCGAGGGGAGGCCGGCTGACCTGGGGCGCCGACGCGGACGGCGGCTTCGAGGTGGCCGCGGAGTTCCCGGCGACTGTGGGTGCCCGGTGATCTCGGTGGTCGTCGCGGACGACGAGCAGCTGATCAGGGCCGGCGTCCGGGGGCTGCTGGAGACGGCGGGGGACATCAAGGTCGTCGCGGAAGCCGGGAGCGGGTCCGAGGCGCTGCGGCTGGCGCACCGCCACCAGCCGGACGTCCTGCTCCTGGACATCCATATGCCCGACGGCGATGGCCTGGCCACGGCCGAACTGGTTGGCCGGCACGTGCCCGCCACGGCGGTCGCGATGCTGACCGCCTTTTCCGACGATCGGTATGTCCTGCGGGCGCTGCACGCCGGCGCCGCCGGGTTCCTGCTCAAGGACACCGAACCGCGGGTGTTGCTCGACGCCGTGCGGGCGATCGCCGCCGGTAAGGGGTACCTCTCGCCGCAGGTGACCTGTGCGGTGCTCGCGCGGTTGCGGGACCGCGACCCACGGCGTGCCGAACGCGCCCAGGCCCGGCTTGCCTCGCTGACCGGCCGCGAACGTGAAGTTCTGCGGCCGCTCGCTCAAGGCCAGTCCAACGCGGAGATCGCCCGTACTTGCCGGATGAGCGAAGGCTCGGTCAAGGCGCACATCAGCCGCATGCTGGTGAAACTCGAGTGCGCCAACCGCGTGCAACTGGCCCTGATCGCCTACGAGGCTGCCGAAAGCTGACCGGCCGGGTCCAGCCGGGCGTCGGTTCCCGGATGGACGGTGGTTACCACGGGCACCGGTCGCGATCGTAGTCGTGGGCCTTGCCCTCTTTCTCGTGCCGACCGCGAGCACGACTGGGTACCCGAGACCGGGAAGACCGACCTTCTTGCCGATGTGCAGCAGCTCGCAGAAGGTGCGCCGGGCGCCGGTGTCGGTCTGCTCACGGACAGTGTACCCCGGAGATGATCGATCCGGCCAGGCCCGGCCGAATCAGCGAACAGGTTCCGGAAAGGCTGGCCGACACCTGCCGCGGCGTCTTGGCGAACGCCGGCCTCGAGGCTCGGGGCACTGCCGCCTGAACGCATGCCCGATCCGGGTTCACGCCGGCGCGGTGTCTTGTCCCGGTGGGGGTGGTCTGGCCTCCACCCGGCCCTTGGGGGATCGGTGGGCCGGGTGGAGGTGCGGGGGGCTACGCGCCGGCGGTTTCGCGGATCCAGGCTCGGCTGTTGGCCACGCTGGCGTAGTTCTGTGTTCCGTTGATGTCGGAACCGCTGTTTGAACCGGTGGAGCAGACGCCGACCTGGGCGCCGCCGGCGAGCTGGAGGCCGCCGGAGTCGCCGTGCCACGCGGATCCGTCGACGCCCTGGCTGGCGATCGCGGGTCCGCTGTAAGCGTCGGTGCCGGCGCCGGTGACCTGGACGTTGGCGGTCTTGAGGACGGGGGAGGGCGGGTTGGTGCCCTGGGTGCGGCCCCAGCCGTAGATCTGGTTCGTGTCGCCGACGGCGGGGTCGGAGTCGGCGAGTGTGATGTAGGTGGCGTCCACTGTGGAGCTCAGGTGGAGCAGGGCGATGTCGCCGGTGGGTGGGGTCTGGGTGCGGTCGACGGTGGCTTTGGTGCCCTGGCCGAGGTTGAGGCTGCCGACCAGCACGTACATGGCTCCGGTGGCGAGGCAGTGCCGGGCGGTCAGTACCCACTGGGCGGCGATGATGGAGCCAGAGCACTGGAAACCCACGCTGTTCCAGTAGACCTGGGCGCCCCAGGGGGCATCGGTGGCGGTGCCGCCACCGATGATGTTCGGAACGACAGTGCTCGCCTGCGCGGCGGGGGTGGCGAGTGTTCCGGTGGTGAGGGTCATGGCGGCGAGGGTGGCGGCGACGGTTTTGCGCATGGTGGATCCTTTCGGCGACTCAGTGGGGGCGTCGATTCCGCGGAAAGCCGACCGGGGGTGAGTTGGTTTTGCAACCACTTTCCCGGGGAGAAAAATAAGGACTGTCGCGGACGGTGTTTCGGCGAATCCCGGCTCGGGGTGCGCGGGTAAGTCGAACTTTATCGGCCGGTGCAGGTGGTGGTACCCGACGAAGGTAGGAGCCTGTGCGCAGGTCTCAGCGTCTTCTCAGTCGTGGCGATTGCGCCGTATCCGGTCCTACGCGAGATCCGCATCGGCCTGGTGGCTGGAAAGCATGAGACGCCGGGCTCGTCTCTTGGTCCCCTGCTTTGCTCGGTCACCGGAAGTCCTTTCAGGAATGCGGCAGGAAGTTGAGCAGGACGCCGGAGAGCAGGACGACGTAGGCCAGCAGCGTGACGATGCCGGTGGAGGCGAGGGTGGCCTTGATGGGCTGGCGGACGCACTGGTAGGCGATCAGGCCGGGCACGATGAAGCCGAGTGTTCCATGGGAGAACAGGAACGGGTGGTCCTTCAGCAGGAAGATGAAGGTCGTCAGCTGGAGGAACACTCCGAGCAGCAGGACGGCGGCGAAGAGCCGCTTGCCGTACAGGATCACCAATTTCTGCAACAGACGCGTGCCGAAGTAGGTGGCGACGGTGACGCCGGCGATGATCCACAGCCTGCGTGGATCGGTGATGGTGGCCAGGGCGAGCCAGCCGGGTGTGATCATCCCGCCGGGGGAGAGGTTGGAGACCAGGTAGCAGCCGAGCGAGAACACCAGGCCGATGGCGATGCCGAGCACGGCCACCTCGGCCGTCACGGTGGCGGTCAGCACTGCATTCCTGCCTTTTCCAGGTGGTGCAAGAGTTTTTCTCCTTGGCCGTGGATGTTGCCGATGGCGACGAGCGAGGCGTCGCGGTCGATCTGGTCGACGATGGTGCGCAGGATCTCCTCGACGGGGCGGTTCGGGCCGCCCAGGTCGAAGGCCTGGCCGCGCCAGCCGGCCGGGATCTTGGCCAGCGCCGACCGGGCGGGGTGGCCGATCACGAACAGCTTGTCGGTGCGCAGTTCGGGCACGATCTCGCCCATCTGGCCGTTGCGTTCGACGCGGTCGGGTCGGCAGTTGACGAGGGTGAAGACGGGTTCCCGGATCTGTCGCTGCTCGATGAGCTGCTGCACGTTCATCACGGTGGAGCGGGGGTCGTTGGCGGCGAACACGTTGGCGAAGCGGAGTGTCTTGCTGCCGAAGTCGTAGGACTCCACGGTGAGGACGCCGGGATCGGGTGGCGCGTCCCACATGCCCTTGAGGGCCTGTTGCCGGGGCACGCCGAGGAGGCGGGCGACTTCGAGGGAGATGGCGACGTTCTCCTTGAAGCTGTGGTAGCGGAATCCGGCCATTTCGCGGTCGGTCACGTCGTCGGAGTTGACGGCGATCAGCTGGCAGGACCGTTTGTCCGCTTCCTCCTGGAGGATGGGCAGGAGGTCGCGTTCGGCCGTGACGCAGATGCCGCCGATCGGCATGGACCGCGACAGGGAGCGGGCGACGTCCTGGAGCGTCGGGCCCATTTCCTGAAGGTGGTCTTCGCGGACGTTGCTGAGCACGCCGATGGTGGACTGGATGAGTTTGGTCTGGTTGATTTCCTGAAGCGGAGGCATGACGGCCATGCATTCCATGACCAGGACGTCCGGCTGCGCGGCGGCGGCCTGGCGGACGATGCCGATCTGCTCGACGACGTTGGCGATGCCGAACTTCCGGTGGACCGGCTCCTCGGTCGCGTCGGGGTGGATGAACCGGGCCGCGGTGCCGGTGGTCTTGGCGACCGTGGCCAGGCCGCCGGCGCGCAACGCTCCCGCGCACAGCCGGGTGACCGAGCTCTTGCCGCGGATGCCGTTGACCAGGATCCGGCTGGGGATGGTGTCGAGGTTGCGTTGGTGCCGGCGCTGCTCGATGATCCCCGCGACGAGCAGCGTGCCGAGCGCGAGGCTGAAGACCGCATACAGGAAGATCATCGGTTCCTCCGGATCAGCTCGCGCCGGACCCGTTCGAGGTTCCGGGCGATGAGGCCGAGCTGGTCGTAGCGGCGGACGATCACCGGGTCGTCGGTGTCGCCGCGGGTGATGCGTCCGGCCGCCCTCGCCAGCGCGGACAACGGGCCGACGATCACCACGTAGAGCCAGCCGAAGACGACGATGGTGAGCACGGCGATCAGGGCCCCGAGCAGGATCAGTTCGCGCTTTTCGTCCGAGTGGGAGAGGGTCAGCGCGGACTCCGACCGGTCGGTGACGACCGTGAGCCCGGTTTGCCGGGTGGGTTGAGTGCTGGTGACCGGCGCCCAGCTGACCGCGTGCCGCTCACCGTCCACCTCGCGCAGCGCGTGACCGGGCCCGCCTGCGGCATCCTTCGCGGCTTGCTCCAGATCCGGGCGAGACAGGGGTTCGAACGCGGTGAAGCCGGTGGTCGCGCCGATGACCTTCCGGTCGGAGTTGAGAAGCCGGGTGTTGCCCGGCCCCGCCAGCGACAGCGGTTTGATCAGCGCGTCCGGCTTGAACTCGGCGACCAGCCGCCCGGCCTTCGCGCCGGTGACGGGAGCGGAGACGAACACCCGCGGTGAGACGCCCTGCGGCGGGCCGACCGCGAGAGCCGGCTTGTCGGCCGTCTTCATCGCTGCGGCGTCGACGTCCTCGCCGGCCTTGGCGCGGACCTCGCCGGTGGGCGAGAGGTACGCGACGCCGCGATAACGATCCCGTGCTGACATCAGCTGCGACAGCAGCTTCGATGGTGTTTCGGCGTCTTTGAGGACCCGGATCCCCGCGGCGACGGCGTTCAGGTCGGACACGCCGCTGTCGAGCGAGTGCTGCAGCTGGCGGGCGGCCAGAGCCGTTCGTGTCTGTTGTTCGGCCGCGACGCTCTCCGGTATCGGGTCGACCAGCCAGGAGGACGGCGCGGTCGCGACCGTGCCCGCGGTACCGAGGAAGAGGGTAGCGCCCAGGCCCCAGGTCAGCAGGGCCAGCGGAAAATGGCGCCTGGGGCGGCTCTCGGCCGCAGGGGCCGTTCTCGGCACCGGGGCGTGCCGGTTCTGCGCGTGATTGCCGTCAGTGCGTGTAGTCATTGCCCCTCGTCAGATTCCGGCCGGACGGTGTTGCCCGGGCGTGGGTGAACGCCATCGCCACGCGTCCTGCTTCACCGTGTTTCGGTGCCTTGGGTACGATTTGGCCGGTTGACTCGGCGACTCGCCATAGCAGCCGGATCTGGCGCAGCACCAGGAAATAGAGGGTCGCGAAACCGATCACGGTGAGCACGGCCAGCAGGGCGGCGACAGTGATGGCTCGCTGACGAGAGGCGTCGGTGGGGGCGACAGTTTCGACGGTCGCCTGGTTCGACACCACAGTCCAGCCGAGCGTGCTCGACGGCGGCTTGCCGCCCAGGGACGCCCAGGCGATCACTTCGTACCGCTCGGCGGTGTGCTGAACCCGGCTGCCGGAGGAACCCTCGCCGGGTTCCATGTCCTGGTCGACGACTCCTTGCGGTGGCGTGCGATCACGGGGGCCGGCAATCACCGAGCCGGATTTGTCCAGCAGCCAGGCGCCTTCCGGGCCGGCCACCGCGAGCAGTTCGCCGAGCCGGTTCGGATCGAGATGCCCGACGAGCAGGTACTTCGCGTCGGCGGCCTTGCCGACCGGCGTGTACTGGACGATTTGCCGGTCGGTGCCGACCTGTGCCAGCCGCGAGCCGGCCTCGCTCGGGAGCGGGTCGCCGAGCACCGCGGGCTGTGCGGGGTCGCCGACCTGGGCCACGACCACGTGACTGGTTCGGTTGACGACGTAGAGAGACTTCCAGATCCGGCCCTTGAAGGGGAGCAGCAACGCTCTGTTCCGCTGGCTCATCGATTCGTCGACGACGGTGGCGATTTCCGCCAGGCTGCTCAGCCCGCCGTTGAGCGACCGGGCGATGGCCTGCTGGGCCGCTACGGTGCTTTCCCGTCTGCTGTCGAGGATGGACTGGGGAACCGGCGAGGAATCCCGCGGGCGGGACATGTAGATCCCGGCGGCGGCCGCCAGTGTCAGGAACAACACCAGCCCGGCGATCCATGGTGCCCGGACGCCCGGTACGCGCCGCGCGCTCATCGGCCGGCCACCTGTTGGGCGAGTGCGGACACGACACGGCCGCTTGCTTCAGCGGTGAACCTGGTGTCCTGGGATACCTCGATGTGCGCGAAGTCGCCACCGTGTTCGGCGACCCATTTTGCCTGGACGTTGGTGGTGGCTTCCAGGCCTTTGCAGCCGGTGACCCATGACAGGCACACCGAGAGCCCTGCTGCCTTGAGCCCCTGGGCGATCCGTTCCACATAAGGGCTGCCGAGTTCCGGACCCGCGGAGAGGACGATATCGCTGTCAGGCGCCGATTCGTTCCGGAAACCGTGCAATTGCATGACCGGAACCTTGCGCTGTACCAAAAGTTCGTGCACCGTCTCGAATACGCTTTCATTCGTGTGGGCCATGTCGGCTTGTCTGTACGGCGCCGCGCGGCGGTGCGCGCCGGCGATCACGAGAACCGAGCCGGGTACCCGCTGGAACAGGGCGATGCCGAGCTGCTCGCTGCCCAAGTCGGCCTTCGGATGGGGGACTTCGATTCCCAAGTGGACGGTGGCGGCCGTGTCGATCAGGATCCGGCCCCATCCGCGTGGCCGGTCCGTGCTGTCCGACACCTCGTAGAAGCTCCGCTTGGTCCCGGTGTCGACACGCTTCGAGACCGTGTAGCCGACGGAGGCCATTGCCTTTCTCGCATCGAGCGGTTCTCCGTCCAGCACGCGCCGAACGCCTTCGCCGATCGCCGCGCGCTCGGCGGGAGACGGCTTCGAGTAGCCGGATTCAGCCGACATCCCCTCCGCGAACTGGCGGACGTCGGCCGCCAGGTCGATCTCGCCGGCGTCGAGCTGCTCCGGCTTGTCGGTCACGCCGGGCACGAGGAGCAGGACGAGGGCCACCGCGCTGGTCACCACCACGACGCCGGTCGACACCCACATGGCCGTGCGGGAGTGCTTCATGAATTCGACATTCCACGATCACGCGCTCCGGCGCAGCTGGATGTAACTATCTTCCAGCCCATGCCCGACCGTCGGCTGGCCGAGCGCCGCCGTAGTGCGCCGTTCCGCCCACGCGAGACCGGACGAGCCCCTGCCGGCCCTCTGTGAGCGCCCGGTTCAACGTGGCGATGACGAAGTTTGCGCTGGACCGGGCACGTCACTGTCCCTGGCGGACGCGGAACCGGCCGTTCGTCGCGTATGGGCTGGAAGATAGTTACATTCGATTGCGCTGGGACGGGTGCTCGTGAAAAGTCGAATTCGTGAGGCAATCCCGCACGGCCATCCGGGTGTCGGCCTTCGCGCGGCAAGCGGTCTGCCGATGAGCGGGCGGCGCCTTCCCAGCCTGCGGGCACCTTGGGTCGCCGGGCTGATGTCGTTCCTGGTGCTGGCGTCCGCCGCGGCAATCTGCCTGTCCCGCACCGGGGATTCCGCTCCGGTTCCCCAGTCGGTGCTTGACAGCAGGCAGGAAAGCACAGAGGCGGCGCAGGAAGCGATTTCCCGGTCGCTCGACGGCGGGATGGGCAGCCTGGCGGAGATTGCCGCGGTCGTCGACGAATCGCTGAGCCGGCCGGACCGAGCTTTGCCGGTCCTGTCCAAGGGCCGGCCCTGGAAGTCGCTCTACGTCGTCGATCGGGCCAGCCGCGAGGTCGTGGCCCAGGCCGGTGCACCGGCACAGCCGGCGCTTCTCGGCGACCCGGCCCCCAGCGAGGCCGGGATGCGGCTGGCCCAGGTCGACACCGGACGACAGATCGTGGAATACACGCCCATCGGCAAGGCGGCCGACACGAAATACCTACTCGTCGGGCAGGTCGATCCGGACCGGCTCGGCGAACTGCTCGCCGCCGCCGGGCCGGAAGGCGCTTGGCTGCTGGACAAGTCCGGCTCGGTGATCGTCGGCCCGGACAACCGCAGACCCCCTCTGGGAGTCATCGATCCGGGGCTGGAGCCCGGCGCAGCTGCCTCCGGCAGCCGGGCTCAGCACGCTGCCGGGCAGGAGGAGGTGGTCGCCTGGGCAGCCATGGATGGCACGTCTTCTTCGACCGCGCTCGGCTGGACCGTGGCGTCGGAACAGGCGACCACCGAGCCGGCCGCGTTCGCCGAGGCGTCTGGTCGGCGTGCAATCACGGTCGGCGCCGGGCTGGCCGTGCTCACCGTGATCGTTTTCGCCGCCTTCTATCTTCTGCTGCTGCGGCCGATCCGGCTTCTCAGCCGAGTCGCGACATCTTCCCGCCGCACCGCGGCGAAGGCACCGAAGCATGGGGAAGCAGGACGCATCGCGCTGGTGTTGACCCACGCCCGGGCCGGGCGCTCCGGACGATATCGTCCGCTGGCCCTGCTGACCTGGTCCGCCGGCGCCGCCCTCTTTCTCGGCGCTGCGGCCACCGTCACGGTTCTTCCGTCATTTTGGCCGGTCGACGCAATCCCGGCGAGTGTTGCAGCGGAACAACAGGCGCGATCGTCGCTGGCTGCTCACCAGGTGCAATCCTTGCTGGACAGCGGCGTGTCCGACCTGACCGCCGTGGCAACGGGAGTCCGGATGTCGAAGGACACCGAAACACCGGCGAAGCTCCTCTCCCAGCTGATGTCCACACGGGACCGCTATCGCGGCGTCGTCTACCTCGCCCCGAACGGCGAGCTGCGAGCCAAGTCCGGAGAGGACGTCGACGCCGCGGCGATCAAGGCCGCCGACGAACCGGCTCTCGCGGTCGACACTCCGCAGGGCGGCTCACCGCGGGTGTTCGTCTCCGCTCCCGTCACCGGCGAGAAGGCAGGCCGGCTGATCGCCGAGTTCGCACCGAGCGCGCTCAGCGGACCGCTGTCGTCGGCGGGACCCGGCAACACCTGGTTCCTCGACGCCGACCGGGAGGTCATCGGGACGACCACCGCGTCCGGGCTCTCGAGCCGCCCGGACTTGGCGCAAGCCGTCCGGGACGCCGCCGGAGGGCCCGGCCACGCGCTGCGCGACGTGGACGGCGGGCGGCACCTGGTGAGCTGGGCGCCGGTCACCAGCACCCTGCTGACCGGCCTCACCGTCGTCACCGACCGGCCGGAAACGCCGCCGACCCACCTGAACGAAAAACGCGACCTGATCCTGCTCGGGACGCTGATCGCCGTGCTGACCATCGTCATCTTCGCCCGGCTCTACGTGGTGGTCATCAGACCGTTGTCCGCGCTGGCGGAGGTGGCGGAGCGACTCGGCCGCGGCGACACCGGTGCTCCGGTGATCGTCCGCGGTTACGACCAGCTCGGCCTTGTCGCGCGCGGCCTGGAACGAACCCGGCGCGACCTGATCCGATCGATCGCGACGACACCACCCACCGCTCGCCGCCCGACGCCGCGACCGAGGCCGGCGACCGCCACCCACTCGCGCACCGCCGCAGGGCCGCCCCCGCCCAGCTCGCGGAGGACGCCTCGATCACCCACGTCGACGACCACCCGGCGACCAAGACGCTGACCCGCCGGGGCCGCGGACCGGACGCCCCTGCCACGAGTAGTCCACCGAGAACGTCTGGAGGGCGGCTGCCTCCTCGACCGTGACGCGGAGCGGCTCGGAGTCGACTCCGCCGTCCTGGTGCCGGCGGAGCCCAGCTCCGGGCGGTTCCGGCCGATGGTCAGCAGGTGCGGCTATGCCGGGACGGGCCCGCTCTTCGGTGCGTCGATGGCGGGCTCCTCTTCGGACTGTGGGATGCGACGGTCGACAAGCGACCGGATTCCGGTGTTGAGCACGGCCAGCAGCGGCACCGCGAGCAGTGCGCCCGAGATACTGCCCGCAACCAGGCCGACACTGATGGCGAGCACGACGGCCAGGGGGTGCAGCTTTACGGCCCTGCTGAGCAGCAGCGGCTGCAGGATGTGGCTCTCCAGCTGCATCACCAAGACGACGATGCCGAGCACGACGAGGGCGGTCACGAATCCGTTGGTGACCAAGGCGGCCAGCACGGCGACCGCGCCCGCCACGACGGACCCGACGATCGGGACGAACGCGGCCAGGAACACGAGTGTCGCCAAGGGAATCGCCAGTGGTACGTCCACGATCCACAGTCCCAGGCCGATACCCACGGCATCGACCACGGCCACCACCGCGCGCGGACGTAGGAGACCAGTGAGACGAATCCGCGCCGGCCCGCCACGTCGACGCGAGGACGGATGTCCGCGGGAACGCCCTTCACGAGGAAGCCCCAGATCCCGTCGCCGCCGGCCAGGAAGAAGATCGTGATGAAGAGGGTGAGCAGAGCACCGGTGAGGAACTCGCCCACGGCGCCCGCTGTGCTGTTCGGCCGCCCTGCAATGCTCGTGGGATCCGAAGACGTCGAACTCCTGGCAAGTCAACCGGGCCAGAACGCGGTGCAGATGTTCTCCTTCCTGGGCACCTTCCACGACCACCTGCTGGCCGGCCCGATCGGCTTCACCCGCACCGCGGGCAACTTCGAGGCGGTCGACGGCGACGCCGTGCAGGGCAGGGTCGGACGACGGCGCCGACACTGCCGGCGGCCTGCCCGACGGCTCGCACGTGGACAACGCGAACATAAGCACGCCCCTGGACGGCACCCCGCCGCGGATGCAGATGTACCTCTTCAAGCCGGACTCGCGGTTCCTGGCCGGCAACTCGGGCGACAGTGCGGACATCGTCTACCACGAATACCCGCACGGTCTGTCGAACCGGCTGGTGGTCGACGCGAACGGCGTCTCCACGCTCGGTGACGTGCAGGCCGGCGCGATGGGCGAAGAGTGGAGCGACTGGTACGCCGAGGACTTCCTGGTCGGCCAGGGCCTGGAGCGGGACAAGGCCGTCGGCGACGTGCGGGTCGGCAAATACGTGACCGGCGGCGGCACGATCCGCACGGAGCCGCTCGACTGCACCGTCGGCGCGCCCGCCAGGGTCTGCCCCGGCACCCCGACGACCGGCTCCGGTGGCTACACCTACGGCGACTACGGCCGTCTCTCCGGCTTCGCCGAGGTGCACGACGACGGGGAGATCTGGGCGCAGACCCTGTGGGACCTGCGCAAGGCCGTCGGCAGCGCGAAAGCGGAGTCGCTGATCACCCGGGCCATGGAGCTGTCCCCGGCGAATCCGTCCTTTTTGGACGAGCGCAACTCGATCCTGCAGGCCGACTTGGTCGTCGACGGCGGAAAGCTGCAGAAGGCGATCTGGCAGGTCTTCGCCCACCGCGGCATGGGTTACTTCGCCGCGGCGAGCGACGGTGACGACATCCAGCCGGTCGAGGACTTCTCGATGCCGCCGGCGGCGGACACGCCGCGGGGCACGCTCACCGACCAGGACAGCGGCGCGCCGCTCGGCGGCATCACGGTCGCTTTCGGCGGGCACGCTTCCGGCTTCGGCGGCGGCCTGGTGGCCACCACGGCCGTGGACGGCAGGTACACGATCTCCGGGATCCTGCCCGGCACGTACACCAAGGTGGTCGCCCGCGGACCCGGCTTCGACCCCACGGAGAAGACGCTGTCCGTACCGTCGCACCCGGTCGGCCAGGACTGGACGGTCCGCCGGGACTGGGCCGCGGCCGGCGGCGGCGGTACGGTGGCAAGCTTCACGGGGCCCGACTTCAGCCCGATGTGCGGTCCCGGCACCATGATCGACCAGTCGCAGTACAAGGGCTGGGTCTCCCTCATCCAGCCCGGCGGGCTGAACGTCGTGGTCGAGCTGCCGTCGAAGGTCGACATCGCCCAGGTGGTGGTCAACCCGACGCCGGTCTGCCTCCCCCTCGAGAGCGTGCAGACCGGTCAGTACCTGGTGGAGACGTCCGCCGACGGCACGACGTGGACCACGGCCGCGAAGGGTACGTTCCCCTCCGCCACCTTCACGCCCGCTCCGGTGGCGCTGACCCCGGGCACCGGCAACGGCGTCGGATACGTCCGGTACACGATGCTGACCACGCGAGGCCAGGAGGACGGCCTCTGCACCCCCGGCACGTCCACGCTCGGCTCCTTCTTCATCAGCAGCACCGAGCTGGCGGTCTACGGGACGCCGGCGGGGTAGGCGCTTTCATGGAAAAGTGCCGGGCCGGCAGCGGCCGCCCAGGAAGCTGGGCGGCCGCCGGCGGAGATGCTACTTGTTGAGGTTTGAGATCCGCGGTGTGATCGGCCCGACCGCCTGATCGACGTTTCCGGCGTTCGAGTTCATGGCGAAGATGTTGGGCGTGTCCACGAGGGGAATCCACGGGAACTGCGTCGCGTTGTATTGGGCGATCTTGACAAGGGCTTCGTTGTATTCGGGAGAACCGGGCTCGGATGCGCCAACCGTGTGCACCAGGGCTGAGAACTGCTGGTCTTTGAAACCCCATGAGACGTTCGGTGAGTCCGGCGACTCGAGGCTGACGTCGAAGTACGTCGACGGCAATGCTGCGCCCGAGTAGTAGAGAATCGACTGGTACTTGCCCTCCTGGAACTGGGAGTTGAAGTCATTGCCGTTGGCGACATGGTTCAGTTTGACGTTGATGCCGATTTGTTTGAGCTGGTTCTGGATCAGGATCGAGCTCTGTGTGACCTGCGAACCAGGCTGGTTCTCGTTGTAGCTGAGAGTCAGGTCGAGGCCGTTCGGAAAACCAGCCTCGGCCAGTAGTTGCTTCGCTGCCGACACGTTGTAGGTGTACTTCGGGACGCTGTCGGAGTTCGGCGGCATCTCGGAGGGCAGTAGTGCTGTGGTCGACGGTGTCGCGAGTCCGGCGTAGGCGCTCTTGTTCAGCTCGTCGCGATTGATCGCCATGCTGATCGCCTGGCGAACCTTGACGTTGCCGAGTGCCTTGTCGTTGAAGTTCAGGATGAGAACGTCGCGACTGAGCGGTGCACACGGGTAAACCTTGACCTTGCTGTTGCTCATCAAATCTTTGTATTGCGTCCACGTCGGCGCGTTGGCGTAGTTGATCGAGCCCTGCTGGAGCAGCTGGCTCTGGTCGGATGCGCCGGCAACCTGCTTGACGATCAGCTTGGCGACCTTGCCTCGACTGCCTGTGTAGCCCTCATTCGCAGAAAGGGTCATCTGGTTGCCCGGGTCGAACGAGTCCAGCTTCCACGGGCCGAAGACCGCCGCGTTCTGAGCGACCCACTTCTTGCCCCACGGGTCGTCCTGGGTGGCGTGTTTCTTGATTTCGGTCGAGTCGAAGATGGTGAAGGTCGGGATGGCGAACAGGGCGAGATCGTCCGGGGTCGCCTGGTCGACGTTCAGTTTGAACTCGTGATCGGAGACGACGGTGACAGGGGTCTTCGAGAAGTGCGCGTCGGCGGACGCCAGGTACTTCGAGATCGGACTGTTCGCGATCGCGTAGTCCACGCTCCACTTGACGTCCTGAGCTGTCAACGGGTTGCCGTAGCTGCTCTTGTAGTCGTTCAGGACTATGTCGTAGGACTTCTTGTCCGGCGACTGCGTCCATGACTTCGCCAGGTTGCCGACGAGCTTGTCGCCGGACAACGAGGTGGTGCAGCTCGTGGACTCGAAGTCGAAGAGGAACGAGTCGAGGAAGGACATCGCCGGCCGCGTGCCGCCGCTGAACGAGGTCGGGTCGAGCGTCGGCGGCAGGGCGGGGATGGCGGCGACGAAGGTGGACGATGCAGGAGAACCCGATCCTCCGCTGCTGCCACATCCGGCGACGAGGCCGGCGCCGGCCAAGAGGCTCAAGCACGCCGCAGCGGTGCGCGAGCGCCCCCGGATGCGCCCAAGGGGCGACAGGTTGCCGATTTTGGGCATCATTGCCTCTCTTAATGTCAGTTGCGGTCTCCTCGAGCCGCCCTCCACGGCACCGAACGACGTCGACGCATGTAGTGGAACCGTCTGGTTGACCGGTAACGCTAACCGCAAATGTACGTACGTCAACGCGACGTGCACATATGTGCAGGCGACTATAGTGCGAGGTCAGGGCCGCAAACAGGCGGGCACGAGGGTCCACGCGGAGCCTCCTGGCCGCAGGAGGACCGGTTCGTCAGGCGTTCGCCGGGATGAGCGCGAGCGGGTTGACCGGCGACCCGGTGCCGCCTGAAATCATCAGGGGTGCCATCACGAACAGGAACTCTGCCGGCCGGCGCTCCGAGAGCGCACGCAAGTCGAGCATCTCCAGGATGAAGACCCCTGCCTTGGGGATGAGTTCCGCGTGCACGCCGAGGGGGTCGGGGGAGGGGACTGCCTCGTAAGGCATGGTGTCGGACCCGGTCGCCACGATCCCGCGTGCTGTGAGTGCTTTGGCGGTTGCGGTGTCGGGACCGGGCATCGGTGCTTCGAGGAAGGTGTCCGCATCGTGATAGATGCTGTCATAGCCGGTGCGCAACAGAACGGTATCGCCGCTCCGGATCTGCACGCCTTGGTCGGCCGCGCAGGCGTCGAGGCGATCCGGGGTGATCACATAGTCACCGGGGATCCTCTCGACGTCCAACCATCGCGCGAAGTCCAGCAGGACGCCTCGGGACACCACAGGCCGCAAGTTCTCCATGGTGCGCATCCGGATGCCGTGGGCGGCGTCCTGCACCCCGGGGTCGTCGATGCGGGTACCGTCGAGGAGCTTGCGCCGGTAGGAGACGTGGGCCAGGCCGTCCACATGCGTCCCGGTGTGTGCGCCGAGCGATATCGCGTCGGTGGCGCCATGGATCTCGGGGGATTGTCCGGGGAGATTTCCCGCTGTGGTGCCGAGCGGACTGAGCAAGGCATGCATGTAGGGCGGCGAGAGGGCAGCCCGGGCCTCCCCGACCCGAAGAGGGTGCGCGAGCGATACCACCTCAGCCTGCAACAGCCCGTTCAGCACCGCGACCTGATCGCCCACGCCCTCACCTCTTCGGTCTGCCCGGGCCGTCCGGCCCGGCCGTGATAACGCCTTTGTGTGTCAGGGAAGACCTTCGTACAGCCAGCCATCGTCGGTCTCGTCGGGATAGCGTTCCCACGTGTCGCGCGCCGGCGGCTCGGGTACCGCTTGCCGGACCTCGTCCTTGCGGTAGGCGAATCTGCCGAGGAAGGCCCTGTCCTGTTCCGGCGTCAACGGCGGGCGTGTGTTCGTCGGCTCCATGCTGTGCACCCAGCCGGCGTGGTACTCGTTCTTCGTCGTCCGTTGCCAGACGCCGGAGAGGATGCGCCACTCACCATCCTCCACAACGTGAGTTCCGGGGACCATGCCGATACTGATGATCGCCATCGGGTGCTCACGGTGCTTCGACAACCCCTCGAGCCCGAGTGACCACCAGACGCCGCGTGCCCGGGTGGCGGTCTGGTCGACCTCGATGATCGGCGTCGTCAGAGGGTGGAAGAGCGCGTTCCCTTCGAGACTGTCGACCACCGCGGCCCGGGGAGCGGTGTAGGCCGGGTTCGCACCGGGGTGCCGGGTCGCGTACAGCTCGCGGCGCGCCTCTCCGAGGTGCTGGTCGTCATGGAAGATCGCGGCTTGCCCGCGCAGATTCTGCACCTGCCACACCGCGAGCAGCCGCTCCACCTCTGCCTCGTACTGTTCGAACTCCTCGTCGTCGAGCGCGGCGAGGTCGTCGATCGTGATCGGGTCCATCGGGTCAGTGCGTCTTGTCGCGGTTGAGCATCCAGCCGATGCCCTCGTAGGTGCGGTGGGGCCGTGGGGCTGCGGGAAGACCGTCCCGGATGCTCAGCGGCGAGTACGGGTTGTGATGGGTCGTCGGCTTGGCCAGCGGGTGCATCGGCACGTTCGGCCTGTTGATCAGACTGGTGTCGTCCGTCCAGCCCCGGTCGTAGTGGCACTTGATGTACCGGAAGTAGTGCAGGTGCCAGATTTTCCACGTGCCGCCGTCGGGTACGAAGTCGGCGGCGAGTGTTCCCCACAGCCAGATCGCTTCCGGCTCGTCGGTGCCCTCGACGAGCGTGCCGGCGCCGGGGCACCACCAGAGCGCTTCGGCGCTTCGCTGGTCGTCCGCGACCTCGATCATCGGTGTGGTGAGTTGGAGGTCGACCATCTCGCCGGGCGCACGTTCACGTCCGATGGTTTCCCGCACGATCGTCGTCACGGCTTCGGGGCCGATGAAGACGCCTTCGTCGGCCCACTCCACGGAGACGTCGGGACGGCCGAGGGCGAATCGCGCGAGAACTTTGTCGGGCTGTCCGAAGTTGACGGCCGCGACAACGCGGCCCATCTCGTTCTGGATCTCGTGGTACGCCCGCAACTTGTTCAGGTTCGCGGCGAGCCGAGCCCGCCGCTCGTCTGTGACAGCCATTCTCGGTCTTCTCCACTCGGCTCTACGGTGAGGCTCAGCGAACAATATCCTGGCCGAACGACCTGGTCAGGGCTTCCAAGTCCGGCAGAGTCGTCCGTACTTGGTCGTCGTGGCGCGTGAGGGCGAGGGCGGCTGCCGCGATTCCCAGCCGCAGGCCCTGCTCGGGGTCTTCGTTGAGGAATCCATGCAGGAAACCACCGATCAGCGCGTCGCCGGCGCCGACCCGGTCCACGACGGTGGTCGCCGGCGGCTTTGCCAGGAGCACGGTCCCGTCCACGTAGGCTGCGGCGTCGCACGCCCCGTCGGAAACCAGCACCCAGCGGGCGCCGAAGCGGTTGCTCAGTGCGGTCGCGACGTCGCCGACAGGGCCGAAGAGGCCGAAGACCGTCGCGGCGTCACGTCGTGAGCAGGAGATGATCGAGGCTCCGTCCAGCAGGGGGGTGAGCTGTTTCAGCGCGCGTTCGGGCGTGGTGAGTTGCGACCGGTAGTTGACGTCGACCGAGACGGCTTGCGCGTGCCGGTGTGCTTGAGCCACCGCTTCGGTCAGGCAGGCGTAGAGGCCTTCGCTGAGCGCGGCCGTGATGCCGGTGACGTGGAGCAGCCGCGCGTCACCCAGGTAGTCCCAGTCGATGTCGTCCCGGGTGAGCCGGGCGAAGCAGGAGTCGGCTCGGTCGTAGGTCACCCGGCTGGGAACCGGTGGGGTGGAGGTTTCGACGAAGTAGAGCGCGACCCGGCCGGTTTCCCGCCACACGATCGCCGACGTGTCGACGCCGGCCGTGCGGTACTCGCCGGCGATGCGCCGGCCCAGAGATCCGGTGGGGAGGCTGGTCACCAAGCCGGTGCGATTCCCCAAGCGGGACAGCAGGCCGAGTACGTTGCCCTCCGCGCCGGCGACGTGCACGGCGAGGTCGTTCGCCACCTCGAGCGATGTTCCGAGCCGGGTGTTCAGCCGTAGCTGACCTTCGCCGATGGCGGTGACATCGCGGGATGGCTGCATCTTGCCGGTCGTCATGTCACCGCGCCTGCTCAGTCCGCACACGCGGGTCGAAGATCGCGGTGAAAACATCGAGGAGGACGTAGACGATCAAGGTGACGACACCGGCCAGCAGGACGAAACCCTGGGCCGAGGGGTAGTCGGACCGCTCCATCGACTGAACCGCCCACTGGGACAGCCCGTTCCAGTTGAAGATCGTTTCGACGATGGCCGTACCACCGAAAAGGCTGCCGAACACGATGGCACCATAAGTCAGGATCGGCGTCCTGGAGGTCAGCAACGCGTACCGGAGGATCTGCCGCTCTGGCAGCCCGCAGGCCCGGGCGAACTTGGTCTGGTCGGACTCGAGAGCCTCGCGCAGGGCCGTGCGGCTGATCCTGGCGAACACCGCGGCGATGACGAGGCCCAGCGTGAGGACCGGGAGGATCGCATGCATCAATGCGTCGTGGAACGTGTCCCACTGACCGGTCAGCAGGCTGTCGAGCAGAACCATACCGGTGCGGTGCGGGGGAGGTGTGGTGACGATGGACAGCTGCCCCTCAGGTCCGGGCAGAGCCCCCGTCAGGTAGCTGAGGAAGTAGATGAGCACCACCGCGACGATGAAGTCCGGCATCGACTGGAAGATGCCCGCGACGGTGGAGGCCGCGCGGTCGGGCCATCGCCGGTGGAAGTACGCACTGACGCTGCCGAGCAGAAGGCCGAGGACCACGGCGACGAGCAGGCTGAGGATGATCAGCTCGATCGTCGAAGGCAGGTACTTCCCGATCTGGTCGCGCACGCTCGGATTGGCTCCGAACAGCGAATTGCCCAGGGAGCCGTGGAACAAGCTGCTCCAGTAGTCGAAGTAGCGCGTCAGCAGCGGCTTGTCCAGGCCCAGGCGATGGCTGATCTCGGCGATCTGGTCGTTGGTCGCGTACGGCCCGCCGATCGTCCGCGCGGGGTCGGAGGGGGCCAGCGTGACCAAGAGGAACGTGACCGTGATCAGGAACCAGAGGGAGGCTGCCATGAGCAGGAGCCGGCGGCTGAGGAACTTGGCCCAGGCTTTCATCGGATCGCTTCCTTCGCACTTCGCTCGCGCGCTGCGTCGGCCGGGGCCGATGGCGGAGGCGTCAGATCCGCCCAGCGGATGCAGCGCGATTCGTGGCCCGGCCGGATGGCTGCCATCGGGGGCAGTTCGGTTGCGCAGGCATCGATGGCCAGCGGGCAGACGGCGCGCAGCGGGCAGCCCGTCGGCAACCCTTCGCTGCCCGGCGGCCGCGGCTTGAGCCGGTAGCGTGACGGTGCCGCGTCGAGTTTCGCCGGCAGCTCGGACGACACGAGAGCCTTGGTGTAGGGGTGCCCGGGCGCGTTGAGGATGGCTGCCGTCGGGCCTGACTCGACCAGATGGCCGCGGAACATGACGACCGATCGTTTGGCCATCCGCCGCACCGAGCCGATGTCGTGGGTGATGAGCAGATAGGCGAGGTCGAGGTCGGCTTGCACCTTGTGAAGCAGGTCCGTGATCTGTCGCCGGATGGTGCGGTCCAGGGAGGCCGTGGGCTCGTCGAGGACGACGAGCTTGGGACGTCCGATGATGGCGCGGGCAATCCCGACGCGCTGCTGCTGCCCGCCGCTGAGCTCGCCCGGGAACCGACCGGCCAGTTCGGGCTTCAGGCCGACCTGGCTGAGGGCCTCGGCGACGCGCTGCCTGCGTTCGGCCTTGGAGACATCGCCCTGGACGACGAGCGGCTCGGCGACCAAGGAGCTGACCCGCAGCCGCGGATTGAGGGACTCGTACGGCTCCTGGAAGACCACCTGCATCTGGGTGCGGAGTCGCTGAAGATCCTTCGGTGATGCTCCGACGATTTCGGTGTCCTGGAAGTGCACTTCGCCCGAATCCGCGGCGAGCAACCCGAGCAGCAGGCGGCCCAGAGTGGACTTTCCCGACCCGCTCTCACCGATCAGGCCGACGGTCTCGCCGGCGCGGATCGCAAGGTTCACGTCGTTCACCGCGATCAGGTCGGTTCCGCCCTGACCTCGAAAAGTCTTTCGCAGATGGCGTGCGTCGATCACGACAGGCGCGGGACCATTGGTCGTCATACCGATTCCCGGAGTTCGAAGTCGTCGGCGAAGAGCTCGCGTGTGTACTGGTGGGTCGGGTCCGTGAACAGCGTGGAGACCGAGGATTGCTCGACCACGCTCCCCGACTTCATCACCAGCGCATGATCGCAGTAGTTGGCGATCACGCCGAGGTCGTGCGTGACGATCAAGACAGAGGTGTGCATCTCGTCGCGGAGCCGGGCGAGCAGGTCGAGGATTTGCACCTGGACCGTCGGGTCGAGCGCGGTGGTCGGTTCGTCCGCGATGAGGAGCTTCGGGCCGAGCATGGTGGCCATGGCGATCACCACGCGCTGCGCCATTCCACCGCTGAGCTGGTGGGCATATCCGTTCAGGACTTTGTCGACGGCGACGATGCCGACGGAGTCGAGCGCTTCCTTGGCCAACCGGAAAGACTCGGACTTGGAGCTGGTCTTGCGGTGTGCACGCAGCACGTTGTGGAACTGCCTGCTGATGCGAAGTGTGGGATGGAGTGACCCGAAGGGGTTCTGTCCCACGAAACCCAGCGTTGTTCCGCGGAGTTGGCGCAGCTGCTCTCCTCGAGCGGCGAGCATGTCCACGCCCGAAAGGTGAATTTGTCCGGCCACAGTGGACTCGACCGGGCGAGGAAGCCGGGCGATCGCATGGATGGCTGCCGACTTGCCGGATCCGCTTTCGCCCACCAGGCCCACGAACTCGGCGTCGCCGATTTCGAGATTCATGTTGTCGACGACAACGTTGGAGCCACGCCGGGTCCGGTAGGTGACGGTCATGTCTTCGACGGAGAGCACCATGGTCACCGCGCCTGAGTGAGATCTTCGACCACGCGGGCCGTGAGGTTGACACAGCTGATGACCACGAGAATCGCCAGGCTGGGAAACAGCGCTACCCACCACTGGCCCTGGTTGATGACGCCAGCACCATCGAAGATCATGCCGCCCCAGGTCGGGGTGGGCGGATCGACGCCCACTCCCAGGAAGTTCAGGCCGGCGATCACGACGATGGCGAGTCCGACGCCGAGCGTCAGCTGCGTGAGAACGAGGTTGAGCACGTTGGGCAGCACGTGCACCCGGAGAATGCGTGCTTCGCTGCTGCCGGTGGCGGTGGCCGCCTCCACGTACCGCTTGGACCGGATCACGACGGCGCCGGCTCGAACCAGGCGGATGAAGCCGGGTGCGATGACGAGCACCATCGCGAGGATGACGTCGTAGAAGTGGTCGCCCGCCAGTGCCACCACGGCTACGGTGACGATCAGCAGCGGAAGTGACTGGAGCGCATCGACTCCGCGCATCACGATGTTGGACAACCAGGACTCTTTGCTGACCGCCAGCCCGATCGGCACGCCGATCACCATCGCGAGGAGCACACCGCCGAACGCCAGCGGCAGGTCGATCCGGGCCGCCTCGATCGTCCGGGAGAACACGTCGAACCCGTTGGCGTCCGTCCCGAACCAGTGGCTGCCGTTGGGGGCCACCGAGATCACGCTCGTGTCGGGCGTGGTCGGGGCGTACGGCAGCGGTGCGAAGACGCTCGCCAGGAACAGGCCGATGATCGGCCCGAGTCCGAGCGCGAGCCGGATGTAGTCGCCGCGCGGCGACTTCGGAGCCTCATGCGACTCCGGGAGCATCGTGTCAACGACACTTGCTGTAGTCACGCAATCACCGCCGTCTCGTCGAGTGTGTTCCACTCACGCGGCGTGACGCGCACCACTTCGCCGTGAGTGCCATAACTCTAAGCAACTACGTACATTCGTCAAATGTGAATGCACGTATGTGCGTCAACCCTGACTTGCTGTTGCCGTGCCGTAACGGTGGGTGTATCGCTCGTGGTTGGCCGTGATCTCGGCCTCGGGAAGCGGGGTGAGCGGGCCGAGCTGGCTTGCGTACCAAACGGTCTTCGCCACGTCCTCGACCATGACCGCGGCCTTGAGTGCGGCCTTGATCGACGCGCCGATGGTGAACACGCCGTGCTGCTTCATCAGGATGGCCGGCGATCGACCGATGGACCGGCAGATCTCCTTCCCGATGGCGTCGCCGCCGATGGCGGCATAGTCGCCGAGGGGGATCTCGCACCCGAATTCGTCGGCGATGGCGGTCATGTAGACCGGGATCGAAAGACCGGCCGTGGCGAAGGCCGTCGCGAAGGTCGAGTGCGTGTGGATGACGCTTCGCACGTCGTCCCGGTTCGCGTAGACGTAGAGGTGCGCGGCGGTGTCCGAGGACGGACCGAGGTCACCGTCGACGACTTTGCCGTCCAGGTCCACGACCACCATGTCGTTCGGGGTGAGGTCGTCGAACATGCGGCCGCTCGGCTTGATGACGACCAAGCCGGTCTCGGGGTCGCGAACGCTCACGTTGCCCGAGGTCCAGGTCACCAAGCCGGCAGCGGGGAGCTGTCGGTTGGCAGTGCAGACCTGCTCGCGAAGTTCGGGGAGAAGCATCCTGGTGTCCTGTCAACTGGCGCTGGCGAGCGCGTCGGAGATCGTCTGGCGGATCCACCGCAGCGCGTCTGTCGCGATCTGGGTGGCGGTGGTGGGATCGTCGTTCCACATCTCGAGCGTCAGTGGCCCGTCGTAGCGGATCTGGTTCAGCGTCTGGAAGACGGCGGGGAACGGTACGGTGCCCTCGCCGAACGGCACACGTCGCGGTTCGCCGGCCCGCGCGTCCTTCAGGTGAAGGCCCACCGCCGCTCCCTTGACAAGTGCGGTCTGGGCCGCGACTCCGAGGGAATGGACGGCGAGGTTGCCGATATCCGGGTAGATCTGGAACCACGGGTTGTCCAGTTCGTCCCGCAAGGTCAGGCAGTCGCTCACTGACGCCATGTCGACGGTGTCGATGTTTTCCACGGCGAGCATCACGCCGCGTTCAGCGGCGTGCGCCAGGCCGACGCGAAGGCCGTCGACATACCGGGAGCGGGCGTCGGGGGATTCGGGCTCGTAATAGGCGAAGTAGCCGGCGATCTGGATGACGCGGACACCGAGATCGGCCGCGAGATCGACGGCGTCGTGCAGGATCCGCGCCGCCTCGGTCCGCACCTGCGGGTCCGCGCTGCCGAGGCCGAAGCGTCGATGTGCGCTGAGGCAGATGGAGTAGATCGGGATGCCGGTCTCCTGGATGTCGGCGACCAGCCGGCGTCGTGTCTCCGCGGACCAGGCCAGCCTGGCCAGACGATCGGCGGACTCGTCCAGTGACATCTCGACGAACTGGAAACCGGCATCGCGTGCCTGCTCGAGCATGCCGAGCCACGGTCCCGGCGCGAGAGCCTTCTCGTAGATGCCGAACGGGCGGTCGGCCAATGCGGTGCGCATTTTCGGATCGCTTTCCATTACTTCAGTGACGGGAGATTCGCGACCGCGGCCCGGAAATCCCACGCGCTCGCAGCCGGATCGGCGGAGTCGTACAGAGCCCGCCCGGCGATGAATATCTCGACGGGGTACGCGGCGAAGTGGGGGACCTCGCTCACCGACATGCCGCCGGTAACGCTGACCCGGCCGCCGAGTTCGTGAATGCGGGAGATCGACGCCAGGTCGTCGGCGGACCAGGAGAGCTCGCCGCGCGCCTCGGCGTCACGGCTGCGGTGCAGGATGAAATGGCGGATGCCGAGATCGCGGCATTTCTCGACGAGGGCCCAGGTCCAGCCGTCCGAGAGTTCGACCTGGACGTCGCCGCCGAACTCGGCGGCGACGTCCACGACGGCCGCAAAGCTCTCCGGAGCGGCACCGCTGACGACGGAGACGAGGTCGGCGCCGGCCTCGAACGCGAGGCGAGAGAGGATCGAGCCGGCTTCCGCGACGCGGATGTCGGCCAGCAGCAGGTGATCCGGGTAGCAGGCCCGCATCTCCCGGACCGCACGCATACCCTCGGCAAGGCAGAGGACGGTGCCGATCTCGATGATGTCGATGTGCTGCCCGACCTGGCGCGCCGCGGCGAGCGCGTCGAAAATGTTCTTCGTGTCGAGCGCGACCTGGACCTTGCGGCCCGGACGGACCGCCGTCCGCTGCTCCTCAAGGGATCCGAGGCGAGCAGCCCTCGTATGTGTTTCTGTCACTGTGGCGCACTCCTTGGTGTCGGTGCGGGCTTGACGCCGACCTAGGGTCAGCAGGGGGCGGACAATCGTCAACTTCCCCTGCACTTTTGTTCACGGTCGCGATACACTGGCCGTCGCCCGACTCAAGGAGGGGATGACTGCGGACTCGATCGAGGACCAGATCCACAATTTGGTGGCAGCTGCGCGGATGTACTACGAGCAGGATCTGTCCCAGGACGAGATCGCCAAAGCTCTGGGGAAGTCACGGCCGACCGTCTCCCGGATGCTGGCCGCCGCGCGCAAGCAAGGGATCGTGCACATCGAGATCCGGCCACCGCTGACGCGGTTGGTTCCGCTGGAGCGCGCGCTCCAGGAACGTTTCCGACTCGAAGACGCGCGCGTGGTCAGGTCGACATCCGGGGAACCGGACACGGCCGATCATCTCGGGCGTGCCGCAGCGAACTACCTGCAGTCAGTTCTCCGCGATGGTATGGCCCTGGGTGTTTCGAACGGCCGGTCGCTGGCCGCCACTGCGCGTTTCCTGCAGCCTGAACTCGCGGTCCACATCAACGTCGTTCAGATCATCGGCGCACTCGGCCACGACAATCCGGCGATCGACGGGCCGGACGTGGCCCGGGCTTTCGCCACGGCCTATGACGCCACGTGCCGGTACCTGCACGTGCCGATCCTGGTCGAGAGCCCCGTCATCAAGCAGACGCTGATGCGTGATCGCAACATCGCGCAGACGCTGCGTGTCGGCGCGAACGTCGATGTGGCCGTCGTCGGCGTCGGCACCTTGGATCCGACGAACCAGAGTCCCATCTTCGAGGGTCTCATCACGCAGAAGGACATCGTCAAGACCAGGCAGGCCGGCGGCATCGGCCACATCTGCGGCGAGTTCTACACCGCGACCGGTGCCCGCGTGCAGGCCAACCTCAATGACCGGACGATCAGCATCGGCCTCGACGCGATGAAGCGGATTCCGAAGGTCATCGCTGTCGCCGGGGGAGCGTCCAAGGCGACCGCGATCGTCGCCGGTCTTCGAGGCGGGTACTTCAACACGCTGATCACCGACGACCGCGCGGCCGAGCGGATGCTGCGGATGACGCCCGTCCGGTAGCCGGCCCTGATTCCGGGCTCCCCTCAAGCTTGAACATTCGTGCACGGCTGATTGACAGGTGTCCACGGGGGGCGAGGATGTGAGTACGGATGGCAGTTGGTTCGCCATGAGAATCTGCCGCCTTCTCCCACTACCGCAGACTCCCAGGAGCAACGATGTCCTTCGTCCGCACCATCCAAGGTGACGTCGATCCCAGCAGTCTCGGCGTGGTCAACTGCCATGACCACCTGATCCGGGTCGGTGCCGGAGAAGTCTTCCTCGACGCCGACCATCTGCTCGACGACGTCGACAAGGCCGTCGAAGAGGCCTCGTACTTCGTCAAGGCCAGCCAGGATTGGGTTGCCGGCGGTACGGTCATCGACATGTGCCCCTCGGCGTGCGGGCGCTCGGTGACGAAGCTCGCTGAGGTCGACAGCCGCGTCGACGGACTGCAGATCGTCGTCGCGACCGGCTTTCACCAGGAAAAGGTGTACCTCGAGACGCGTACCAGCTGGGTCAACCAGTACTCCGTCAACCAGATCGCGGACCTGCTGATCGCCGACATCGTCGAGGGGGTCGATGCCCACGACTACATGGGCCCGATCGTCGAGCGCACCAAGCACAAGGCCGGTGTCATCAAGTTCGCCTCCGCCTACGGCAAGATCACCGAGTGGGAGCACAAGACCCTGGAGGCCGTCGCCATTGCGGCGAAAGAGACCGGCTGTCCGATCAACACCCACACGTCCGCGGGAACCGCGGCGCTCGAGCAGGCCAAGGCGTTCGTCAAGCTCGGTGTCGACCCGGCGAAGGTCGCGATCGGCCACGTCCAGCGCAACAATGACGTCTGGTACCTCTCGCAGATCACCAAGCTCGGCTGCTACCTCGAGCTGGACGGCACGAGCCGGATCAAGTACCTGCCCGATAGCAGCCGCGTCATGATCGTCAAGGGTCTGACCGAACTCGGTTACGGCAAGCAACTCCTGCTCGGCACGGACTCCGGCAAGCGGTCCTACCAGAAGGCCTACGGCTCGGTCACCGGCATGGACTTCGACCCGGCGGTGTTCGCTCCCCGGCTGCTCGACGAAGGCTTCGACCGCGACGTCGTCCTGGACCTGCTTGTCAACAACGCCCAGACCTTCTTCCAGTTCGGCCAGGGGCGTCAGCAGTAAGCGTTCTTGGGGACAGCTCAGCCCGCCCGATGTCGTTCGATGCCGGGCGGGCTGGCGTGCGGACTCCGATGTTCGCCTGAACCGACCGCACTGGGAGGGCGTGCGGGAATCGGCTTGTGAGCAGACGTGCCGGTGGGGATGCTCACGAGGTGCTGATCGAGTTCCGCCGCGCGCCGCGGGGAGAGTCGCAGGTATGGGTCCACCGCCCCGACGGGGTGCTGGTGTGACTGCCGTCGTACTCGCGAAAGTGGCGGGTGCCGCACGACCTTGCGCATGCGGTCACCGAGCGGGAGCTGGGACTGGCCTAGGACCGGCGGAGGTGCTGGCCGGAGTGCTGCACCAAGCCGGTGGAGCATCGCCGACCGGTTCCGCAATCGGCAGTGCGCGAGGCGTGGGGGGTGGTCAACCAGGATCCGTTCCCGTGGACATCCGCAGACATCGCCCGCGCCACCGATACATTGGGTGCTCTTGGCGAGCAATGGTCCACATTGGACTCTCAGTCCGTGCTGAAGTTCGACTGGCCGAAGCGGCTGATCCGGAGGCCGCGCTAGGCCCACGGGCAAGTGCGATCACTCCTCGCGGACACGGACTTCCCCCACCGGGGTGTGATCGGCTCCGACGAACAAACGCGGCCACTTCGCACAGACAGAACCAGCCGTGGCCGCCGCGCCGACGACCTGCCCGATCGCCTATGCCGCGGGGGGCCACGTCACCGGCTCAGCCGGCAGGCATCGGGAACGTGCGACGTCTCCGAGCCAATACGCGCTCTCCTTCGGCCGGCGAGCGAAGGTCTGACGGTCGACCGCGACGAGACCGAAGGTCGGCTCGAATCCGCCTGACCACTCGTAGTTGTCGAGGAGTGACCAGTGGAGGTAGCCGCGCACGTCGATACCGTCTGCCAGGCACGTGTGCACGGCGCGCAGCGCCCGGTCCATGAAAGCCACCCGTTTCGGATCGTGGGTGGTGGCGACGCCGTTCTCGGTGAGCAGGATCGGCTTGCCGCCGCTGACTCGGTGAACCCGCCGGATCGTCCCGTCGAGAGCTTCGGGGTAGAACTCCCAGCCGACTTGCGTCGTGTCGTCGGTTTCCACAAGGCCGTTCTTGTTCTCGGGGTGCAGGCCCGGTCCGCGTTCCCCTTCGGGGCCGAACCGGATGCGCGTGTAGGTCTGCAGCCCGACGAAGTCATCCTCTTGGGCGGCTTCGATGTACCGTTCGCTGATCAGTGCGTTGAGCTCCCACTCGGTTTTGCCGGGTGTCGCGCCGTCTTCGTACTGCATGTCCTGAAGGGCGAGTGAGACTCCCGCCGGCATCGAACCGTGGTCGTGAATGGCCTTGACTCCCAAGCGGTGGGCGGTCAGCACGTTGTCCGCGACGCGGTGAGCGAGCTCGCGGTCGCCCACCCTGCCGGGCGGGTGGATGCCGAGGACGTACCCGGCATCACCGGCTCCCTCCGGTTCGTTGATCGTGACCGCCCAGCCGATGAGATCACCCAGAGTCCGCGTGACGTGGGCGCAGAAGCGCTGAAAGAGCTGCGGAAAATCGTCGGCCGCGAAACCGCCACGCCGCTGCAACCAGAGCGGCAGCGTGAAGTGGTTGTAGGTCACTACGGGCACGATGCCGTGCTCGTGGCAGGCGGCAAGCACGCGGCGGTAATGTGCCGTCTCGGCCCTGGAGAACATCCCTTCGGCCGGCTCGAGCCGTGGCCACTCGACGCTGAACCGGTAGGCGTTCAGCCCGAAGCCCGCGACCAGGCCGATGTCCTCGGGGTAGCGATGGTAGGAGTCGCAGGCGTCTCCCGACGGCTCGTGCACCGGGGAACCCGGGCGGTGCTCGAACTCCCACCAGTCCGAGTTGGTGTTGTTGCCCTCGGTCTGGTGTCCTGCGGTCGACGCCCCGATGAGGAAGCCGTCCGGGAAGCGAAGCGGGCGCTTTCCCTGTGCGGGTGCGCCCGGGTTGTCGGACATCCGGTGAGTGCCTTTCCTTCCGGCGACTGATCGGAGCTTTCGGAGTTCGAGGTAACGCTAGCTACCCCTGTACGTACGTCAACTACTGTTGCACATTCGTTCGTCGAGAGGCGGGGCCGTAATCGCCGCTGGTGATGCTACGGCTGCCCGCTGAGGTCGGTCGTGACAACCCGGTTGCGAAGCTCGCCGAGACCACTGACGGAGGTGACGACCTCGTCTCCGGACGCGAGGAACACTTGCGGTTCGCGGGCGTTGCCGATCCCGCTGGGGGTTCCGGTGAGGATCACGTCGCCGGCCCGCAGGGTCACGCCCCAGCTCAGTTCGGCGATGATGCGCTCGAAGCGGAACGCGACCTGGCGCGTGGAGGCCTCTTGCAGTACCTCGCCGTTCAGGGTGCAGCGCACGGTGAGGTCGTACGGGTCCGTGACCTCGTCGGCCGTGGTGATTCAGGGGCCCAGCGGCATGGTCGCGTCGATGCTCTTGCCCTTGAGCCATTGGCCGCCGTGGCGGCGCTGGAGGTCGCGCTGGGACACGTCGTTGGGCGACGCACAGCCCGAACACGTGCTCCCAGGCCCGCTCTTCCGGGATGGACCGGCCGTCCTTGCCGACGATCAGCGCGACTTCGGCTTCATAGTCCCATCTGGCCGAGATCGCCGGGTCGAACGCGATGTCGTCGAACGGGCCGATCACCGTGCCCGGGCCCTTGGTGAAGAACGTCGGATGCCGCGGCCGCTCCGGTGGGTCCTGTCCATCGCGTTTGCCCCGGGATTCCTCGAAGTGGTCCCAGTAGTTCCAGCCCGTGCACAGGACGTTGCGGGTTGAACCGGCGCAGCGGCGCGGCGAGCCGGACGGCGTCCAGCGAGAGACGCTCGCCGCCGAGAAGCTCACGGCGGACGGCGGCGAGTGCCGAGGGACCGTCGCGGACGACGTCGTCGAGCGTCGGCGCCGCCGCGGGCAGGATCGTCACCGTCGCGTCCTCCGGCCGCACCGCGCCGAGGTGGTCCTTGCCGCGGAGCCGGACGGTGGCGATCCTCATCGCGCGTCCTCCGGGAGGACGGCGATCGCGTTGATCTCGATCAGGTAGTCCTTGTTCACGAACTTCGAGACTTCGACCATGGTCGAGGCGGAGGCCGCGCCGGTGAAGTACTGCCGGCGCACGGCGTGGATGTCTTCGAAGTCCTCCATGTTGCGGACGTAGACGTCGACGCGGGCGATGTCGTCGAGCGTGCCGCCGGCGGCCTTGACCGCGGCTTCGAGGTTCTGGCACACCTGGTGGGTCTGGGCGCTGATGTCCCCGACGCCGGTGACGCCGCCGTGGCATTGCGGGCGGTCATGCCGGATATCAAGACCAGCCGGCCCGCGCGGGTCGCCTGCGCGAAGTGTCCGTTGGGGACAGCCAGATCCGGGGAGACGATTTCCTGTTTGGGCATGGGAGTTCCTTCAGCGGGCGTCGGCAGGGTCTTCGTACCAGTCGGGCTGGGTGGGGTAGTGTGGGCCGTCGTAGATCTCGAGCAGCACGGATTCCTCGTCGGCGTGCGTCGGGCCGTGCTCGGATCCCTTGGTGTTCCAGTAGAAGGCGCCCTCGGTGAGCGTGATGCCGGTCGGCACGTACGTGTAGCGGCCCTTGAGGCAGAACATGAACTGGTTCGACGCGTGCGCGTGCCGGGACGGGATGCCCGCGCCCTTCCGGAACCGGACGAGCGCGATCGACGCGCCGGTCTCGTCGTCGCGCCAGAGCATCTTGTGACAGGCCGTCCAGGGTCTTGTCGATCCAGTCCGGGTCGTGGGTCTGGACGAGGATCTCCCGGAACCGGCTGAGCGCGCCGGGCTTGCCTACGCGGGCACGGTCGGCGGCTTCGCCGGAGTAGGCGGCGGGGGCCGAGAGGTTGGTCGTCATCGGTTCTCGACGAAGTCCTGCGCGACACCGCGGCGGTGGCCTGATGACGTCGATCGATCTGCACGTCCACCTCGCCCCCGCAGGCGTCGGCCAGGTGGGGCCGGCGCTGCTGCACCAGCCCGGCGAAGCCGTGGCCTACCTCGACCGCGCGGGCCTGGACGAGGGGGTCGTGTCCATCCCACCGCCGTATTTCCGGCAACCCGCCACGGCGGAGTGAGTGCGCGCGGTGAACGACGGGATCCTGCGCGCGGTCGGCGGCCGGCCGTGCCTGCGACCGCTGGCTTACCTTCCGTTGGAGGAGCCGGAACTCGCGGGGGCCGAGTACGACCGCGTCCGGACCGAACCGCGGTTCGCCGGAGTCTGTGGCGCGGCGGACGGCGCGTCACAGTCCCTTGCGGACCCGCGGTTCGGTTCCCTGTGGAAGGTCCTGGACGCGGACTCGCGGCTGCTCCTGCTGCACCCCGGCGCGTCGCCGGACGACCGGCTTTCCCCGTTCTACCTGCACAACCTGCTCGGCAACCCGTCGAGACGGCAGTTGCGGCCGCGCAGCTCGTCTTCGGCGACGTCCTCGCCACCCATCCGGGATTGCGCGTGCTGCTCGTGCATTGCGGCGGCGCCGTGCCCACGGTCGCGGGGCGCTGGCAGCGCGGCGTCGACACAGCCCGGCCGGACGTCGCGCCGCTGGCCGAGGGCCCCCTTGCCGCGTTGCGACGCGTGTTCGTGGACTGCCTCGCCCACGACCCCGCGCTCGTGGACCAGGCCGTCGCGGTGTTCGGGGAGGACCGCATGGTGCTCGGCAGCGACTGGCCCTTCGCCATGGGCACCGACGACCCGCGCGGTCAAGTCTCCCACCGCGGCGAGGAGTTCGTGCGGCAGGTCGCCTCGGTGAACGCGGCTTCCGCACTGGCATCGCACAACGGACGGCCGGACGCGCTCAACGGATATCGGCAGTGACCCCGGTCACCTAACGTCGGCAGGGTCAGGGCAGCGGACGAACCGAGTGGTGATCCACCATGACGAACCCCCAGCTCACCCACCGAGCCCACGCCATCCTCCGCGCGACGGCGTGCGGCCGTGTCCGCGTCTCGCTCAGCTGCGAACCGGACATCTTCGTCGACGGCCTGGCCTTCTGTGACCAACCCGGCGCCCGTGCCCTGATCCACGCCGGGCTGATCAGCCCGGCCAGGCCCGGCCGGATCGGCGAACAGGTCCCGGCGAGATTGACCGACACCGGCCGCGGCGTCCTAGCCGACGCCGGCTTCGGAGCCCGGGGCACCGCCGCCTGAAGGCAGGTTGTGTCACGGTCCTCACACCTTCGGGTTGTGTCAGATGGCTTGACCCGGTCGGTGCATCCGGGGAACTTATGATCTTCCCGTTCATCGGGACGATGTCTGTTCCGTCGGCCGGAGAGGAATGGCCTTCTTGACCGCACGTTCAATCGCGCCTCGATCGCGTGTCGTCCGCCTGGGAGCCCTCGCTGCCGGGGCCGCGCTATTGTCTGCTTGCCTCGTGGGGTGCGAGAGCGCAGGGCCGGACTCGGCCCCCAAAGGGGGGAAGGTGCCGGCCGCCGAGGAGCAGGCGTCCGGCATGGTTTCCGGCGCCGCGCTGGCGGATCCGCCCGACCTCAATCCGGCAACCCCCGGCGACCAGGCGGTCGAGCTGACGGCGGTTCAGCAAGAGGTGATGATCTCGGGCAAGAAGGTGATGGCGGAGACCTACAACGGGAGCCTCGTCGGGCCGACGCTGCACGTGCTGCCCGGCCAGCGGGTCACCTTGAACCTGGTCAGCAAGCTGGGCACGTCGACCAACCTGCACTTCCACGGGCTGCACCTGTCCCCGGAGGGGAACGCGGACAACATCTTCCTGTCCGGCAAGCCTGGTCGCACTCTGACCTACCAGCTCGACATTCCCGCGAACCAGCCGCCGGGGACGTACTGGTACCACGACCACGACATGTGCCCCAAGAGCGGCCAGTCGATGCCGGGGATGACGATGCCCGCCGACCCGGCGAACGGCCGTTGCGACGGAACCGAGAGCCAGATCGGGGCCGGGCTGTCGGGAACCATCATCGTCGGGGACAACCGCGAATCGTTGCCGCCCGCCTACCGCGGCGTCACCGCGCACACGTTGGCGCTCAAGGACGCCCAGGTCAAGGAAGGCAATTCGATCGTCTACCCGGACGGGGTCCTCGAGCCCGCATCGGCGACGGTTCGCCTGGTCAACGGTCAATACCAGCCCACGCTGACCATGGCAGCCGGGGAAACCCAGTTGTGGCGGATCGCCAACGAAGGTTACGCCATCGCCTACGACCTCCAGCTCGACGGCGGCAGCTTCACGATCGTCGGCCAGGACGGAAATCCGTCCGCGGCGCCGGCTCAGGTGAACCACCTCCTGTTGCCGCCCGGCGGACGTTTCGACGTCCTGGTGACCGCCGGAGCCCCCGGATCGACCTGGCTGCGAACCCTGGCTTACTCGACCGGGCCGACCGCCGACAACTACCCCGACACGACCCTGATGAAGGTCGATGTCCAACAGGGCGACGGCGCTGGACCGGCGGGCATGACCGCCTCGCCCCAGATCGCCGGGCCGCTTCCCGGATCCCTGCCCGATCTGTCCGGGGAACCCGTCGCCCGGTCTCGCAGCGTGGAACTCAACGACGACGGCGGCAACAACTTCTCCATCAACGGCAAGCTGTTCGACATGCAGCCGACGTTCCCGGAACCGGCCGCCCTCGGCACCGTCGAAGAATGGACGCTCACGAACGCGAGTGGCCAGAACCATCCGTTCCACATCCACACCGCACCGTTCCAGGTCCTCAGCGTGAACGGTGTCGCCCAGCCGCCTGCCGACTACCTGGATGGGGTGACCGTTCCCTACGCGGTCGACGGCGTGGCCGGAAAAGTGGTGATCCGGATCCGCTTCGCGGACTTTACCGGGAAGTGGATGTTCCACTGCCACATCACCGGCCACGAGGACAACGGCATGATGGGCTACGTCAACGTCAACGCCGCAGGCGGCACCGGATAACCATAGACCGCCGCAGCCCGCGTCCGGACAAGGTCATTGTGCTCTACCCCAATCAGAACACGTGGGCTTCGTGCTGCCGCCCATAGGCACAACCCCGTGCGGGGAGCGAACCTCGTTGGACACACGAGGAGGCGCGCAGTGATCCCCGAGACGACGCGCAGCCGCGCTACCAGGCCCCGGGTGGCCACGCTGGGCGAGTACGCCTTCGACGCCGAGCGCGGGTTCGTGCCCGGCGAGGACCCGGTGGACGCGTTGCCCGCGTTCTACGCGCCCTGGGAGCGGCTCGGGCGGAACGTCGCGGCGCTGGTCATGACCGGACGCATGCGCCCGGCGGTGGAGTCGATGCCCGTCCTCACCCCGGACCGCCTCCGGTCGGCCGGGGAGCAGGAGCGGGCCATGCTGCTGCTGAGCTGTCTGGCGAACGCCTACGTCTGGGGCGCCGAGACGCCCGTGGACCTGCTTCCGGCGCCGGTGGCGCAGCCTCTCCACGCGCTCGCCCAGGACCTGGACCGGGCTCCGATCGCCGCCCACGCCTCCATGGTCCTGAACAACTGGCGGCGCATCGACGCCGGTGAACCGCTGAGCATGTCCAACATCGACACCCAGCTGACGTTCCTCGGCGGTGTGGACGAGAAGTGGTTCTATCTGGCGACGGTGGGTGTCGAGCTCGCCGGTGCCCCCGGGCTGCCTCTTCTCGTGCAGGCCCAGCACGCGGTGGCGGGCGAGGACCACGCCCGTCTCACCGAGGCGCTGTCCGGCATCCGGAGTGTCGTCGACCGGGTGACGGACGCGTTCCTCGACGTGGAGCGCTGGTGCGACCACTACGTCTTCTACCACCGCATCAGGTCGTTCCTCACGGGGTGGTCCGCGCCGGGGCTGCGGTTCGAGTCGCCGTAGAACGCGCGCTCGTATTCGCCGATCACGACCGCGTCGAACGAACGGTCCGGTCGCTCTGCTGCTGCGATCAGCTGGGCCGCGGCTGGCCGTTGATGCCAGGGCAGCCGACGTGAACATCCTTCGTCGAAGTACTCCGCCACGATGACACCGTGCCCGCGGACCGTCTCCTCAGCGACCTCTCGCTGCCACCCCGACGACGTCTCCCGATCTTGGAACTCGACCGTGGACATCCTCCCGTAAGATGCGAACCTCATTCCATGACCGCCGGCGGCGCCGGGCACCGGCGCGGCGCGGCGAGACTGCGTGTGGCATGGTGGCTCTGCGGGCGGTAATGATCATCGTGCACCTCGATGCTTGAGGCGGGTTCGGGTCGAGGGCGGAACGCAGTCGCCTGCCGCCGGTGACGAGCTTGGCGCCGATGTGCACTCGAATAGCCGCATTTCAGCTCGTATCACCCGCGTTGCACCGTAAGTGGGCGGTACCTGTTGTATGGCGGCATGACACCGATGGTTACGGATGTGCGCGAGCGACGGCGGGTTCGATACCGTCGGAGGCCATCCGGTAGATCCGAACGCTGATCGACCTGTGTGGGTCCCGGAACGGCGACTTCTTCGATCGCGACGGGCGGGCGGTTCCCCGAGACCGCTGGCGACCGCGAATGCGTCCAGGTCGGCGAATCCCGGGACCCGTCGAGCAGCGCCGGGTGTTCGGCGACGCACGGTGGATGGGCGCGGGGCCGTTTTCAGAGTTGAGCCGGAGGCGTGGCGTCGCCGAGGGCGCCGGGCGTGTCCGGGTGGGTGAACCGATGGCGACCGGCACCGACCACGACGGGCGTCCACTCCGGCACGGGGAGGCGGATCGTCGCTTCGCTCCCGACCGGCACGGTCACGTCGACCTCCCACCTGCTGTCTGCACGGCGCCAGGACACCTCGGCCAGGCCGTAGGGAGTCTCGTGGGCGGTGCGCGCCCAGTTCAGGTCGCCGCCCGGTTGCGGGGTGACGTCGAAGGTGCGGAAGCCGGGCGCTGTCGATCGAAGCCCACCGACGACGCGGTGCAGCCAGTCGGCCACCGCTCCCAGTGCGTAGTGGTTGAAGGACGTCATCTCGCCCGGATTGATGCGGCCGTCGGGCACCATGCTGTCCCAGCGTTCCCAGATCGTGGTCGCCCCCATCGAGACGGGGTAGAGCCACGACGGGCACTCGGTTTGCTGCAGCATGCGGTAGGCGTCATCCAGGGCGCCGGCCTGGGTCAACGCGTCGCATATCAGCGGCGTCCCGAGGAAACCGGTACTGATGCGGTGACCCTTTTCGCGGACCAGCTCGACCAATCGCTCGGCGGCGTGCGGCACGCGGTCGGCGGAGAGCAGGCCGAAGCTCAGCGCGAGGGCGTAGGCGGTTTGGGAGTCGCTCACGAGACGGCCGTTCGGCGTGACGTACTCGTCGTTGAACCGCGCGGAAAGGCAGTCGGCCAGGTCGTGGTACTTGCCGGAGTCGGCCGCCTGGTCGAGGAGCCCGGCGATGCGGGCGAGCAGACGGGCGACGTGTGCTCGGTAAGCCGTGGCGACCAGGATGGGGTCGGTTTCGGCGCGTGCCGGATCATCCGGTGGCGCGTTCGGATCGAGCCAGTCCCCCAACTGGAATTGGTTGTCGCCGCCGTGCCCTGACGGATCGCCGGTCTGAAAGCGATCGACCCAGGCACACATGCTGCCGTAGTGCGTGCGCAGCACTTCCAGGTCGCCGAACCGCTGGTAGAGCACCCACGGGACGATGACCGCGGCGTCACCCCAGCCCGCTTGGCCGGCCAACGCGCCGGCGGTCTGTCCGGGGATGGGCACGAAGGGGATGAACACCGGCACGTCGCCGTCAGCTCGCTGGTCGGCCGCCAGGTCCTTGAGCCACGAGATGAGGAAGCCCGCGCAGTCGTAGAGGTAGCTCGCCGTGGGCGCGAACACCTGGATGTCGCCCGTCCAGCCGAGTCTCTCGTCACGCTGGGGGCAGTCGGTCGGCAGGTCGACGAAGTTGCCTCGCATGCTCCAGACGACGTTGTCGTGCAACTGGTTGACCCGCTCGTCGGAGCATTCGAACCATCCGGTGCGTCGCAGGTCGGTGTGCAGCACGACGGCGACGACGTCCGCGGGGTTCACCGCGGTCGGCCAACCGGTGACCTCGGCGTAGCGGAACCCGTGGTAGGTGAACTCCGGCTCCCACACCTCACCCTTGACGTCGCCGCGCAGGACGTAGGTGTCGGTGGCCTTGGCGCTGCGCAGTGGGCGAACGCCGAGTTCTCCGTTCTCCAGGACCTCGGCGTGCCGCAGCGTGATCTCGGTCCCCGCCGGCCCCGTTACCCGGATGCGGAGGCGACCGACGAGGTTCTGACCGAAGTCGAGGACGGTCGCGCCCGACGGTGTCGTGATCACCTGCCTGGCCGGGATCTCTTCGGTCCGGCGTACGGGGGGTCCATCCGGCGCGCAGAGCAGCTCGGTTGGCGCTGCTGTCGCTTCAACCGGTTTCCAGTCGGTGTCGTCGTAGCCCGGCTCGGCCCATCCCGGACGCGCCAGGCGGGCGTCGTAGGTTTCTCCGTCATACAGGTCAGCGGTCTGCACGGGCCCGGTCGACCAGTGCCAGGCGCTGTCGCTGACGAGCGTCGTCTTCGATCCGTCGTCGTGGGTGATGACGAGCTGCGCCAGCAGCCCGAGGCGGTGGCCGAAGACGTTGCGCAGGCCGGTCCAGCCGAGGCGCCCGCGCCACCAGCCATCGGCCACGGTGACCCCGATGGCGTTGTCGCCGGTGCGCAGCGCATCGGTGACGTCATAGGTCTGGTAGCGCAAGCGGCTGCCGTAGCTCGTCCAGCCGGGCGCCAGCGTGTCTTCGCCGACTCGGGCGCCGTTGAGCTGCACCGAGTACACGCCCTGGGCCGTGATGTAGAGGCGAGCTGCGACGATCGGGTGCTGGGCGGTGAACTCGCGCCGGAACAAGACGGGGGATGGGTGGACGCCCGCGGGCCGGATGAGGTCGGCCGACCAGTCGCCCGGTTCGAGTAAGCCGGCCTCGACGGAACTGGGGCGGCTCCAGCGCGAACACTCACCGCTCGTTCCCCGTACGCGCACCCGGACGGTGAGACGTTGACCGGAAAGGAGGTCCGGGCCGGGCCAGGGCACCAACACGCTGGCTTCGGAATCCCGCACGTGCCTGGAGACCGTCGCCGTGCCCGGGTCGCTGATCTCGATCTCGTAGCCCGCTTGTCGCCACGCGATGCCCGGCGGCGGTACCTGCCACGAAAGGCGCGGCCGTACGTCGCCGATCCCGAACGCGTCCCGGTGATGCTCGAACGTCGGGGGACTGGGTGCGACGTCGACCGGCACGGCGGGCTTCACACCCCACCACTGGGGTCGGCAGGTCGAACCACCGCCGTGCTGCGGCGTTCGACGAGCTGGGTCGAGACGGAGAAGGTGACCGGTTTGTCACGGCCGTCCAGGCGTTCGCGCAGCAACCGGGCACTCATCGATCCGGTGAGCTCTCCCGACTGGTCGACGGTGGTCAGCGAGATCTGCGGCAAGCCCGAGATGGCAACGTTGTCGTAGCCCACCACACTCACGTCCCCCGGCACGTCCAACCCCAGCTCCGCGGCTGCGCGCAGCACGCCGAAGGCGGCGACGTCAGCTCCGGCGAAGATGGCAGTCGGCGGACGCTCGGAACGGAGGGCTGCCATCGCGGCGGTGTAGCCACCTTCCTCGGTGTAGGACGTCGTGACGACGTGCGGGACCAGCCCGCGGTCGGTCATGGCCCGGCAGTAACCGTCCTCACGCGCCGTGTGCGACAACACCGAAGGTCGCCGCAGCTTGCCGATCGGATGCGCGATATGGGTGATGTGCTCGTGGCCGAGCTCGCTCAGGTGCTTGACGACCAGCTCGGCGCCCGCGACGTCATCGTCCACCACGCTGTCGTAGTTGCGCCCCCTGCCGTGACGGGCGATGACGACGACCGGGACCTCCTCGGCCAGTGTTTCCAGCCAGGTGGTGGGCACGTTCGGGGCGATGAGGATCAGCCCGTCCATCTGGCGGTCGACCATCGCTTCGATGCTTCGCTGCTGCCGCTCGGGCGACGCACCACCCGGGCCGAGGAGGACCTGCAGGCCGGTGTCGTCGATCTCGCGTTGAATCCCGTCGACGATCATCGGCGCGAACGGCGAAGCCACGTCGGCCAGCAGTACGCCGATCGTGTAGGACCGGCCCCGCATCGCCCGCGCGGCGGGCTTGGGGCGATACCCCAGCTTCCGGGTCGCCGCGGTGACCCGCTCACGCATGGCGTCGCTGACCCCGTAGGCGTTGTTGAGCACCTTGGAGACCGCTGCCGGCGACACGCCGGCCTCGCGTGCGACATCGCGAATGGTGATACTGCGCGGATCGGTGGCCCTCATGGTCTCCTCGTCGAGGTCGCAACAAACGATTGTGTACCGTTTTACAGGAACGCAGGGCACCTCCACAACCGCCAACCGTCTGCCGCTGATCCAGGGTTGGTGATTCGCATTCGCAGGTCAACGCGCCGTCACTAGAAGCCACCGGGTCAGTGGTGGCTCGACCATGACCGGGTTTCCGACGCTTGACGACCGCGCGGGCCCGGACCTAGCATCTGGCGATGTAAACCGGTCCACAACTTTTCACGGTACGCCGGTTGCGCCCGGACGACGAAGGAGTCGAACCAGCCATGAAACTGTTGCTTCGTGCCGTGAGCGTGCTCGCCGCATTCGGGCTCGCGCTGTCGGCCTGCTCGGCCCACAACGGCAGTTCGGGGGGCTCGACGCCGGGCGTCGCCGCCGACGGCTCGGCCACTGTCAAGGCCAAGAGCCTCACGGTGTGGACGAACGCGGCCGACCCGGCCTATGTGACCGACGCGTACACCGACTTCGGGAAGAAGTTCGGTGTCACGATGAACATCGTCAAGATCCCGGCTGACTCGTTCGAGAGCCAGGTCCAGACCAAGTGGGCCAGCGGCGACCGCCCCGACCTCCTCGAGTACCACGCCACGTCGCTCTTCTGGGCGTTGAACCCGGCCTCGAACATGATCGACATGTCCAAGATGCCGTACGTGGCCAAGTCGGGCGACGTGTACCAGAGCGGCGGCTCGTACCAGGGGAAGGTCTACGCCGCGATCACCTCGGCTCCAGTGCTTTTCGGTCTCTACTACAACAAGAAGACACTGGCCGACGCCGGCCTGTCGGCGCCCAAGACCTTCGCGGACATCGAGAACATCTGCACCACGTTGAAGCAGAAGAACCCGACGGTCACGCCGCTCTGGGAGAGCGGCGGCTCGGGCTGGCCGACACAGATCCTGAGTCTGCTGTACGTCGCCGACGCGGAGAAGGCGAAGGGCTACTCGACCGAACTGCTGGACAAGAAGACCACGATGGACGACCCTTCCGGCCCGTTCACCGCCGCGATGGCCGAGTACAAGAAGCTGCAGTCCATGGGGTGCTACAACAAGGACGCCACCACCGCCAAGTTCGAGGACTCGATCAAGGCCGTCGCCAGCGGGACCACGGCGATGACCGCGCTGCACAGCGATTTGGTGTCGATGTTCGCCGCCCAGTTCGGCGATGACCTCGCCAAGACCAGTGACGCCATCGGCTGGGCGTCACCCTCCGCTTCCGACGCCACCGCGGCGTGGGCACCGTCGGTCAGCGGCACCTGGTACATCCCCCGGACCGGCGACACCGACAAGGAGAGCTCGGCGTTGGCCTTCGTGCAGTGGATCACCGGCGCCGGCTACCAGGACTACGTCAACGCGCAGCGGTCGTTCCCGATCCTCACCGGGGCGAAGGGGCCCGAAAACACGCCGGGAATCCAGCAGGAGATCCATGCGGCCTATGAGGCGAACCGGTCCCTCGCGTTCAACACGAACCTGGTCGGCTTCAACTCGCAGTCCATCGCCTGGATGACCGGGCTGCTCAGCGGTCAGTATTCGCCGGAGCAGGTCGGTGGGCTCGCGCAGAAAGCACTGGCCCAGGGCGCCAAGACGGCCAAGCTTCCCGGCTGGTAGGCGACCGTGCGTGGAGATGCTGCGATGACCCGATTCGACGACGACTCGACGGCCGGCCGCACGGACGTCACGGCCATCGACCCCGGCACCGGACCCGGGGCCGGTGGGCGCACGGTCCGCCCGCCTCGGCGCCGGGGATCACCCAGGCCAGGTCCGGCTCGGCGGTGGTGGCCCTTCGCGCTGCCGGCCTTCGTCCTGGTCGCCGGGTTCTTCATCGTGCCGTTCGTGCTGAACATCCGCTTCGCCTTCACCGACTGGAGCGGCTACTCGGATGCCATCACCGCGAACGGACTCGACAACTTCCGGACGCTGGCGGACCAGGACCTGCTCTGGAACGCCATTCGCGCAACCTTGATCTACGCCGTGATCGCGATGCTGGTGCAGAACGTCTTCAGCCTGTCGGCGGCCCTGCTCCTCCAGCGCCGCACGCGGGTCAACGGGTTCTTCCGTTCCCTGTTCTTCGTCCCGGTCCTGATCGCACCGGTCGCGGCCGGCTACATCTGGAGCGCGATCCTGGCGCCGTCCGGCCCGCTCAACAAGGCGATCGGGATCGTCAAGCCGGGCTTCGAATACGCCTGGCTGGGCCACTCCGGCAGCGCATTGGCGTCCGTCGCCTTCATCGACGCCTGGAAGTGGAGCGGGCTGATCACGCTCGTCTACATCGCGGGCCTGAACGCCATTCCCGCGTCGCTGATCGAGGCGGCCACCCTCGACGGCGCCAACGGCTGGAAACGCTTTTGGAAGATCCGGTTCCCGCTCCTCGCCCCGGCATTCACCTTCACCGTCGTGGTGACGCTGCTCGGTGCCCTGAACGCCTTCGACATCGCCATGGCGACGACGCACGGCGGCCCCGGCACCGCGACGACCGTCCTCAACGTCGCCATGTTCAACCAGTACGCCAGCGGTTTCTTCGGCACGTCCAGCGCCCTGAGCCTCATCGTCACGATCCTGGTGCTGGTGATCGGCGTGCCCCTCATCTTCTTCCTGCGCCGACGGGAGATCGAAGGATGACCAGCATCAGCAAGACGTCCCGCCGCCTGATCCGTCCCCTCGTCCTGCTGCTGGTCGCGTTGCCCTGGGTGGTGCTGCCGCTGTGGCTGCTGCTCGTCAACTCGGCCAAGCCACTGAGCGAAGCGAGTTCGCTCTCGCTGTCACTGCCCGCCAAGTGGGCGTTGGGGGACAACTACTCCACCGTGCTCGGCGAGGGCCACTACGGCCGGGCCTTGACGAACAGCCTCCTGGTCATCGTCCCCACCCTGGTCGTCGTGGTCGTGCTCGGCTCCATGGCCGCATGGGCCTACGCGCGCTCGTCCTCGCTGCCGATGAAGATCGCGTACAGCCTGACCGTGCTCTCCATCCTCTTGCCACCGGCGATCCTGCCCACGGTCTACGAGCTGCAAACCCTGCACATCGACGGCAGCCGGCTGGGCTACTTCCTCGTCATGACCGGCACCCGGATAGGCACGGTCGTCTTCCTGGCCACCGGCTTCATCAAGGCCCTGCCACGGGACCTCGAAGAAGCAGCGTTGACCGACGGCGCGAACCGCCTGCAGGTCTACCGGATCATCATCTTGCCGCTGCTGGTTCCCGTGCTGCTGGTCGGCTGCGTCATCCTGATCATCTCCACCTGGAACGATTTCTTCTTCGCGTCCTTCTTGCTCCAAGGTTCCGAGCGGGCCACCCTGCCTCTCGCGCTGTACCAGTTCGCCTCGGCATCGACCGACGTCTCCGCGATGCGCTGGAACCTGATCTTCGCCCACATCGTCCTCACCAGCTTGCCGTTGATCCTCCTCTACCTGCTGGTCCAACGACGGGTGATCGGTGGTTTGTCCGAGGGCGGCATCAAGGGCTGAGAACCATCCCTGCCCCACCCGCGCGATCTCGGAGTCGCGAACTCGCGAGATCCATTCAAGAAGGTAGGCCGCATGAGCGGTGTGAAGGGCGTGACGGTTGCCGGGTTCGAGTCCATCGCGGACGCCCTCGAGGCACTCGGCGAGGCCGACCCCACGTACAACGCGCACGTCTGCGCGGTCCACGAGGGCGAAACGGTCGTCGACCTCATCGTCGGCGACGACCTGGCCGCGGACAGCCTCATCAGCGTGTTCTCCTGCAGCAAGGGCATCGCCGCGTTGAGCCTGTCGTTGCTCCTCGGCTCCGGAGACCTCGACCCGGACGCCCCGGTCGCGCGCTACTGGCCCGAGTTCGCCGCCGCCGGCAAGGACGCGGTCACCGTCCGCACTGCGCTGTCGCACCAAGCCGGGCTCATCGGAGTCGCCGGTGGGTTCACCATCGAGGACGTCGTCGAACACCACGACCTCGCCGCTCGGCTCGCCGCAGCCTCACCGCTGTGGGCGCCCGGGGCAGCGCACGGCTACCACGGCGTCACCATCGGCACCATCATGGCCGAGCTCGTCGAGCGCATCACCGGCACGTCGTTGCAGACGTTCTTCCGCGCCAACGTGACTGACGCCATCGGAGCCGACTTCCACTTCGGCGTCCCCGAAGCCGACCAGGCACGCATCGTGGAGGTGCTGCCCCCGAAGGCGGACGAGGAGCAACCGGATGAGCCGGAGCCGATGAGCCTGGTCGGATTGGCCTTCGGAGGTGGCCTCATGCCGCCGATGCGCGAGCTCGTCCGCCACCCGCTCGTGGTCGCGAACGGACCGGTCGGGTTCGGAGGGTTCGGGAACGCACGAAGCATGGCTCACCTGTACGCCCAAGGCCTCGGCGACGGTCTGTTCCCGGTCGAGGCGCTCCGGAGGATGAGCCAGATCCAAGCCAACGGCACCGACCTCGTCCTCGGCATCGAGACCCGGTTCGGACTCGTGTTCCAGGTCCCCGACGCCCGCCTCGACTACGGAAGCCCGTGGGCGTTCGGCCACGACGGCGCCGGCGGCGCCATCGGCTTCGCCGACCCCGCCCGCGACCTCGCGTTCGGCTACACCAGTCGCGTCCCCACCCCCGCCGGTGCCCACCAGCCCGGGCTCGAGCTCGCCCGGAAAGTCCGCGCCTGCCTCAGGAGCGCACGCCGCAGCCGCCAAGCCGGCCACGAGTCGCGGTCGATACCGCGGGTCGCGCTGTCCCCCATGGAGAACCGATGACGATCAAGACCCCGCTGCGTGTGCCCATCGACGGCGTGCCCCCCGCGTTCGTCGATGCCGCGGTCCTCACGCCCGTCGAGACCGACGGTGTCCGGTGGTGGCGGGACGTCGAATACGCCCTCGTCGCCGGCTACCGGCCGCTGCTTCTCGACCTCAGCGTCCCGAACGCGCACGGACCGGTTCCCCTGGTCGTGCTCATCCACGGTGGCGCCTGGCTGGGCGGAACCAAGAACATCCAGCTCGGCGGCCTCGACGACTTCGGCGCTGTGCGGGCGCGACTGCACGAGGAGGGGTTCGCGGTCGCCGCCATCCAGTACCGGCTCTCGGGCGAGGCGGCCTTCCCCGCCCAGCTGCACGACGTCAAGGCCGCGATCCGGTGGTTGCGCACCGCGGCGCCCGCCGCCGGCATCGACCCCGGCCGGATCGCGAGCCTCGGCGCCTCCGCCGGCGGCCACCTCGCCGTCTTCCTCGGTACCAACACGACCGTGCCGGAGCTCGAGGGCACCGTCGGCCTGACCGGCCCTTCCTCCGCCGTATCCGCAAGCGTCGGCTGGTACCCGCCCACCCGGCTGGACACGATGGAGGCCGAGAGCATCCCCGGCACGCCCTTCACCGCGCACAGCGCCGCGGACTCACCGGAATCGCGCCTGATCGGTCACACCGTCGGCGAGCGCCCCGACCTCGCCCGGCACGCCAGCCCGATCGCGCACATCGGCGACGCGACCGCGCCGACCCTGCTCGTCCACGGCACCCTCGACCAAGTGGTCCCGCACCAGCAGAGCATTGCGTACCACGGTGCGCTCGACGAGGCCGGCGTCCCCAACAAGCTCGAGCTCGTCGAGGGAGCCGACCACGGCTTCTTCGGCGGCGACATCGACGCCGTCATCGATACCACCGTTGCGTTCCTGCTCGACCAGCTCGCCACCGTCCAGGCAGCTTCGCAGGCCCTGAAGTCGGCAACCGATAAGGCTTAGGAGTGTCGTGTCCGAAGGGCCTCGTGTGTCTCCCGTGCGGTTCGAAGCGCACCGATCGGCACTAGGCGTAGCTGAAACGGCACCGCGGCTGTCGTGGCGTGTCACCGCGGGCCCGTCGTGGCGCCAGGCTGGTTACGAGCTGATGATCGACGCAGATGTGCGTCGAGTGGACTCGGCTGAGTCGGTGCTGGTGCCTTGGCCGGCCCCACCGTTGACATCGCGAGAGCGGAAAACCGTCCGGGTGCGCGTCTGGGGCGTCGATGGCACGAAGTCGGCCTGGAGCGATCCGTCGATCGTCGAGGCCGGCTTGGTGGAGCCTGCCGACTGGAACGCGTGGATGATCACGCCACACGCGGACCCGGCGCCCTTGGTGCGGCGTGCGTTCCGGCTGCCGAGGGGGGCCGCGTCGGCACGGCTCTACGTCACGGCGCACGGGCTGTACCGGGCCGAGATCAACGGCCGCCCGGTCGGCGACGAGGCGTTCACTCCCGGCTGGACCACCTACCGCCGCCGCCTTCGCTACCAGACTTATGACGTGACCGATCTGCTTCGCGACGGCGACAACGTCCTCGGCGCGAGGATGGCCGACGGATGGTTCCGCGGCCGGCTGACCTTCATTGAAGGCAAGCGAAACGTCTACGGCAGCCAGCTCGGACTGCTCGCGCAGCTCGAGGTGGTGCTCAAGGATGGAGAGCGAATCGTCGTGGCCACCGACGGGTCGTGGCGCGGCGCTACGGGCCCGATCCTGAAGGCGGACTTGTACGAGGGCGAGCTTCACGACGCGAGGCTCGAGCCGCCCGGGTGGTCGCTTCCGGGATTCGACGACACCGACTGGTTTCCTTGTTCCCCGGCCGAGTTCGACGTCGGCATCCTGGTGGCACCCGACGGTCCGCCCGTGCGTGCCGTCGAGGAAGTGGCGGTGCGAGAGGTGATCGCCTCTTCCTCCGGGCGGGCCCTGCTCGATTTCGGGCAGAACCTCGTCGGAAAGCTCCGCATCAAGGTGCGTGGCCCCGCGGGCACCGCCGTTACTCTCCGCCACGCCGAAGTCCTGGAGGACGGCGAGCCGGCGGTGCGACCCCTGCGCACCGCCACCTCGACGGACAGCTACATCCTCCGGGGAGACGAGACCGCGGAGTCATGGGAGCCGAGGTTCACCTTCCACGGCTTCCGGTACGCCGAGGTGACCGGCGGGTCCGGAAAACTGGATCCGGACGCGGTCAAGGCGGTCGTGTACCACTCGGACATGGAGCGCACCGGCTGGTTCGAGTGCTCCGACCCGCTGCTCACGAGGTTGCACGAGAACGTGGTGTGGGGGATGCGCGGCAACTTCCTGGACGTTCCCACCGACTGCCCGCAGCGTGACGAGCGGCTCGGCTGGACCGGGGACATCCAGGTGTTCGCGCCGACCGCGGCCTACCTGTACGACTGTGCCGGATTCCTCTCGTCCTGGCTCAAGGACCTGGCTGCCGATCAGACTCCCGAAGGCATCGTGCCCATGTTCGTCCCATGGGTCGACATAAACCGGTCCCGGGGCGAGGTCACGCCCTATGCGGGCTGGGGCGACGCTGCGGTGATTGTGCCGTGGGTCTTGTACCAGCGGTTCGGAGACCGGGAAATCCTGCGCCGGCAGTACTCGAGCATGCGCGGCTGGGTGGACGGGGTGACCAACATCCTGGGAACCCGGGGATTGTTCGACGAGCCGGCCGCGCAGCTGGGAGACTGGCTCGACCCGGCAGCGCCCCCCGAGGACCCCGCCGCCGCGTCGACCGATCCGATCCTCGTCGCTACCGCCTACCGCGCGCGCTCGGCCGATCTCCTCTCGCGAGTGGCAACCCTGCTCGGCGAGGACGCCGACGCGGCCAAGTACGCCGACCTTGCCGAAACGGTGCGACAGGCCTTTCGGGACAACTACGTCAGGCAGGACGGCAGCCTCCTCGGTGACTCGCAAACCGGGTACGCATTGGCCCTGGAGTTCGCACTGCTGGCCGACGACCGTGAGCGGCGCGTGGCTGCAGAACAGCTCGTGGAAGCGGTCCGGAGCAAAGGGCACCGGATCGCCACGGGATTCCTGGGGACGCCACTGATCCTCGACGCACTCACTAGGATTGGCGCGGTTGACGACGCGTACGGCATGGTGAACCAGACGGAACCTCCCTCGTGGCTCTATGCGGTCACCATGGGCGCCACCACCATCTGGGAGCGCTGGGACGCACTCTTGCCGGACGGACGTATCAACCCGGGCGAGATGACGTCCTTCAACCACTACGCGTTCGGGGCCGTGGCCGACTGGATGCACCGCGTGGTCGGCGGGCTCGCTCCCGGCGCCCCCGGCTATCGCGTGCTCGATGTCGCGCCACACCCGGTGGTGGCCTCACGTCCGCAAGGACCGCCCACGTGACGCCGTATGGCCGCGCAGAGGTTTCGTGGCGTCGTGCCGGCGAGGTGTTGTCCGTGGACGTCGTGGTGCCCACCGGCACCGTTGCGCGAGTCCGGCTACCCGGCCGCGCGGCCGTCGAGGTCGGTCCTGGCCCGCACTCTTTCGAGTGCCCCTTCCGTGCCCCAGCCGATGACCCGGGAGTTCTCGATGCCACTCGATGACACGACGATGCCCGAGTCTGGGGGAGGCGCACTGAACGGCCGGACCGGAGCATGGTCGGACCAAAGCCTGTCAGCGGAGGATCGCGTGGCTGCGATCATGGAGGACTTGGACTACGACGAGTTGGTATCCATCGTCTGCAACGACTTCCGTCCGTTCGTGCAACGGGGAGTTCCGGCTCCGGCGTACACCGATGGCCCCTGCGGTCTGCGAGAAGTGGAAGGCGCGACGGCATTGCCGGTCGCAGTTGCCCTTGCGGCCACGTTCGACCTGGCGGAGGCCTACGGCTACGGACGGGTCCTCGCCGCGGAGGCCAAGCACGCGCAGCACAACTGTCTCCTGGGACCGAGTCTGGACATCGCACGTGACCCGTCGGGCGGACGGCTCCCCGAAGGCTACGGTGAGGCCCCCGAGCTGGTCGCCTGTATCGGAGAGGCGTACGTGCGCGGAGTGCAGGACAATGGCGTCCTCGTCATGGTCAAGCATTTCGTGGCCAACAACTTCGAGTCCCGCCGCACCGGCTGGGGACCAGTCCTCGAGCGTGGCGACAGCGTCGACATCCGGCTCGAGAGGGCTGCCCTCTGGGAGACCTACCTCTGGCCATTCCGCCGGGTCGCCGATGCCGGCGCCTGGGCCTTCATGGGGTCCTACAACCGGCTGAACGGCCACTACACCTGCGAGTCGAGCGACCTCTTGGACATCCCGAGAAGGCGCTGGAGCTGGCTGGGATTCTTCGCGCCCGACTACATCTTCGCGGTCCGCGACGTCGAGTCGGCCTGGCGCGCGGGGCTGGACCTGCCCGGGATCGAAGGAGACTCCGGCCGAACGGCCGAGATCGTCCGTCGAAGCGGCATCGATCCTGCTCCCTCGGTCCGTCGAGTCGCCCGAGCCATGATCGCGAGCGGGACGATGGACCGCGCGACGGCGACCAGCGATGGTCCCGCATCCACCGCGGCACATCGCGATCTCGCCCGTCGCGTGGCAACTCGTGGAGCCGTGCTGCTCAAGAACGTCGAAGGTTTGCTTCCGCTCGACGGAAACGTCGGCTCGATCGCCGTCGTCGGCCCATCCGGTCTCGACGCGATCTATGTCATGGGCGGCTCCGCCTCGGTCTCTCTCGAAGCGCAACGACTCGTCACGCCTCTCGCCGGTCTTCAAGCGCGCGCCGGCGAACAGGTACGGCTGGCAGTCGCGCAGGGCAGCCTCGGAGACGCACCGCTGCCCGACGTCCCGGCGGAGCTCTTCACGACACCGGACGGTGCCGGTGCCGGCGTCGAGCTCGTGCTGTCGTACCGGGACGAGCGGGGAGTCGAGCAAGAGCGTCGAGACGTCCTCTCGACGATGTCGTTCAGCGGTGCGCCCGAGGGAGTGGCGGGTGCCTGGAAGGCCACCCTGCGCACGTTCCTGACTGTCGAGCAGGGTGGTGACTATCGGCTCTCGTTGCTGGTGGGCGGCCACGCTGAACTGTCAGTGAACGGAACGAAAGTCATGGCCGGGGCGCGGGAGGCTTCCCGATTTCTCGGCGGTCCGGCTTGCCCTTTGCAGGCTGTTGTCACCCTGCCCGCGCACCAAGGCGTGCTGCTCGAGTTGACCTACGAGCCCGGGCCCGCGATCGGGATGGCCGAGGTGGACCTCGTTCCCGGAGTCCGGCTCGGGTGGCAGCACCCGGCGGCCATGCACGAGGAGGCGGCCGCCGTGGCGGCCGGGTGCGATGCGGCGATCGTCCTCGTGAACGCGGCATCGGGCGAGGGGATGGATCGTGTGGGCTTGGGCCTTCCTGGTGATCAGGACGTCCTAGTCGAGCGGATCGCGGCGGTGAACGCCCGGACGATCGTGGTGCTCAACACGCCGGGGCCGGTCCTGATGCCCTGGATCGACGAAGTCGGGGCCGTGCTCGAGATGTGGTATCCGGGCGAACAGTTCGGCAACGCGCTCGCGGACATCGTCTTCGGCGACGTCGCGCCCGGTGGGCGCCTTCCGGTGACCTTCCCGGTGGCGACCGCTGATCTCCCGGGTCGCCCGGACACCGGTTCGTTCCCCGAAGTTGTCGCCTACGACGAGGGCACCCTGGTCGGGTACCGCCACCTCGCCGCCGCCGGCAAGCCGGCGCTCTTCCCCTTCGGTCACGGGCTCTCGTACGGCGCCCATGCGAACGAGTTGATCGGGACGGACGTCGAAGGAGCCTCGGTCCGGCTTCGCTTGCGGGTCAGCGAAACGTCGGGCCGGGCGACGGAAGCCGTGATCCAGGTCTACGTGCGGCCGGAGACGACCGCCACCGAGCCTCGGCGGCTCGTCGCGTTCCGGCGCGCGTCGCTGGCGCCGGGGGAGAGCGTGGAAGTTCCCGTGGTGGTCGAGCCGCAGGCTTGGCTGTCGTACGACGAAGGTGCCGACGATCTGGTCGAGAAGGACGGGGTCTACGAGCTGACGATCGCCGACGATGCCGAAGATCGCGGGATCGCGATCTCAGTACGGCTTGCCGACGGTGCACTGTCCGTCCTTCGCTAGTGATGAAAGTAGGTTGCTGTGCCGCTCGACTCCTTTCTCGCCGCGAAAGTCCATCTGCTCGAGGGCCTGAGCTGGGCCGATCGTGACGACCCGGCCGCGGCCCACCGCTTTGCCGAGTTCGAAGTCGACCCGGCCGCGTGGGTGACGCCACCGGGCGTCTCGATCGAGGATCGCACGATCGACGGTCCGCGCGGTCGCATTCCCATCCGCAGCTACCGATCGCCCGCAGGCCAGGAGACCGTGCTGGTCTGGCTGCACGGAGGCGGGTTCTCCGGCGGGGACGTCGACATGCCCGAGTCGCACGTCGTCGCGGTCGAACTGGCGGCCCGAGCGGGCGTCACGGTGGTGACGGTCGGGTACCGGCTCGCGCGGGACGGCGTGCGGTACCCGGTACCCGTCGACGACGCGGAAGCAGCGTGGTGCTGGGTGGTCGACCAGGGCTGTCCGGAGGCCGGCTCCTACGCACTCGGTGGTGCGAGCGCCGGCGCCACGCTCGCGCTCTCGACGGCTCTTCGCCACCGCGCCTCGCCTCGCCGGCCGGACCGGTTGTTGCTGGCGTACCCCTTCGCGCACTTCCCGGTCCCTGCGCTCGACAGCAGCACCGCGGCCGACATGCAGCTGCTGCCGCTGGCGATGCGTTTCGAGCCGGCAACGATCGCGGAGACGGTGCGCAACTACGTCGGGCGCATCTCCGACCTGCCTGCCGACGCGATACCCGGTGCAGCTGACCTCTCGGGCTTGCCGCCGACAAGCGTGGTGCTCAGTGAGCTGGACGACCTGCGAGGCTCCGGGGAGCTGCTCCTCGAGCAGCTGGCCGAGGTGGGGGTGGCGGCGGACGCGTACCTCGCCACCGGCATGCCCCACGGTCACCTCAACCGGACCCCGTCCCTGCGAGAGGTGGATTTGTCACTCGAGTACCTCGCCGGTGCCCTCAGGGACATGGCGCGCACCGGCCGAGATCGCACCGCCTGACCCCTCCGGCCCGGGGTGGAAGATCAGGTAAGGCAGACGCACGTCACAGCCGGCGATCATGCCCTGCCTGGAGCCCGAAGATCGCGGCTGCGTTGGTGTCCAGGATGGTGGTCGCCTGCTCGGCGCTCACGGCCCGGCTGATGTAGTCGATCGCCGATTGGTACTCGGCTTTGGCCTGGAACGGGAAGTCGGTGCCGAGTACCAGGCGGTCCGCGCCCAGGGTGTCGACGGCGGCCCGCAGTGCCGGGGCGTGGTCGTGCGCGACGGTGTCGAACCACATCCGGCGGGCGGCGACGCTGGGCAGTTCGGGTGTGCCGGGGGACTCCCACGGGACCTGGTGGTCGGCGCGGTTGAGCACCATCGGCAGCGCGCCGCCGAGGTGCGAGATGATGATCTTCATGTCGGGGTAGCGGCTGGGGATGCCGGCCAGGATCAGCTGCATGACCGCCACCGTGTCCTCGATGGGGGCGCCGATCGACCAGGTCAGGTTGTGGCCGGCGATCAGGTCCGAGCCGGCCCCGGCGCCGGCCGGGTGCACGTACAGCACGCTGCCGCGCCGGTTCAGTTCCTCGTACACCGGCTCGAAGGCCGGGTCGTCGAGGCCGCGGCCGAGCACGGAGGTGGTGATCCCCACGCCGGCCATGCCCAGGTCGTCCAGGGCTCGGGTGAGCTCCTTGATCGAGGCGTCGACGTGCGGCAGCGGCAGGGCGGCGAAGGCGCGGAACCGGTCCGGGTGCTCGGCGACGACGGCGGTGTACTCGTCGTTGCCGGTCCGGGCGGCGCGGACGGCGGCCGCCTCGTCGGGCAGATGGGGCGAGAACGGTGTGGCCGACAGGATCTGGACGTCGACCCCCGCCGCGTCCATCTGAGCGAACCGGGCGGCCAGGTCCTCGTCGGTCGCTCCGGCGCCCAGCCCCCGCTGGGCTTGCGTGAGCTCGCCGCCTCCGCCCAGTTGCTCCAGATACTGCTCGCTCCACAGGTGAGCGTGCACGTCGATGCGCATGGTTGTCCTAAATTGGTTGGTCCGTGTAGTTCACTGTCCAGTCGGATTCGTCGGCCTCTCAGGCTGGTGCTGCGATGGCGTCGCGGTGGCGTTGGGCGGCTGCGGGGAAGAGGTCGAAGGCTCGGCGGCCGAGTTCCTCGACTTCTTGCGGTGCGAGGACGTGGGAGTTCCGGAGCGCGTCGATGTTGCGTTTCATGTTGTTCTCGTTCGAGCAGGGGACTCCGGCGTCGGCCCCGTAGACGATGTGGTCGCGGGGCACCATCGTGACTGCTGCGGCGAGGTTGGCGTCGGTGCCGGACGCGGCGGTGTCGAGGTAGAGCTTCGCCAGGTCGGTGCGGATGTCCTCGGCGGTCAGGCCCAGTGGGTTGAACACGTACTCCTCCGCCCCCAGCAGCCCGAGGCGGCCGGAGAGCGCGGGCAGGGCGCCGCCGCAGTGGGCGAGGACGACGGTGAGACGGGGGTACCGGCGGAAGAATCCTGCGTAGAGCAGGTCCACAACGGTCCGGGTGGTCTCGAACGGAAACTCGACCAGGACGGCGGTCTGCCGGAACACGGGCGCTACGGCGCTCGGATGGACGAACAGCACGGCCGAGCGCCGGTCGAGCTCCTCCCATATCGGCGCCAGACGTGGGTCCCCGAGCGCGACACCTGCCCAGCGGGTGAACAGGATGTAGCCGTCAGGGTGAGTTTCGGTGTCGCCACGCGCGATCTCGGCCAGAGCTGCGTCGGGGTCGTCCGTGGGCAAGCCGGCGAGCAGGCCGAAGCGGCCGGGGTGGTCGGCGACGAGCTGGGCACCGTAGTCGTTCCAGGCGCGCAGTTGCGGAAGCGGGGCATCGAGTAGTGCCGGGCTGAGCATCTGCGTGGCGATGCCGAGGCCGTCCATGGCGGCGAGCATCATCTCGGGTCGCCAGTGGTGGGGCTCGGGCGTCAGGAGGTGTGCGTCCCTCAGTTGGCGCCACTGGGTTTCCCGGGCCTCGGCCGTGGTCGGCGGGGTGAAATGCGCGTGGATGTCCACCCAGCCGTTGATCTTGTCCATGACGCGTTCTCCTCACATCAAATTGCACTCCAGTGCAACAAGTTCGATGGTTGCACTGGAGTGCAATAATGTCAACATGAGGCAGGCGGAGGGTGAGAAGCAAGACGGCAGGACGCGCAACGCCCAGGTCAACCGGGAGCGCGTCTACGCGGCAGCGATCAAGGTGTTCGCATCGCGCGGCTACGACGCCGCCACGATGGACGAGATCGCGGCCGAGGCCGGCGTGGTCCGGCGGACCGCGTTCAATCACTTCCCCGCGAAGTCGGACATCGCCACCGAGTGGGCCGTACGAGTCGGGGAGTCGGTGTTCGCTCTGGTCCGCGACGTCGACCACATCGCCTCCGCCGCAGACCGGGTGCGGGCGTATTTCCACGAGCTGGCCCTGCGGGCGGAGCGGGACTGGGACGAGACCCGGCAGATGACAACCGGGCTGCTGCGCGGACACGGCGCACCGGCCCACCGCTCGCAGCTTTCCGCGGAACTGCGCGACTGGCTGCTCGCCTCTCAACGGGAGCGGCCGGACAACGGACCGGCACCCTCTGTCGATCCCGCCCTGACCGTGGACGTGCTCTACGACGTCTTCCAGGGCGCAGTCGTGCGACGGCTCTCCCAAGAGGCTCCGCCGCACGGGGCGCTCACGGCCGAGGTGGACGCCGCAATCGCGCTCGTGCTGGCCGGATTCGCGAGTGGTGCCGGACACCCATAGGCAACGCAGGAAGGCGTGCCGCCAGGGACAAGGCTCATCCCGGCAACGCCGGCCGGGCGGGTCACCGGATGATCCGGGAGGAAAGTCCGGATCGTCGCCTCGTTCTACCGCAACCGCTGGAGCGCGAAGAGAACGTCTTCGCCGGGCAGTGGACCGATGTGCTGCGCTGCTGCGGCGGCCGGCTCCTCACGATCCGGCCGGCCCGGTCGGGCGCGACCGGAGCCGAAGCCGGCGTCTGGTGTCCGGCCTCATAATAATTTACTTGACTAGGCTGTAAATGAATCGCACGATGGGGACATGAAGACGATCACCCTTGAAGAACACTTTGGAGTTCCGGCAGTCAGCAAGTGGGTCCCTGAGATGCAGGGGGACTGGCTGGCCGGCCAACTCGACGACCTCGGCGAAGGGCGGCTCCAGGAGATGGACGCCCACGGAATCGACATCCAGGTCCTTTCCCTCCTCTCGCCCGGCGTGCAACTGCTCACCGGTCAGGAGGCGGTGCAGACCGCCCGGAACTCCAACGACCTGCTGGCCAAGGCCGTGCGGGAACACCCGACGCGATTCATGGGATGGGCCGCGCTGCCCACGGACGACCCCCGAGCCGCCGCGGACGAACTGGACCGGGCCGTGAGCGAGCTCGGCCTCGCCGGGGCACTGGTGAACAGCACATTCGGCACCAACGGCGCCTTCCTGGACGACCCCCGGTTCGAGCCGCTGCTCGCCCGGATCGAACAGCTCGGCGTGCCGCTCTACCTCCACCCTGCCGCACCGCCGCAGGCCCTGCGGAACCTGCTGTTCGACGGCTTCACGCCGGTCGTCGGCCACCTCCTCGAGACGGCCTCCTGGGGCTGGCACTCCGAACTCGGGCTCCACAGCCTGCGCATGGTCCTGGCCGGCGTCTTCGAGCGCCACCCGGATCTGCGCGTGGTCCTGGGGCACGGCGGGGAAATGCTGCCCTTCATGATGGCCCGCATCGACGAATTCCTGCTCCCGGAACGGACCGGGCTCGCGGAACTGCCGTCCGCCTACTTCCTGCGGAACTTCTGGGTGACCACCAGCGCCCTCACCGCGCTGCCGCCCGTCCTGTGCGCCCTGCAGGTCTTCGGCGTCGACCGGGTCCTGTTCAGCGTCGACTACCCGCTCACCCAGATGGGTCCGGTCCGCGCCGTGCTCGACGCGCTGCCGCTCGCGCCCGCCGACAAACAGAAGGTGGCCGGTGGCAACGCCGCCACACTGCTCGGTCTCGGGTCCTAACCCGGGCAGCAATGCCGGCAGGCCGCGGCGGAACCTTCCGCCGCGGCCTGCCGCGTCATCGCCGGGGAGGGGTTTCAGCCGTCGGTGCTGATCAACGGCCACAGGGTGTCGATCACCCGGTCGGCCTCGGCGGGATCGAGCTCGCCGGTGCGAAGGAAGGTCGCGAGGTAGCTGCCCAGGCACAGGTCGGCCAGGACCTCGACGTCGACGTCCGCCTTGACCGAGCCGTGGTCCTGCAACTGCCGCATCGTGTCGATCAGGATGTTCAGCTGCGGAGCGATCGTCCGCTCCCGGAAGATCTCCAGCAGGTCCGGGTGGCGTCCGGCGTCAGCCAGGATGTGGCCCATCAGACCCAGGCCCCGCTCCCGCACCTCTTCCGGCATCACCGCGCGCATGGCTGCCTTGAGGGCGTCCTGCGGGTCGAGTCCGTCCACATCGGCACCGGCCGCGCCCGGTGCGATCAGACCGAGCGCATCGACCACGAGCTCGTGCAGGTTCGCCCAGCGCAGGTAGATCGTCGGACGCGTGACGCCGGCCGCCTTGGCGATGTCTCCGAGCGACGTGCGCGCGTATCCGTCCGCCGCCAGCCGCTCCAAGGTCGCCCTGAGGATCGCGCTCTCCACCGCGGGGTCTCTCGGCCTGCCCCGGGACGCCGCCCCGGACTGGGCGGTCTGCTCGCTGGTCATGGGCGCGAGGTTATGTGCGCGTCTCGGCTACCGGCAACCCGGCCGCGTCAGCGAGGCACCCAGGACGGGGCGTCGTCCGGCCGGTACGGCGGATACTGCCAAGGGGCTTCAGCCCGGCAGCAGCGAAGTTCGGCAGCTCGGTGCCCACTTTGACATGGCGAGCAAGGTCGGCAGTGTTCTCCGGGAAGACGCCGGACTGCACGGTCCGAATCCCGCCGGCGTCAGTGGAGGCCAGCAGGGCCTCCAGCAGCGCCAAGTCAACATCACGGCCCCAGGCGTCGGGGGTCGGTTCATCCCGGCGCTTTCTCAAGATGTCGGAATGTGCTGTTGGGAAGTCTTGTATTCGTCCACGATCGTGCTGAGCACCGAGCTGTCGTCGGGTGGGTCGATCTCCAGCTGGAAGACGGTGCTCACGCGGGCAATGAGGAAGTAGAAACCGACCATGATGACGGTCTCGACCAGTTGTTGGTCGGTGTAGTGGCCGCGCGCCGCCTCGAAGATCTCGTCCGGCACCTCGGGTGATCGTGCGGCGCTGTCGGCAAACGCGAGCAGGGTGCGCTGGGCCTCGGTGAACTCGCTGGAACTGAGGTCGCGGGCGGCCAGCGCGTCGCGCTGGGCGTCGGTGACTCCCGCCGATCGTGAGATGGAGATGTGTTGCTCCCATTCGTACGGGGCCGAGAACGCTACGCCGCTGTTCATGATGACCAGCTCACGGTCGACCGCGGGCAGTGCTCCCGCGGCGAACTGGGCTGCGCCCAACTTGTTGACGGCGGAGCCGATATCGGCTGAATGCCTGAGCATGCGGACGATGTTGACTGTCACCTCGTCCGCGGGAAGTTCCGGATAGCCGATACGAGCCATGGTTGCCCGCCCTTCAATTCGTGTGTGGTCGATGTGGTTCGGACCGGTCCGGAGCTCGTTCGCGTCGGCCGGTGGACGGCTTGTGGCCAGGAGATCAGTAATAGATCGGACCGAGATCACCACCGCTGGCGATGATCGGATCGCCGTTGAGCGCGACACTGCGCGGGCTGGCCAGGAACGCGACCACTGCGGCGACCTCGTCCGGGGTGACGATCCGGCCGATCGAGATCGCCGCGCTGAACTCGCGTTCGACCTCCTCCGGCGTCAGCCCGCGGGACTCGGCATTGGCGGCGAGCGCCTTGGTTGCGGTGTCGCTGCTGGTGGGGCCGGGGTGTACGACGGTGACGTTCACGCCACGTGGACCCAGTTCGTCGGCGAGGTTCTTGGTCAGCGCGGCAACGGCGATGTTGCGTACCGAGCCGGTTACCGAGCCGGTGCGCCGCGCGGCGATGCCGCCGACGTTGATGATCCGGCCCCAGCCGCGCTCGACCATGCCGGGCGCGAACGCCCTGGCACAACGCAGATAGCCCCGTACCTTGACGTTGATCTCCGCTTCCAGCGCCGACTCCGCGATCACGCCGGGGTTGGTCATGGCCGCGTTGTTGACCAGGATGTCGACGCCGCCCAGTTGCTCGATGGCGGTGGCGGCCATGGCGGCTACCGAGGCGTCGTCACCGGTGTCCGCGCCGATCCCGATCACGCGTGCCCCGGTGTCGGCGGCGAGCAGAGTGGCCTGCTCGACCGCCGCCTGCGCATTGCGGCCGACGAGTGCGACATCGGCGCCTTCCTGGGCGAGAGCCCGGCCCACTGCCAGGCCGATGCCCCGGCTGCCGCCGGTGACCACCGCGCGTTTGTCCTTCAGTCTCAAATCCATGACATGTTCTCCTCATTTGATCGACACCGCAGTGCGATGAGATTGGCGCTGTCCCGTTAGGACGGTCAATTCAGGGGCGATGGCATAGCGCCTGTAGCACCATGTCCCCATATCGGTGCCAGACTGCGGGGTCACGTTCTCCGAATCGCACCAGCTGCAGTGCCGCGCCGCACAAGAGCACACGCACGTCCCGCGGCGTGGCGTCCGCACGCAGTTTTCCGGTCGCCCGAGCGTTCTCCATGACCTCGATCAGCGGCTCCAGGAGTGGAAGGGCGGTCTGGGAAACAGCATCCGCGAGCCGTTCGGCCAGTAGGCGATCGTGGGCCAGGACATCGAAAAGTTCGAAAACATAGACGCGGAACCCCTCGTAGGGGTCGGCCTCGCGCCGTGCCTTCGCTGTGCGTCGTGCGAGCTCGTCCAAGCCCAGTTGCGTGATCGACTCGAGCAAGTCCTCCTTGGTGGGAAAGCTTCGGTACACCGTTGCTTTGCCGACCTGAGCTTTCGCGGCGACCTGGGGAATCGTGACCAGCGCCCCGTGTTCGCGGAACAGGTCGATCGCGGCGGTGATCACCCGTTCGTGGTTGCGGCGGGCGTCTGCCCGTCCCGGTGAGGCAGTCGCGTGCCGAGCCGGTCCGGGATTCTCGGGCGAATTCACAGGACGAAACCCCTGCCCATCAAAGAGTCTGGTCAGGTCGATCGATGTCGAAGCCGCTCTCGCTCAGACGCCGGAAGCGACCATCGTCGGCGAAGGTGCCGAAGACCGCGATCTCCCGGTGGTGAAGTGAACCGTCCGCGAGGCTCAGCCGGATGGTGTGCCGCTCGGCGTAGGTGACGCCATCGCAGAGCTCGTCGAGCACGGTGACCGCGCCTCCGGTGACCTGGCTGCGCACGCGACGGATCACCTTGGCGAACTCGTCGCGGTTCAGCGTCTTTCCGTCGATGCGGTGTGTGTAGTCGGGTGCGTAGTACTGATCGAGGACCTGGTGCAGTTCGAGGTCGGGCTCGAAGAGCAGGGCCTGAAGGGCTTCGCTGATACAGGCATGACTCATTGCGGGAATCCTCACGCCGGGAGCTCAAGTGGACCCGTGGGTCCGGTTCGATGGTAGCGGACCCACGGGTCCGTTTTGGCGAGGGTTCCCGTGTTGCTCGTCACGTGGGGTCGTTCGCGGATGACTCCTGCGGCGAATTATTGACATTAACGTCAGACGGCGGTACTCCTGGAACATGGCAGCAGCTCGACGTGTGCACGTGCTCGGCGGCGGTCCCGCGGGTCTCTTCGTGGCCCGGCTGCTGGCCCTTCGATGCCCCGGCTGGCACGTCCACGTGTACGAGAGGAACCCTCCCGAGGAGACCTTCGGTTTCGCGATCGGCCTCACGGGTGGCCTGCTCAGGGCACTGGAGCAGGCCGACCCGGACATGCATCGGAGCATCACGGACGCCGCGTACCGGTTCTCTTCCGGCGGCTTCCGGCTTCCGCAGGGCGAGGCGCGGCTCGGCCGGTTCCACAGTGGCGCGATCGCTCGCGCGCAATTGCTCCGGCTGCTGCTGAAGGGGGCACGCGAGGCGGGCGTTCGCGTGGAGATCGGCCGGTCGTGCACGGCCGCCGAAGTACTCGGAGACGCGGACCTCGTGATCGCCGCCGACGGGGTCTCCAGCGCCACCCGCAACCACTTCCGTCAGGAGTTCGGCGCCCAGGTCACCCGGGGCCGCGGCAGGCTCATCTGGTGCGGCGCCGAAGTACCGCTCGACGGCGGGATCTTCATGCCGGTGACGACGCCGGACGGGCTCTTCGTCGCCCACGGCTATCCCTACGGTGAGGGGCTGTCCAGCTTCGTCATCGACGCGTCTGCTTCGACTTTGGCGAAGGCCGGATTCGGCGACCGGCAGTGGGCCGGCGAGGGTCAGTCGGACGAGGCGGCCCTGGAGTACCTGTCCAGGGCGTTCTCCGAGTTGCTCGGCGGTGGTTCCTTCATCGGCAACCGGTCACGGTGGGGATCGTTCAACACCGTGCGCTGCACCCGCTGGCACCACGGCAAGATCGTGCTGCTGGGTGACGCGGCGGCTACCGCCCATCCCTCCCTGGGGTCCGGCACGAAGATCGCGATGGAGAGCGCGATCGCCCTCGCCGATGCGGTGACGACCGTCTCGGACGAACCGGTGTCCGGCGCCCTCGAGCGCTTCGAGGCCACCCGGCGTCCCGAGGTCGAACGGCTCCAGGAACGCGCCACCCGCAGCCAGCTGTGGTGGGAGTCCTTCGAAGTCCGCCGGCACCTCACTCCCGCCCGCTTGGCCGTGGCCTACCTCAGCCGCTCCGGAGCCGTCTCCCTCGACGACCTGGCCGTCTCGGACCCGCAGCTCGTGAGGCTGGCCCTCGCGGACTTCGCCGATGTGGCGCCGAGCGAGGTGCCCGGCTCGGGGATCACCGACTGGGTGCTCGGCCGGCCGTTGGAGGCACGGCGGCACGGGCACTCCGGGTCTGCCGAGCCCACGGCGTCCATCGAGGTGACCTCCGGGGACGCCTGGGGGCTCGCCGCCGACGAACTTTTGGCGCAGGCAAGGGAGTTCCTCCGGCGAGGCGTCCACACCATTCGCCTCATCGGCGCGGACTCGCGCAGTGCCCTCCTCGACCGCCTGGCCGTCGGGGAGCGGATCAAGACGGAGCTCTCCGCCGTCGTCGAGGTCACGGCGAGCCCGGAACACCTGCGGCACGCCGCGGACGGCATCGTAACCGGCCGCGCGGACCTCGTCCGCACAGGCGACGGGTCATGAGCGCGCGGTTGCAGGAGAAATTCTTCGGATGTTCGCGAAGGGAGACGTCATGCTTTCCCAGAAGTTTTTCACCGGCAAGGGCGAGGTGAGCGGCGCCGGGACCATCGGGGCCAACCACACCGCGTTCGCCTGCTGGAACCCGGTCGAAACAATGCGGTTCTACGGGGAGATCCTCGGATTCCCCCTCGTGCACGCCGTGCCCGCCCTCGGCTGGGGCAAGGACGACAACCCCGATATGGTCCACTTCTTCTTCGACATCGGGAACGGCGACACCCTGGCTTTCTTCTACTACTTCGGCTGGCCGCGGCCGGAGCCGGTCCACCAGGTGCTCCGGCAGTCCAACCACATCGCCGTCGAAGTGCCGGACGAGGCGGGTCTGCGGGCGTTCCGGGACAAGCTCCAGGCCGCCGGATACGAGGTCATGACGGTGGAGCACGAGACCATCGAATCGATCTATGTGGACGATCCCAACGGGATCTTCTTCGAGCTCACCCGGCCCCTGCGGGACCTGACCGGGCTCGACGCCGACGACGCGCGGCGCACGATGGACGGGCTGACCGCGGCCCTGAACGCGGGCGGCACGTCCATTCAGGACGTCTGGCGGGCAAAGGCCTTGGCGAACTCCCCGGTCGGCGGCCCCGCAGTCCACGTAGTGGATCAGCCCGAGTGGCAGGGCGCGGTGGACTTCGCACGCAAGACCGGTCTCGAGACCGAGCAGCGCGACGGCTATGTCGTCATCCACAGCGCCGGGCCCTTCGAGATCCGGCGCGGGGAAACCGGGCTCAACCTGGCGGTGTGGTTCACGTTGCCCGCGGGCGGGCTGGAAGGCCGGATCACGAAATTCGACCGCGATTCGCTGAGGGTGGAGGAGTGAGCGCGGCACCCGCCAGGGTGCTGTCCGGCCGCGGCAGGGCGGCTCTGGCGACGGACTGGTACCCGGCGTCCCTGCCGGAAAAGACCACCGTCGGCCCGCACACCCTGATCAGTCACGACGGAGAGGTATCCCGTGGCGTCCTCTACGAGCCCGCCACGGCGAGCCGGACGGTCTTCTGCCTCATGCACCCCCGGCAGGACCTCCAACGGCACCCGCTGATCCCCGGGCTGCTGACGGCCGGGCACCCGGTCTGGGCGCAGACCGGCCGCGAAGGGGGCAACGACCTGCGGCTGGTCCACGAGACCGCGCTGCTGGACGTGGCCGCCGGAACGGAGTTCCTGCGCGAGCGCGGCTTCGAGCACATCGTGCTCATCGGCCACTCGGGAGGAGCGGGCCTCTATTCGTTCTACACGGAGCAGTCGCTCGCCACCCCCTCCGGCCGCGTCACCCGGACGCCGGGCGGGACGCCGGTCAGGCTGGCCGAGGCGGCGATGCCGGCGCCGGACGGGCTCGTTCTCGTCGCGCCGCACCCCGGCCAAGGGAGTCTGCTGCTGTCGATGATCGACCCTTCGGTCACGGACGAGAACGATCCGTTCTCGGTGGACCTCGATCTCGACCCGTACCACCCGGCGAACGGCTTCGGCGCGGCGCCGGAGGGGTCGCACTACCCGGCCGAGTTCGTCGAGCGGTACCGCCGGGCCCAGCACGAGCGGGTCGCGCGAATCGACGAGCGGGCGCGTGACCTGATCGCCGATCAGCTCGCGGCCCGCAAGCGGCTCAAGGGCGGCTCGGACGATCCGGCCGACCGGCGTCGCAGTGTCCTGACGCCGATCATCACCACGTACCGGACGGACGCCGACCCACGCTGCACCGACCTGCGCCTGGACCCGTCCGACCGTCCGTACGGTTCGGTGATCAGCGCGCGGCCGTCCGTGTCGAACTACGGCGTCACCGGCTTCGGCCGCCTCGCCACGCCGGAGTCCTGGCTGTCGACCTGGTCCGGCCTCTCGTCGAACGCCTCTCTCGTCCGCTCTCTCGGCGGAGTGGCGATCCCGACGCTGACCATCGAGTTCACCGGGGACTGCTCGGTGTTCCCCGGCGACGTCCAAGACGCTCTGGCCGCCTTGAAGGCCGAGGATTCCACTCACCTGCGCGTCCGGGCCGACCACTTCGGCAGGCCGCTCGCCGACGGCGACGAGTCCGGGATCGCGGTGGCCGTACGAGAAGTGGTTGCCTGGACCGAGGAGCGCATGAGCCGATGAAGACCACATCCGAGTCAGCGCCGACGCCGGAAACCCTGGTCCCCTTCCCCGAGGAGGCCGTACGCCGCTACCGCGCGGCCGGCGTGTGGTCCGACCGGACCCTGGCGCAGGAGTTCCGCGCGATCGCCGGCGAGCACCCCGGCCATCTCGCGGTCATCGCGCCCGACGCGCGGCTGACCTACGCCGAGCTGGACCGGCGCACCGATCGGCTGGCTCTCGGGCTGCGCGATCTCGGGCTGCGGCCCGGCGAGCGGGTGCTGTTGCAGGTGACCAACGGCGTCTGGGCCGTGCTGGCCTGGTACGGACTTCTCAAGGCCGGACTGGTCCCGATCGCCACCCTGGCCTTGCACCGCCGCCACGAGATCCTCGATATCGCCCGCCAGGCCGAACCCGTGGCCCATCTCATCGAACCCGACTTCCGCAGCCACGACCTGGTCGCCCTCGCCGCCGAGGTGGCCAAGGCGCAGCCGACGCTGCGCCGGCTGCTCACGATCGGTACGGCAACACCGCCCGCGGGCGCCATCACCCTGGAGTCGCTCGAGTCGGCGGATCGTCCGGTGGATCCCGCGGTCGCGCGCGCTGCGGTGGAGGAGATCCAGGACGCCATCCGCGGCGATGCCTTGGGCGTGCTCCAGCTCTCCGGCGGCACGACGAACACTCCCAAACTGATTCCCCGGCTGCACACCGAGTACTGGTACAACGCGCGGACCTACGCCGAGGCCATCGATCTCGACTCCACCGGTACGGTCGTCCATCTCCTGCCCATGGTGCACAACGCGGGCATCGTGTGCGGGCTGCACGCCGCGCACGCCGTAGGCGGCTGTGTCGCACTCGCCGCGCCGGTGCCGGCTCAGCTCAAGGTGATCGCCCCGCAGGTCACGCACGCCATGCTCTCGCCGGCGCTGGCGGCCATGGTGACGCAGGACGCCGGGCTCTTCGACGCCCTGGCCGGCCTGCGCCGGCTCGTGTGGGTGAACGGCCCGCTGTCTGCCGACATCGTGGCGAGGTTCGAGACGCCGTCGCGCACCATCATCCAGATGTTCGGGATGGGTGAGGGGATGTGCATGGTCACCCCGGCCGCGGCACCCGCCGAGATCAGGCACCGGACGGTGGGCACTCCGATCGGTCCGTTCGACGAGGTCCGTGTGTACGCGCCGGGAACCGAGGATCCGGTACCGCCGGGCACGCCGGGTGAGCTCTGCGCCCGTGGCCCGGTGACCATCCGCGGCTACTTCCGGGCGCCGGAGCGCAACGCGGAAGCTTTCACCTCCGAAGGCTTCTACCGCACTGGCGACATCGTCGTCGAGATCCCGCATGGCGGCCGCAGCTTCTACCGCCTCCAGGACCGCATCAAGGACCTCATCAACCGGGGCGGCGAGAAGGTCAACGCGGCCGAGGTGGAGAACCTCCTCGTCCGTCATCCCGCCGTGGAGCGCGCCGCCTTGGTGGCCATGCCCGACGAACGGCTCGGGGAACGCGCCTGCGCCTTCATCGTGCCGAAGGCCGGTGCACGGGTCCCCGGCCTCGGCGAGGTGCAGCGGTACCTCGACGGGATCGGTGTCGCGAAGTTCAAGTGGCCGGAGCGCATCGAGCCACTTGACGAGTTCCCACTCACCAACGTCTCCAAGGTCGACAAGCGTGCTCTGCGGGCCAGGATCACGGAGATCCTCGCGGCCGAGAAAACCGGTGACGCGTAGGGATTCACCGTCATGGGTGCCGAAGTCGTTTCCCGAGCGCGGCGGCGGCACGTTCGCCGGACTCGGCCGAGCCATTGGTGCTGGGGTTCCCGAGGTAGTCCCCGGCGAGGTGGACGATGTCGTCCGGGTCCATCAGCCGGCGCAGTTCCGCGACTGTCCGGTAGAACCCGACGGATCGTGAGTTCGCCGCGGTGTCCCAGCGCTCGAGCTGCGCGAACTCCACTTCACCGGAGAATCCTGGGACGACGGCATCCATGTGCCGCAGCATCTCTGCCAGCATCTCGTCGTCGGGCCGTTCGGCGGCCGCCTTGAGGTAGCTGTCGACCCAGTGTCCGGAGACGACCGCTTTGCCGGCCGGCACGGATTCGGGCATGGACCGGGAGTCGTAGGTCACGATACCCAGGCCCAGGCCCGCCTTGCTGGGGACGGCGATGAGGCCCGGCAGGTTCGCCGGAGCACGGCGCAGGGCGAAGATGCCTTTGAGGATACCGGCGTACGGGATCGACTCGATCAGTTTGCGCTGGCCATCGGGCAGGTCCGGATAGATGTCCAGCACCGCCGGACCGTTGACGGCGAGCACGCAGCCACGGGTCTCGACCGTGTGGTCGCCGCCGGCGTCGTGCCAGCGGGCCCGGACCCCGGCCTCGGTGCGCCGGACCTCCTGGACCGTGGCTCCCGTGCGCACGTCGAGCAGGGAGGCGAGGTGCCTGGCCAAGAAGTCGATACCGGTCGGATATCGCATCGGGCCGCCCTGGGTGAACTTGCCGAGCGTCACGAAGAGGTCGACGACGGACATCTTCGCCGGGTCCTCCAGGTAGACGCCCCGGAGCAGGGGGTCGATCAGGTAGTCGTAGATCTCCTGGTGCAGCCGGCGCCGCGCGTACGTCGGCACCGTCTCGGTGTCCAGCCGGGCCGCCGCCTCGTAGTCGTCGTGCCCCAGCTGGCGCTTCCACCGCCTCATGTCGACGAGAAGCCGGCCCAGCAACAACTTGCTCCGCGAGGACAACAGGTCGGTGCGGACCCCTTCCATGACGGCGCCGAGGCCCTCCCCGCCCAGCGACCGCAGCCTGCCGTCACGGGGAATGCCGATGCTGAGGGGCAACGGCCGGAAGGGGTTGCTGAGGCCGGCGTCGGCGCAGAGGCGGATGACGGCGGCATGGCCAGCCGGGAGCAGCGTCGCCGCGCGGTTCAGCACGAAGCCGTCGCGCCGGGTGCTCCTCATCATCCCGCCGACGGTGTCCGCTGCCTCGAACACGGTGACCGTCCGGCCCTGCTGCTGAAGGCGGAACGCCGCGGCGAGACCGGCGATTCCCCCACCCACGACCATTACGTCGGGTTCGGGCTTGTTCATGATCGACCTTCCGGAAATCTTGCTGACTTGCCTGTCCATGTTTCGTCGATGGAGTCGAGAATGGGAAACGGCGGATGCGCTGACCAGCGCTCGAGCCGATGTGCCCGGCGTGCCGAACTCAGGCCGGTCGCTAGTATCAAGACATGACGGAACGCTCGGGGAACGCCTCCAAAAGTGCCAAGCCGGAGAGTCGGCGCCGAGCACAGCCCAAGAGCGCGGCAGGACGCCGCTCTCCGAAAAAGCCGGCCGACACCACCACGCGCCCCACGGCGCGGCGGGAACTGGTGGAAAACGAGATCTTCGAGCAGGCAGCCCGCCTCTTCGCGGAGCGCGGGTTCGCCGGCACGAACCTTCAGGACATCGCCGACGTGATGGGCATCACCCGGCCTGCGCTCTACTACTACGTGAAGAGCAAGGACGACCTTCTCGCCAAGCTCGTGGCCCAGATGACCGAAGCACCCGCCGCGGAGATTGAGGCACTCGCCAACGACGACTCCCTCGACCCGGCCGCGAGGCTGCGCAAGATCGCCCATCTCATCGCCTTCCAGCGGGCCGGTCACCCCAGCCGGTTCCAGTTGCTGCTCCGGTCCGAGGCGGACCTCCCGCCGGCCGCTGCCAAAGCGAACAGAGCAGGTCAGCGCGCCGCCCTGACCGGTCTCATGCACGTGATGGAGGAGGGAGTCCTGAAGGGCCAGTTCCGGCCGGTGGACACCCGGGCGGCGGCGCTCGCCGTGGCCGGGATGTGCAACTGGGTGGCGTGGTGGCACCATCCCGGCGGCTCTCTGCACACCGACGAAGAAGCCGCCGAGCTGGTGGCCGACATGGCCGTGGCCATGGTGATCCGGCCGGACGAACGGATACCGGAGGTCTCCGGCCCGAAAGCCGCGCTGGCCCTGCTCCGCCAGGACCTCGACTACTTGGAGAGAGTCCTCGACGCCTGACGCTCCGGCCGGTTGCACTGTGCGGTCACCGCGCCCCGTACCTGGTCCAGCAGGGCGCCGGGGTCGGGCGGCAGTGCCGCCCCACGCCAGGCGACGTGCTGGTCGGGGCGGGCGAGCACGAGAGCGTGCCGATATCCCAGGTCCGCGAGATCGATGCCCTTCTCGACATCCTCGGCCGGGTCGACATTGACGACCCGGAGCGGCACTCCCCGCTCCGCGGCCGCGGCTGCCAACGGCGCGACGTCGACGTTGTCGTCGAAGCGCAACAGTGTGAAGCCGTCCGGCAGGGCGTCGTACAGCGACTCTCCGTCGGCGAACCAGAAGTGGGGCAGCCGGGCGCCCGGCACCGTGGAGGGCTGGTAGTCGCCCATCGTGAACGGCGGGGGTTCCTCGCCGTCGTGCACGACGATCGGTGAAGTGCCGTACGTGTAGCCGAAGTTGAGCCCGGTGGGCACCATCGACCGGATGTTCGCGTCGCGCAATCGCTGCCCGAAGGCCCGGCGTGCCGCAGCACCGGCCGCGCTGTCCTCCTCGATGACCTCCGACTCGGTCTCCTGGAGCACCTCGACGAAGTTCGAGGCGAAGGCCGACACCTGTTCCGTGACCGGCCGCCGTTCGGCGTCGTGTGCGGCGAGGAGTGATTCCGGCGCCCATCCCTGGAGCACGGCGTCCATCATCCAGGCGAGGTTGGCCACGTCCGCGATGCCGGCGTTCATGCCGTAGCCCCCGTAGGGCACCCAGAGGTGGGCGGCATCCCCGCTGAGGAACACCCGGCCCACCTGGAAGGTGCCGGCGACCAGCCGGCGGCCGATCCAGTCCTCGTCGCGCACGGTCTCGTAGGTGAAGTCCGGACCCACTCCCAGCGCGTCGCGTAGCGCCTTGTCCAAGTCGAGGTCCGCGAACTCGCGCGTCGGCGGCATGAAGCAGTGGAAGTTCCACAGTTCCTCGCCGTCGATGGCGAGGAGCGAGGACCAGATGTCGTCGACGATGAACCAGTTCATCCACGCCCGTGGGTAGTTGAAGCGGGACAGCAGATCCGGCGCCCGGAACAACCGGGTACGGGCCCGGGTGAGGTTGTCGTCACCGCGCAGGCGCAGTCCGAGCGCCTTGCGCACGCTGCTGGACGCGCCGTCCGCTCCGATCACGTACCGGCTGCGGATCTCGAACTCCTCGCCGGTGTCCTCGCGCACGGCGTACGAGACCACGTGGTCGTCGTGCTGCTCGAACCCGGTGAACCGGGTCTCGTGCAGCACCGGCACCTCGCTGAACCGCTCGCGCAGGTGGTGGCGCAGGACCGGCTCCAGGTAGAGCTGGCTGACCCGTGCCGCGCGCTCGGGCGAAGGCAGGTCGCCGTCGTCGTAGCCGTGGTCGTCGAAGCGGTCACGGCGACAGGGCATCCGGAACCGGGTGAGTTCGTAGCCGGTGAGGCGGGTGGCGTAGACGCCGTCGTTCGGGAAGTCGTCGGGCAGGCCCTCGGCCCGGATGGCGTCGGCCACGTCGAGCCGGCGGTAGATCTCCATCGTCCGGGCGCTGATGTGGTTGCACTTGGCGCTGGCCGGGACGTCGGCGCCGCGCTGCTCGATCACCACGACGTCGTTGCCCCGGTGAGCGAGCTGCATCGCGGCGGTCAGGCCCACCGGTCCGGCACCCACGACCAGGACCGCGGTCTCGATCGCTCTCGGCGCGTGGCCCGCGGCAGCAGGGGTGTCGCCGTTCATCGCGGAGTTCCTCACTTCCGGGCCTGCGCGACGAGCTCGGTGAGCGCCTCGTCGATTCCGGCGTCGCCGGTCACGACGCCGCCCTTGCCCACGAACTCGGGCTTGGGCTTGGCCTGCCACAGATCGGCGTCCTCCGGGGCAGCCGACATGAAGCGCGGCCCGCGGTAACCGGTCTCCGGGAACTGCTCCATGCCGAGCGTGTACTCCCAGAGCATCCCGTCGGGATCGGTGATGTAGAGGTGGACGCTGCCCGAGGTGGGATGCCGGCCGATGCCGAACGCGCGTCCCACGGCGTGCTCCTCGATCCGGTTGAACAGTTTGCCGATGTCGTCGATGGAGTCGACGAGGAACGCGAGGTGGTGGAACGCGGGGGCACCGGTGCGGGTGGGCAGGTATCCGAAGCCGTGGTGGTCGCTCACCGGCCACGGCCGCATGAACACGGAGGTGTAGTCGCCGACGATGTCGGATGCGAGAAAGCCCATGTTGTCCAGCAGGAACTGCGTGGAGCGCTGCACGTCCGGCACACCGATGCCGACGTGCGCGAACCGCTTGAAGGTCGTCAGGTCGCCGTCGAGCGGGCGGCTCAGGTACTCCATGCGCGAGTAGTACTCGAACTCGACGCCGTTGACCGGCTCGCGCACGCGGAAGGCATCGCTGATCGACAGGCCCAGCGCGGCACGCTCCTCCGCCGGGACACGGCGAGGCTTCAGGCCGAGCTGCCGGAAGTGGTGGAACGCGCGCGAGACGTCGTCCTCGGTCTCCAGCTCCCAACCGGCCCGCACGAAGCCGGGCTCGGCCGCGGGCTGGAGCACCACCTCGTGGTGCCGGGGGCCGGATCGGTAGAACCTTTCCCCCGACGGACCCTCACCGGTGAAGGTGAGGCCGTAGATGCCGGTGGCGAAGTCGTGGGTGCGGGCGAGGTCGGTGACGTTGAGCGCGACGTACCCGGCTCGCTGGTAACGGAAGTCGGCGGTGGTCATGCGGAAGCCTCCTCGGGCGTGGTGTCGGATTCGTTCTCGGTGTCGGCGCGGGTGTCGCCGTACCGGGCGACTCCTGCGTAGAAGTCGAGGAGCACGCGGTTGAAGTCCGCGGGGTTCTCGATGGTCGGGTAGTGGCCGGCGCCGGGCAGCAGCAGCACGTGGGTGCCGGGGTAGTCGGCGCGCATCTCGTCGATGAACAGCTTCCGCTCGTGCGGGGTCTCGTCCTCGCCGAGCAGCAGCATCAGGGGCAGCCCCCGGGCGGAGAGCTTCGCGGCGATGCCGGCGCGCCGCTCGCGGGACAGCTGCGGGATGGTGACGAACGCGGTGGGGGAGGTGAGCCGGTGGGCGGCGGCGAACGCCTCGAGGATGTCGGGGCTTCCCAGCACCTTCGGGCCCCAGAACTGCCCGGAAGCCAGCCGGTCCTGGTAGACCGCCATCATCCCCTCGGTGCGCGCCTGTTCGTGCATGCGCCGGAAGTTCTGCTGCGCCTGTTCCCCGAGGGCGTCGTAGGCCTTCTCGCGCGCATCGTTGATGATCATGTACGTCGACGAGATCACGAGGCCCTTGACCCGGTCCGGGACCCGGTCGAACAGGTGCAGGGCGACGTTCGCGCCCCAGAAGGCCTGGCCGAACAGGTAGAACCGGTCGATGCCCAGCTTGTCGAGCAGGGCCAGCTGGTCGTCGACCATGTTGTCGAACGTGTAGAAGCCGGCCGCGGCGGCCTCGTTCTCCTCGTGCGTGGTCAGGCCGTGTCCGCGCAGGTCGGCCGCGACTGTGCGGTAATGCCGGGACAACTCCGGGAAGTTGCGATCGAAACCCGTGATGTTCGACGTCAGGTTGTGGACCAGCAGCAGGTCTTCGCCCCGGCCCCCGTCCCGGTAGTTGATCTCGATTCCGTTGAGGGGTACGAGCGGCATCAGCGGTCTCCGATCCGGACTTCGGCACGCGTCACCGAGGCCGCGTACTCCTGGTATTCCTCCTGCAGCGCGGCCCAGGCTTCGCCGCCGAGCCGGCCGAGCTCGGCGATGTGGTCCGGCACGAGGTGGTGCGGTGGGCGGTGCGGGCCGGCGCGGAGGAAGCCGGCCACGTTCATCCGCCCCTTCTCCAGGGCGATGTTGTGCGTCTGGAACGTGTCCATGTCGCCGTAGGCGATCGTGGGCAGTACCGCCGCACCGATCTGGTCGTTCAACGTCCGGGCCAGGGTCCAGTCGCCGGTGCGCTTCGCCTCGGCCACCCGCTCCCGCAGGGCGATGGCCGGCGCCGGCCCGCACGAGGCGCTGCTCGACCAGAACGCGACGGCCGAGTCCGGGTCGATCCGGGCGGCGGAGTAGAACTCCGCGTCGATCGGCATCAACCGGATCCGGCCGGCGCTGGCCTCGAGGTCACGCAGGTAGGTCGCGGCCCCGGCGGTCTTGGCCATGACGACCTGGGGGATGTCGGCGACCTGGGCCCAGAACGCGGGCGGGAAGCCGAACTTGAAGACGCCGGGGTTGGCATAGACGCAGATCGAGATTTCGGGCACGGCTTCGGCCACGTCACGGAAGAACTGCGCGGCCGTGGCGGTGTCCGGCCTGTTCCACATCGGCGGGCCGATCATGGTTCCGTCGACACCGAGATCGCTTGCTTCCCGTGTTTGCCGGATGGTCTCGCGCGTGCTCAGACTCGACGTCCCGGCGAACACCGGTACCCGGCCCGCGGCGGCCTCGACCATCGTGGTGATGAAGGTGCGCTTCTCGTCCCAGGTGAGCGTGGCGGTCTCGCCGAGCGTGCCGAGACTGAGAATGCCGTCGATCCCGGCCTCGATGAGGGCGTCGACCGCCCGTGCCGTCTCGTCCACGTCCACCGTGTTGCGCGCGCGCCAATCGGAAGCGTCGTCCGTGGCGGGTGTCGGGATGATCGCCCACGCACCGCGGATGTCCGCGGCCGTGAGGCGATCTCTGAGTTTCGTCATCTTCGACCAGGTCTTCCTGTACGCAGGCGCGGGGTCCGCGCCACAAATTTGTCGTCTACGTAGAAAGTTAGACGCGTGAGTTGAGCGCGTCAACGACGATCACCGTGCCGACCGCCACACTCGTTTGACGCGTGGTGCGAAAAATTGACGGTAAGGTTGAACTCGGGTCTGTGCTGTGTCTACACTCCGAGCGCCGAGGCGGCCGATCAGAACGGAGTGAGCCCATGACGACGGAGTCCGAGGTGCTGACCAGGACCGAACGCGCGCAGCGGTACTTCCGTGCGGAGTACGGCCACTTCATCGGCGGCCAATGGACGGAGGGCAACAGCGGACGAACGATTCCCGTCACCAACCCGGCCGATGGAACGCTGCTGTCGACGATCCAGGCAGGCGACGCGGCGGACGTCAACCGCGCGGTGGCGGCCGCCAAGGCCGCCTTCCCCTCCTGGTCACGTTCTCATCCGATGCAGCGCCAGGCCGTGCTGGCGGAGATGGCGCGCCGGTTGAAGGCCCGCATCGACGACTTCGCGATGATGGAGACCCTCGACAACGGGAAGCCGATCCGCGACTCCGCCGGGTTCGACCTGCCCGGCACGGCGGCTGTCTACGACTTCTACTCGACGACGCCGCTGCACCTGCGCGGCGAGACCATGGACTTCCCGGACGCCATCTCGCTCGTCCACCGTGAGCCCCTCGGCGTGTGCGCCGCGATCGTGCCGTGGAACATCCCGATGTACTGCACGGCACTGAAGCTCGCGCCGGCGCTCGCCGCCGGCAACACCGTGGTTCTCAAGCCCGCCGAGTCGACCTGTCTGGCTGTCCTCGAGTTCTTCGCCGAATGTGCCGACATCCTGCCTCCCGGCGTCGTCAACATCGTGACCGGTTACGGTCCCGAAGCCGGCGAGCCACTGGTGACCCACCCCGACGTCCGCAAGGTGTCGTTCACCGGCTCCAAGCCGACGGCCCGCAAGATCATGGGGTACGCGGCGGTGAACATCATCCCGCAGACCATGGAACTCGGCGGCAAGTCGGCGAACATCATCTGCGCGGACGCCGACCTCGACGCGGCGGTCGAGGGTGTCGTGATGTCCACTGTCTTCAACAAGGGCGAGGTCTGCATCGCGGGTACCCGCACCTTCGTGCAGCAACCGGTCATGGAAGAGTTCCTGGAGAAGCTGAAGACCGTTCTCCGCAGGGTGTCGCAAGGCGATCCGACACTGCCGGAGACGCAACTGGGCCCGCAGGCCGGCCAGGTGCAATTCGACAAGGTCAAGTCCTACCTCGAACTCGGCCCACAGGAGGGTGCGAAGGTGCTGACGGGTGGGGTTCCGGCGAGGATTCCCGGACTGGAAAAGGGACTCTTCATCGAACCGACCATCTTCACCGAGGTCGAGAACGACATGCGGATCGCCCAGGAGGAGATCTTCGGACCGGTCACCTGCGTCCAGGCCTGGACCGACGAGGAGGAGGTTTTGCGCCTGGCCAACGAGACGCCGTACGGCCTCGGAGGTGGCGTCTGGACCCGCGACCTCGGCCGCGCTCACAGGTTCGCCCGCGAGATGCAGACAGGCTCGGTCTGGATCAACCGGTACTACAACTTCGTTCCGGGCCAGCCTCTCGGTGGCTACAAGGAAAGCGGCTTCGGGCGGGAGAACTCCTTCGAGACGCTTCTCCATTACACCCAAGTGAAGGCCGTCGTCATCAACCTCGCCGAAGGACCGCTGGGGATCTACGGTTCAGCACCAGCCGCGATCTGACGCGAAGTTGTCCGCGCAGCACAGCGCTTTCGGGTACGGCGCAGGCACAGTTGGTGTCGTTTGCCGCTGCGCCTGGACATCAGGCGACGCGGGGTGTGGCCGGGCCGAGATTCACGACCTCCTGGTGTTGCCGGTGTTCTTCGGCCAGGCGGCAGACAAGCGGATCGAGAACTGCCAGATCGGCATGTTCCTGGCCCATGCTTCCGGGTTCGGGCATGCGCTGATCGACCGGGTTGGCGCCCCAGGCGACGCAGAGCGCGAACCGGCTCTCGAACGCCGCAGCGCGGGGTGCGTAGTACCCGCCGAGGAACCAGCCCACGATCCCGATCCGGCTGGTGTCCACTTCGGACCGTTTCGCGTGTCGAGCCGATGCCGTCGTCGTTCGCGATCAATGCACGCATATCTAGTGTCGGATTTCAGCGCCGCTCGGTAGCCCTCGGCAGACGCTGACGTGAGCCGGCTGGCGTACAGCCGCCATGCGGCGCTATGGTCTGTCGCATGAACACGCATCCTGCGCAGGGAGTAACTGTTCAGGTCGTTTCGACAGCTGTTGGCAGCCAAGGGTTTCCGGTGATGGCATCACGGAGCGCGGTGATGACGTGCAGGCTGTTCTTGCGGACGGTGGAGATGTAGCCGCGGACGCGCAGCCATGCCTGGGCGCCGTGCCGTGTGCGCCAGCCGCCGGAGATCTTCAGCTGGGCTTTGATCATCCGTAGGTCGCGTTCGGCCTGGTTGTTGGTGAACGGGACGGTGAGGTCGCGGGCGAAGAGCAGCACTTGGTGCTGGTAGTCGCGTAGGCGCACCAGCAGGTTGCGGGTCTTGCTTTGCTTGCGGCCTCGGTCCGGTGGGTGCAGCAGCAGCCCGAGATGGATGGTGCGGACGAACCTGGAGATCAGCGGATCGACGACATGGGCGGGGATGGCGTCCAGGCCGGCGTCGCGTGCGGCATGGGCGGCGGTGTTGAGCTGTTCGAGGGTTTTCATGGCGATCCGGGGCCAGGTGTGCTCCGGGTGGGCTTCGCCGGCCGCGACCAGTTCGCGGAGGTGGTGGGCGTTGCAGCGGGTGTGGTTGCGTCCGAAGTCTTGATACGACATGAGGCCGTCGTGGACGCGACGCCGCGGAACCGGGTGAGGATCCCGAACTCGTCCATCGCCTCACCACCACGCTGGCGGTGCGGCAGGTAGGCGGTCAGGTGTGGGGTGCAGGCGACGTGCAGCCACCAGTTCTTCCCTTCGACCCGGATGCCGGTCTCGTCGAAGTGGGCCACCGGCGCTGCCCGCAGCGCCTGTTCGACCTGCTCGGCGAACCCCTCGAGCCGGGTGGCGACCGGGGAGAGGACACCGGCGACCCAGCCGGTCGACACCGGCAGCCCGAGCAGGTCCGCCAGCAACTGCGCTGTCCGAGCGACCGGTATGTGCTGGTAGGTCAGCAGATATGCCGCCAACGCGGTCACGTTCGGCCCGTAGCAGGCCGGCGCTGTCGCCTCCGCCGGGCCGGGTGCGGTCGTGATGTGGCGGCAGCCGCGGCACCGCAGCCGGTGCAGGCGGTGTTCGGTCACCGACGGACGCACCGGCGGCAGATCCACCACCTGCCGCCGGATGACTCCCACACGCTCGGCACGGCGCAGACCTGTCCCGCATCCCGAGCATGCCGACGGCGCATGCTCGACGATGGTGTCCGGGTTCTCCATCAACGACAGGGTCGCCCCAGGTGCGCCGGGTTGCTTACCCTGCTTGCGGCCGGACTTGCCGCGCAACGACTTCGGGGCAGGTTTGCTGAACCGGTCCGATGAGGGTGGCATCGAAGAGTTACCCGAGTTCGTCCCCAACTGGCGCTTGAGCGCAGCGACCTCGGCCTGCAACGCGGTGATCTCTTCCCGTGCACGTACGAGCTCCACCGCCTGCGCTGCGACCAGCGCGGCCAGCTCGTCATACGACGGACGAACACCTTTCCCCACAACAAGATCATCCCACAGACCCGCTCACAGCCCCAAAACGACCTGAACAGTTACCGCAGGGATGCTGCGAACATGTGTTCGAGTCCCCCTTTGAACACGCAGACATGGGGTAATCTCCCGCGTTCTGGGCGCTTCCCACAACCCGGCCGCGCGGATCGTCGCGTGTGGGTTCGAGGGTGCGCGGGTCGGGACATTACTGATAGCCGATGACGTTGGTGGTTTCGTGGTCATGGCGCAATGACGCTGCCGTTGTTACTTCAGGTGGGCCACTCGGGGTTGTCGGGAGCTGTGGTGTCGCCGTGCACTTGGAATTGTCATGAGTGTCGGTAAGCCGGTTCGGGCGTGAGCTCACCCAGCTGGCAATGGACTCGAACGCGTCTGGGTCGGTTGTGCCGTCGATGCCGAGGTCGGTTCAAGCCGTCTTGGAGCCGGGGATCGACGGAATGCTCGTCGGCCACGGGTAGTACCAGCTGCCAGCGTGATTGGCCCGGCCGGCTGCTGCGAGCCGCTGGAGCTCGCCAGTGAGCGCTGGCTCCGGCAACCGCATCAGGGCCGCCCCGCAACGCGCCAACTGACCGGTGCCTGTCTCCAAGCGCGGGAACAACCGGAGTTAGAGGTCACCGGTGCCAGCTCGGGCGCCGGATCGCTTGAGATGGAGCGCCGATGATTCTTGTCTTTCGAAGGGTTCCCGGTGTGCGGTCTGACGGTGCGTCGGCCGGGGTGGTGTCCTCCTGCTGGCGAGTCATTTGCTTCGCGTCGACTTTGGTCGCGCTGTTGATTGTGCTCGGTTCTTTCGCGAGGGGCCGGAGTTTTCGGTCTTTCGTGATGCGTGATAGGCGTCGACTATCGAGGCTGGAATTCGTCCTCGGTTGGCCACTTCGTGGCCGTTTTGCCGCGCCCAGTTCCGGATGTCGTGTGTAGCTGTGTATTCGGTGGCTGCTTCGGTTTCGGTCGTGGTGTCAGTGGTTGCTTGGCCGACGGCGACCTTGATGCGGCGGCCGCCGGTGCGGCGCGCGGCCGACACGTACGGTGTCAGCGCTTCGCGTAGTTCTTCGGCGTTCGGCGCGGATAGGTCGATCTCGTAGGACACGCCGTCGAGTCCGAACGGGACGGTCTGTTCGGCCGGGCTGCCGTCCGTGTCGTCGAATATCTCGATGCTGACCCTCTTGGCCATTTGTGTTTCCTTCCGTTCCGGTGCAGGTGCATGGTGAATTGGTCGAATAGTAGCGTCGTGGAATCGTGTGGTGTCGGCGGGTAGGTGTCTGGACGAGTCTCTTTGAGTTTCTTTCGAGAAGCTGTTGACCGTCTGTGGTCTTGTAGGCATGGATGGGGTGTGTGGTGTGGCGAACACTTCCCTGTTTTGAGTCGAGTTCTCCAACAGGAACATTGGAGGTTGTGATGGAAACCGAACGTGACCAGGGGCAGGTCAACGCTGTTGCTGCTGCGATCCGGGAGCTCGCGGCGGCGGTCCGTGCGGCTGTGCCGGAGCCGCCGGTGGATCCGGACGCGTTGCTGACCGCGGAAGAGGTGGGGGAGCTGTTGCAGCTTTCGCCGAGGACGTTGAAGGACCAGGCCGCCGTGGGAGTGCTGCCGCATCACCGCTTCGGCAAGCACTACCGGTTCACCCGTGGCGATGTCGCCGAGATCGTGCGGTTGAGCGCGGCGCCGGTGAAGCCGCCGCGGCGGCGGGTGTCCGTTGCGGACGTTGCCCAGGACTTCCGCGCCGCGTGAGGCGGGCGGAGTAACAGAGAAGGAGTTGAAGGATGGCTCACGGCCAGGAAGAGCCCGGCACGGGTGAGTGGCGTGCCCGGTACAAGCGTCCCGACGGGACGTGGGGGAGTAGGTCAGGGTTTCCCACCAAGAAGGCGGCCGAGGATTGGGGGGTGGAGCAGGAGGCGCTGATCCGGCGGAACCTGTGGCTGGATCCTCGTGATGGCGAGACGCGCTTCGATGACTTTGCGGAGGAGTGGCTGGCGGCGGTGGCTCCGCGGCTGGAGCTGAACACAGTGGCGAAGTACCGCTCGTTCCTGGACACGCAGCTGCTGCCGCAGTGGAAGGCGTGGCCGCTGATCGCGATCTTCAACGGCTACGTCGAGATCGAGCGGTGGCTCTCGGAGCTGCACGAGGACTACGCCGAGTCGTCGGTGTCGTCGTACTTCGCGCTGTTCTCCACCATCCTCAACGCTGCCGTGCGCGCTCGGATGATCCCGGCCAACCCGTGCAGCGGGGTGCGCGTGTCCAAGGGCGAGTTCGACGCCGAGCGGCTGGTGGCCACCCCGGCGCAGGCCTTGCGGGCCGCGATGCGGCTGTACGAGCTGGGTCTGGGGATGCGCGGGTTCGTGCTGTGCTTGATGGATTTCTATACCGGCGCCCGATGGGGTGAACTCGTCGGGCAGCAACGGCACGAGTACGACTCCGAACGCCGCGGCATCGACATCCGGACACCGCTGAAGGAAGTCAGCGGGAAGGTCTACAAAGGAGGACGGAAGAGTGATGATCATCACTCAGACGGCCGCCAGCGGCCACCGACGAGGCGCGGGAACTCCCGGCCCAAGAAGGGCCGGACCAAAACTCCTGCGGGTACGAGGTTTGTGGCGCTCCCGCCCGGGATCGCGGTGCTCTACGAGGAGTTGATGGACAGCCATCGGGAGCCGTTCGTGCTGTGCACGCCGGAGGGGTATCCGTGGCGGCGGTCGAACTTCCGCATCCGGTTCTGGCGGCCGGCCTGGGACGGGGTCGAACTTGATGACCCTGGTGCGGGGGAGCGGCGCCCGCCGATCCTCCCGACGTTCACCTTCCACGAAGGCCGGCACACGCACAGCACCTGGCTGACTGAGGACGGGATCCCGGAGGTTGCCCGCCGGGCGCGGCTGGGCCAGAAGATGAAAGGCATCGCCCGCGTCTACGACCATGTGACCCCGGCCATGGTGAACCAGATCCTGGACGCCCTGGAGGAACGCTGGCTGCGGTCGCTGGCGTCCCTGTACCCGGGGGAGCGCGCGAAGCTGGTGTCCTGGTTCCCGCACCTGCGGTCCCAGCGGGCGATTGGGCCGGGTCCGGGGGCCGTCGCCGGATCGTCGCCGACTGACAGCTGAAAGCCCCGCCCCTCCGGGGAGGGACAGGGCTTCTGACCTGCGAAAACATGTGGTGCGCGATACTGGGATTGAACCAGTGACCTCTTCCGTGTCAGGGAAGCGCTCTCCCGCTGAGCTAATCGCGCGAGGTGGAGACGGGATTCGAACCCGTGTACACGGCTTTGCAGGCCGTTGCCTCGCCTCTCGGCCACTCCACCGTGCCAGGCTCGAGAGCCTATCGAGCGGATGACGGGATTCGAACCCGCGACCCTCACCTTGGCAAGGTGATGCGCTACCAGCTGCGCTACATCCGCACTCCACCGCTCCGGGAGGTTGTTACCCCGTCGCCGTGGTGTGGGAAAACCATATCGGACCCCGGAACCGGGGCCGACACCGGGGTGTCACTCGGCCGTTGCGTGGCCGTCATCAGGCCAAATCGTGGGGGATGAGGTGGGTGAGCGCGTCGTCGACGTCGACCCACAGGTGCTCGTTGCCCGGCAGCACCACGTCGTAGGTCCGGTCGAGGAAGTCGGCCAGCTCCTGGGCGGACGCCTCGAACATGGCGTGCCCGGACGGCGAGTTCAGCTCGATCAGGACGGCTTCGGGGTCCTCGACGGAAGGGCGGATGCGGACGTCTCCGTCGCCGGCGTCGGCCAGGAGGCCGTCCGCGAGGAGGTCACGCGCGTACACCCATTCGACCCACCCCGCGCGGCCGGTGCGGAAGGCGGCGACGACCGCGTACGGGTCGCGTGTGTCGTAGCGCAGCTCCACCTTGACCGGAACCGCGGGCGTCCGCGGCGCCAGCAGGTCGAAGACCGCCGTCGAGCGGAGCGTCACGTGATCGTTGCGCATCGTCCTACCCTTCGTCTCCCTTCCCGGCCCGGCCCGGCCGAGGGCATCACCACTGGGACGCATCAGGAGGCCGATTCCGTCGCGGGTGCGCCGCAAATCACCCGGTCGGGCTCATCGGCCCCCGTCTCCACCCGTGACCACCCACGGCGCGCAGCTGACCGGCGCGCCCCGTGAGGCCCACGCCTCCATATTGCGCGGTTTAGTCGCCGGGCGATAGCACCGTCGCACGGGTGTCGAACGTGGCGTCAGGCGGCCCCCCGTCGGCACAACCCCGGCTAGCTCGGGGTTGTTCGTTCCGTACTCGCCAGTAAGCGGAGTGTGGTCGGTGAGGACCACCCGTTTGCAGGCGCCCTAAAGTCGTAGGCTAGAGTTCTCGCAACAACAAGGGCGGGCGATTAGCTCAGCGGGAGAGCGCTTCGTTCACACCGAAGAGGTCACTGGTTCGATCCCAGTATCGCCCACTCGATTCGGGGTAGCCCCTGTTCGCGGAGTGCGCGAACAGGGGCTCTCTCGTTCTGTGTCTTGTGGGGGCCGAGCCCCCACACCCCCGCCGGGGGCAAGCCCCCGGGCCCCCGCGTGTGGTCCCGTTCGGGTGTGAACTTCCGTGAGTTGGGGTGGTCGACCCGCGCCTGGTCCGCTGCCGGGGTGGGGAACTTCTGTAAGTGGAGTGAACGATCCGTTCGGATCTTCCGTATCAGGTGACGAGAGCAGTTCGCGCCCGTGCCGCCTGGGCTCGCCGGAACTGCCTCTGAACCCTGCCGCCGCGGTGGGTTTCTGGTGAACGAACCGCCGCGGGAGGTGTGGATGTGATCTTCGGCACCGCGCGTGCCCGGCTGGTCCGGGGTAGGTACGACAAAACCGCGTGCGCGTGACGAATTGACGAGGAACGTCACGATCTGTGTACCGGGCACCCGCGCCGCGGCGGTCGCGTCCGCTCTCTGGTCCACTGTGGACCACTTCGGTGCCACAGTGTCCACAGTAGATCTTCACGGCCGTGCTCGGCCGTTCGCGAGCGTCTGGTCCACCCGGGTGCGGACAACGGTCCTCTCGTTACGGAACGTAGTTTTCCGGGGGATACGTCCTCTTACTCATCGTCACCTTCTTGTTATCTTGCGGCCATTTTCTGGCGGATAAGACGCGCAGCATGTGGCTGGAAATCCTTGTAACGATGGCGAGAGAGTCGCCGATACCTTGCCGTGAAGCCCTCCGCAGGCTCCGCGCGAGACCCGAACCGTGATAACGCTACGAAATCACCTTTGGTAACGCTGCGTGCTTGCGGATCCAACCCCGATCCTTGTTTCCGGGAGGTCAGATGGAAGAGTCTGTGCGGCCCTCTTACACGGTGAGCCAGCCACCGCCGCACATCGACCTCCAGGCCATCCCGCGTCCCGCCCACCGGGACGGCCAGCCGGGCGTCGAACCCTCGGGTACGCCGTCGCCCAAGGCATTGCCGGCCGCCTGGGAAGCGCGGTACAGAGCCTGGGTCATCGGCAGCGACGTCTTCATCACGCTGCTCGTCATCGCGATCAGCGCGTTCGTCATCGATCGCGTTGCGCCGCACGACATGCACGCCTTCGGCACGATGCTCGCGGTGTTCGTCTCCCTGCCGGTCAGCCGGGCGTGGAGCCCGCGTGTGCTCGGCGAAGGCGCGGAGGAGTACCGCACCCTCGGCCGCGGGTTCATCACCGCCGCCGTCCTGGTCGCGCTGGGCGGCCTGCTGTTCGGCGCGCTCGAGGTCCAGGTCTGGGTGTTCGTCGTCGTCCCGGCGATCGCGCTCGTCGCCTTCCCGCAGCGGTACCTGCTGCGCCAGGTGCTGCACCGCAAGCGCGCCAAGGGACTCTGCCTGCTGCCGGTGATGGCGGCAGGCAGCCCGGAGACCGTCGCCGACCTCATCGCGCGCACCCGCTCGGAGGTGCATGTCGGCTGGCGCGTCGAGGCGGCCTGCACGTTCACCGGGCACGGCGCCGACCGCGACAGCGGCGAGATCGACGGCGTCCCGGTGGTCGGCAGGCTGGAGGAGCTGTCCCGGTACGTGCGGCGCGGCGGCTACCGGGTCGTGGCGATCACCGCGGACCAGTACTGGACGCCGAAGCGGCTGCAGCGGCTGGCCTGGGACATGGAGGGCACCGGCGCGGAGATGGTCGTGGCGCCCGTGCTGATGGAGGTCGCCGGGCCCCGGCTCAACGTCACGGGCGTGCTCGGCATGCCCCTGCTGCGGGTCACCGCGCCGATGTTCACCGGCGGCCGCCGGGTGGTGAAGGAGATCGTCGACCGCTGCGGCTCGGCGCTGCTGCTCACCCTGCTGTCCCCGCTGCTGCTCGCGATCGCGGTCGCGATCAAGCTGAACGACCGCGGCCCGGTCATCTACCGCCAGCGCCGCGTCGGCCGCGACGGCGCGACGTTCACCATGCTCAAGTTCCGGACGATGGTCACCAACGCCGACGCGATCAAGCAGACCCTGGCCGCGGACAACGAGGGAGCGGGCCCGCTCTTCAAGATGAAGCGCGACCCGCGGATCACCCGCGTGGGTGGTTTCCTGCGCCGGTACTCGCTCGACGAGGTGCCCCAGCTGTTCAACGTCGTCTCCGGGAAGATGTCGCTCGTCGGCCCGCGGCCGCCGCTGCCGGAGGAGACCGCGCAGTACGCCCCGGACGCCCGGCGCCGGCTGCTGGTCAAGCCGGGGCTGACCGGCCTCTGGCAGGTCAGCGGGCGCAGCGACCTCACGTGGGCCGAGAGCATCCGGCTCGACCTGCGTTACGTCGAGGACTGGTCCCTCGCGCTGGACCTGGTGATCCTCTGGAAGACCTTCCGCGCGGTGATGGGCGGGCAGGGCGCCTACTGACCCGTCTCCGCCGCGCACTGCGCACCACGGCCGCCGATCCCCGTCGCAGGGGGTCGGCGGCCGTGTCCATTCCCGGGTCTTGTGATCCGCTCCACAGATGGTTGAACGCGAAATAGTTCAACGCTCAACCTGGTTGCAGGGGGTACCGACCCAACGGAAGGAATCTCAGCCCCATGACCACCTTTGCCGAGCAGACCGAGGCCCTTCAGCTCCCCGCGGACGTCCAGAACCTGCTGTTCCGCGAGGCCCGCACGGCCAACAGTTTCAGCTCCGAGCCGGTGACCGAGGAGCAGGTCCGCGCGATCTACGACCTCGTCAAGTGGGCCCCGACGTCGATGAACACCCAGCCGCTGCGCGCGCTGGTGCTCCGGACCGCCGAGGCGAAGGCCCGCCTGCTCCCGCACCTGGCCCCGGGTAACCGGGACAAGACCGAAGCCGCTCCGCTGACCGTCGTGCTCGCCGCGGACGTCGACTTCCACGAAAACATCCCGCAGGTCTTCCCGCACGCCCCGCAGGTGAAGGACAACTTCGCCGACGAGCAGGGCCGCGTCGAGTTCTCGAAGCTGAACTCGCTGCTGCAGGTCGGCTACTTCATCATCGGCGTCCGCGCCGCCGGGCTGGCCGCCGGCCCGATGACCGGCTTCGACGCCCAGGGCGTCGACGACGAGTTCTTCGCGGACAAGAAGTGGCGCTCGCTCGTCGTGGTGAACGTCGGCAAGCCGGGCGAGAACCCGTGGTTCGACCGCCTGCCGCGGCTGAACTTCGACCAGGTCGTCGAGACCCTCTGACGTCGTTCGGGCAGGCCGCTTCCGGAACCGGAGGCGGCCTGCCCGGCGTTCGCGCCACGCGCGTGAGGCGCGCGCGGGCCGCGGACTAGCATCGACGGCGTCGTCTTTGTCACTCCAGCTTGAGGAGCCGATCGTGTCGCAGTCGCCCCCCGTTTCCCCCGTGGCCGCCTCCCGTGTGGTGGTACCGGCGGGCACTACGGCGGGCGCGGCGGTCCGCGAAGCCGGTCTGCCGACCAAGGGCGAGGACACGATCGTCGTAGTCCGCGACGCCGAAGGGAAGCTGCGCGACCTCGCCTGGGCCCCGGAAACCGACGCGGAGGTCGAGCCGGTCGCCGCGAACACCGAGGACGGGCGCAGCGTCATCCGCCATTCGGCGGCGCACGTGCTCGCCCAGGCCGTGCAGCAGCAGTTCCCGGATGCCAAGCTCGGTATCGGCCCGCCGGTCAAGGACGGCTTCTATTACGACTTCGCCGTGGACACTCCGTTCACCCCGGAGGACCTGCAGGCGCTCGAAAAGCGCATGAAGCAGATCGTCAAGGGCGCCCAGCAGTTCTCGCGGCGCGTTTTCGACTCCGTCGACGAGGCCAAGAAGGAGCTCGCCGACGAGCCGTTCAAGCTCGAGCTCGTCGATCTCAAGTCCGAAGTGGACACGTCCGAGGTGATGGAGGTGGGCGAGGGCGAGCTCACCATTTACGACAATCTCGACCCGCGCACCAAGGAACGTGTCTGGAGTGACCTCTGCCGTGGTCCGCACGTGCCGACCACGAAGTTCATCCCGGCGTTCAAGCTGACCCGCGTCGCCGCGGCGTACTGGCGGGGTAGCGAAAAGAACCCGCAGCTGCAGCGGATCTACGGCACGGCGTGGGAGTCGGCGGAGGCGCAGGACGCCCACCTCGAGCGCATCGCCGAGGCCGAGCGCCGCGACCACCGCAAGCTCGGCGCCGAGCTCGACCTGTTCTCCTTCCCCGAGGAGATCGGCTCCGGCCTGCCGGTGTTCCACCCGAAGGGCGGCATCATCCGCCGCGAGCTGGAGAACTACTCGCGCCGCCGCCACGAAGAGGCCGGCTACGAGTTCGTGAACACCCCGCACATCAGCAAGGGCGAGCTGTTCCACACCTCCGGCCACCTGCCCTACTACGCGGACACGATGTTCCCGCCGGTGCAGTTCGACGAGGAGAACTACTACCTCAAGGCCATGAACTGCCCGATGCACAACCTGATCTTCCGCTCACGCGGGCGGTCCTACCGCGAGCTGCCGCTGCGGCTGTTCGAGTTCGGCACGGTGTACCGCTACGAGAAGTCGGGCGTGGTGCATGGCCTGACCCGCGTGCGCGGGCTGACGATGGACGACTCGCACATCTACTGCACCAAGGAGCAGATGCCGGGCGAGCTGCGGTCACTGCTGAAGTTCGTCCTCGACCTGCTGGCCGACTACGGCCTCTCCGACTTCTACCTCGAACTCTCCACCCGCGGGGACTCCGAGAAGTTCATCGGCGAGGACTGGGAGTGGGAGGAGGCCACCGAGACGCTGCGGCAGGCCGCCGTCGACTCCGGCCTCGAGCTGGTCCCGGACCCGGGCGGCGCGGCCTTCTACGGCCCGAAGATCTCGGTGCAGGCCAAGGACGCCATCGGCCGCACCTGGCAGATGTCGACCATCCAGCTGGACTTCAACCAGAACAAGCGGTTCGAGCTCGAGTACACCGCACCCGATGGCACCCGGCAGCGGCCGGTGATGATCCACCGTGCGCTGTTCGGCTCGATCGAGCGGTTCTTCGGCGTGCTGACCGAGCACTACGCGGGCGCGTTCCCGGCGTGGCTCTCGCCGGTGCAGGTGGTCGGCATCCCGATCACCGCCGACCAGGTCGAGCACCTGCAGGACGTCGAGAAGGCGTTGCGCGCCAAGGGGATCCGCGCCGAGGTCGACGCGAGCGACGACCGCATGCAGAAGAAGATCCGCACGCACACCACGCAGAAGGTGCCGTTCATGCTGCTGGCCGGCGCGAAGGACGTCGAGGCGGGCGCGGTGTCGTTCCGCTTCCGCGACGGCGGCCAGATCAACGGCGTGCCGGTGGACGCGGCGGTCAAGGCGATCGCGGAGTGGGTCGAGCGCCGCGAAAACGCGTCGCCGTCGGCCGAGGCGCTGGAGACGGTCGTTCGGTGAGTGAGGGTCCCGAGTTCGTCGAACAGCAGGGCATCGGGGTCCAGGACGCGTTCCAGCGCCTCTGGACCCCGCACCGGATGGCCTACATCAAGGGCCAGGACAAGCCGGCGGACGACGAGGACACCGGCTGCCCGTTCTGCCGCATTCCGTCCCTGGACGACAAGACGGGCCTGATCGTCGCGCGCGGCGAGACGGTGTACGCGGTGCTGAACCTGTACCCGTACAACCCCGGCCACCTGATGGTGGTGCCGTACCGGCACGTCGCGGACTACACCGAGCTGACGGTCGAGGAGACGCGCGAGGTCGCCGAGTTCACGCAGCACGCGATGAAGGTGATCCGGGCGGTGTCCGGCGCGCACGGGTTCAACATCGGGCTGAACCAGGGCGTGATCGCGGGCGCCGGCATCGCCGCGCACCTGCACCAGCACCTGGTGCCGCGCTGGGGCGGGGACGCCAACTTCATGCCGATCATCGGCCAGACGAAGGTGCTGCCGCAGCTGCTGGGGGAGACGCGGGACCTGCTCGCCGACGCCTGGTGAACTCGTCTGGACCACCGGCGGCCGCCCCTCGGCCGCCACGTCCATGACCGGGAAAAACTCCTTATTGAGTGTTCAACCGCGGGTATAGTGGAGGTATGTCCGAAACCCGATGGCTCAGCGACGACGAACAACGCGTCTGGCGTGAGTTCAACGCGGCCACCCGGATGCTCAGCGCGCATCTCGAGGCCCAGCTGCAGCACGACTCGGCCATGCCGCACACGTACTACGAGGTTCTCGTGGCGCTCTCGGAAGCACCCGGCCGCCGGCTGCGGATGAGCGAGCTCGCCGACGTGCGGCAGGCGTCGCGGAGCCGTCTTTCCCACGCGGTCGCGAGGCTCGAAGCGAACGGGTGGGTGCGGCGCGAGGCGTGCCCGACCGACAAGCGCGGCGCCTGGGCGGTGCTGACCGACGCGGGGTTCACCGCGCTGGAAGCGGCCGCGCCCGGACACGTCGAGGCCGTCCGGGAAAGCCTGTTCGACCCGCTGACGCCGGAGCAGGTGAGGGCGCTCGGCGAGATCAGCGCGGCGATCCGCCGTCAATTGTCGCCGAAATGCGCCGCCGCCGTGGCCGCCGAAGAGGCGAGGGAGCACGAAGCCGACGTCGTCCGGCTCACGAAATCGGGCTGACCCGGGGCGGCGCGTCGGGGCCGCGCACGTGGGTCGATAGGCTGCCATCGCCCACCCGACCCTCGTAGCCAGGTGCCTCGACGAACCGATGCTCAATATCTTCGCGCGTGCCTCCGTCTCCCGCGTCACCGATCCGATCGGCCAGGCGCTGGTCCGCTCCGGGCTGACCCCGAACGCGATGACCGTGTTCGGCACCGCCGGCGCGGTGGTCTGCGCACTGATCTTCTTCCCGAACGACCACCTCCTGTGGGGCACCTTCACGGTGTGGGGCTTCGCCATGCTCGACATCCTCGACGGTGCCATGGCCCGGGCCCGCGGCTACGGCACCCCGTTCGGCGCGGTGCTCGACGCGACCTGCGACCGTCTGGTCGACGGTGCCCTGTTCGCCGCCATCGCCTGGTGGTGCTTCGTCGTCGACGACAACCACCCGGCCGCCGCCGCGGCGCTGCTGTGCCTGGTGCTGGCCCAGGTGATCTCCTACGTCAAAGCCCGGGCCGACGCCTCGGGCCTGCCGGTCGACGGCGGGCTCGTCGAGCGCGCCGAGCGGCTGATCATCGCGCTGGTCGGCACCGGCCTGCACGGCTTCGGCATTCCGTACACCGTGGACGTGACGCTCTGGCTGCTCGCCGCCGGATCGGTCGTCACGCTGCTGCAGCGCTTCGCCGCCGTAGCGAAGGCGGCCCGCGAAGCGGCCGCCGGGGAGCAGCCGGCATGAGCAGGGTGAGCGAGCGGCTGAGCGCCTTCGGCTACGCGGCCGGCTGGCGGCTCGCCGGCTGGCTGCCCGCCGGGTTCGGCGGCACGGTCTTCTCGCTCGGCGCGGACCTGGCGGTCCGGCGGGACGGCGGGGCCGTGCGGCAGCTGCGCGCGAACCTCGCCCGCGTGGTGCCGCAGGCCGACCCGGTCGAGCTGGACGAGCTGACGCGGCGGGCGATGCGCTCGTACGCCCGGTACTGGCACGAGATGTTCCGGCTGCCCTCGATGGACCACAAGGAGGTCAGCGCCAAGGTCGCGGCCTCGATCACCGGCGTGGAGAACCTCGACGCCGCGCTCGCCGAGGGCAACGGCGCGGTGATGGCGCTGCCGCACAGCGGGAACTGGGACGCCGCCGGCGTGTGGCTGGCCGACTACCTCGGCAGCTTCACGACGGTGGCGGAACGGCTGAAGCCCGAGTCGCTCTACCGCCGGTTCGTCGAGTACCGCGAGTCGCTGGGCTTCGAAATCGTGCCGCTGACCGGCGACAGCTCGGCGATGCGCGTGCTGCTGAAGCGGCTGCGGGAGAACAAGGCCGTCTGCCTGGTCGGCGACCGCGACCTCACCACGAGCGGGATCCCGGTGAAGTTCTTCGGCGAGCAGGCCCGCTTCCCCGGCGGACCGGCGCGGCTGGCGGCGACGACCGGCGCGGCGCTGATCCCGGCCGGCTGCTGGTTCACCGAAGACGGCTGGCAGATCCGGCTGCACCCGCGCATCCGGGTCACCGCGCGGGCCGAGGTCCCGGCCGCGACCCAGGCACTGGCGGACATCTTCGCCGGCGACATCGCCGCGCACCCGGCCGACTGGCACATGGTGCAGAAGTTCTGGCCGGCCGACATCGAGGCCGGCGACCGGGTCAGCCTCGAAGAAGCGAGCTGAGGCGTGGCCACGCGGCCGATGCGGGTCGGGATCGTGTGCCCCTACTCGTTCGACGTGCCCGGCGGGGTCCAGGGGCACGTGATCGACCTGACGAAGGCGCTGCTCGGCCGCGGGCACCAGGTGTCCGTGCTGGCGCCCGCCGACGAGGACGCCGACCTGCCGGAGTTCGTGCACCCGGCGGGCAAGGCACTCGGCATTCCCTACAACGGCTCGGTCGCGCGGCTGCAGTTCGGCCCGGTGTCCTACGCCCGCGTGCGGCGCTGGATCCGCGAAGGCGATTTCGACGTCCTGCACCTGCACGAACCGGCCGCGCCGAGCCTTTCGCTGCTCGCGCTGCTCATCGCGGACGGCCCGATCGTGGCGACGTTCCACACCGCGACGACGCGCTCGCGCACGCTGTCGGCGTTCCAGCCGGTGCTGCGGCCGCTGCTGGAGAAGATCACGGCCCGGATCGCGGTGTCGGCGCTGGCCCGCCGGGTCCAGGTGGAGCACGCGGGCGGCGACGCCGTCGAGATCCCCAACGGCGTCGACGTCGAGTTCTTCTCTTCGGCGACGCCGCTGCCGGGCTATCCGCGGGCCGGGGGCACGGTCGGGTTCGTCGGCCGGTTCGGGGAGCCGCGCAAGGGCATGGGCGTGCTGCTGGAGGCGCTGCGGCGGATCCTGCCGGAGTTCGAGGACCTGCGGCTGGTCGTCGTCGGCCGCGGCGACGAAGACCAGCTGCGCCGCGAGGCCGGGCCGGAGCTGGCGCCGCACCTGGAGCTGCTCGGCCAGGCCGACGACCACGTGAAGGCCCAGGCGCTGCGCAGCGTCGACGTCTACTGCGCGCCCAACACCGGCGGCGAGAGCTTCGGGATGATCCTCACCGAGGCGATGGCGGCCGGGACCCCGGTGCTGGCCAGCGGGCTCGACTCGTTCCGGCGGGTGCTCGACGACGGCCGCGCCGGGCAGCTCGTCGAGACCGGTGATCCGGCCGCGCTCGCGGACGGGCTTCGCGAGCTGCTCGGAGACCCGGCGCGCCGGGCTTCGCTGGCCGCGGCGGCGGGGGAGCGCGTCACGATGTACGACTGGTCGGTGGTGGCCACACAGGTGCTGCGCGTCTACGAGGCCGCCGTCGCCGCCGACCCGCGCCGGGTGGCGGCGCCGGAGCGGGAGTTCGCCCGGTGAGCGTGCTCGGCTGGCTGCTCCCGGTGCTCGCGCTGGTCGTCGTGCTGGGCGGGCTGTTCCTGGTGGCGACGGCGAACCGGCTCGACCGGCTGCACGTCCGGACGGACGCGGGCTGGGCCGCCCTGGACGCGGCACTGGCGCGCCGGGCCGTGGTGGCGCGCGCGGTCGCTCTGGTGCTGGGCGACACAGCGCTGCGGACGTCGGCCGAGCGCGCCGAAGCGGCGCCCCGGACCGACCGTGAAGCCTCGGAGAACGAGCTGACCTTGCGGCTGAGCCGCGTCGACCGGGCGATCCTGCCCGCCGAGCTGGCCGAAGAGCTGACCGACGCCGAGCACCGGGTGGTGATCGCCCGGCGCGTCCACAACGACGCCGTCCGCGACACGCTGCGGCTGCGGCGCCGGCGCAAGGTCCGGTACTTCCGCCTCGCGGGCACCGCACCGCTGCCGGAGTACTTCGAGTTCGCGGAGCCGGAGGTCTGACATGTGGTGGGTGGTCGTCGAGGAGCCGCGCGGGTCGGACCGGAACTGGTCGCTGTCGGAGACGTTTCCGCATCCCGACCGGGAGACCGCCGAGAGCGAGGCGCTGCGGCTGGCGCGGGAGTACCAGCCGGCCTACCCGTGGTCGCCGAAGTCGCGGAAGGTGCTGCGGGGCCCGGACGGGTACCTGGTGATCGTCGAGGGGCGCACGTCGACTTTCCACTTCCGGTTGAGCGTGCTCGAAGAGATCTGAAGCTGCCACACTGAACTCCATGAGTGAGACCTGCGACGTCGCCCACGGCACGGCCCCGGCCGACCCGGGCGTGCGGACGCTGGTGGCGGTGTTCGCGTCGCCGGTGTCCCGCTTCCTGCTCCGGTTCGCGCGCGACCTTGGCTACCACGTCGCGCTGTACGAACCCGATGCGGCGCGCGTCACCGACGTGCCGGACGGCATCGAAGCGGACACGACGCCGCCGCCGCTGGACGGCTCGGCGGACGTCGTCGTCACCGACCACCACCGGCCGGAGCTGGGCGTGGTGCTGAAGATCGCGCTCGAGGGGAAGCCGCGCTGGGTCGGCGTGCTCGGCAACCCGCGTCACGAGGGCCCGCACGTGGCCGCGCTGCGCGGGCTGGGCGTGCCGGACGAGGAGATCGCCCGGGTGCACCGGCCGGTCGGGCTGAACATCGGGTCGCGAACCCCGGCGGAGATCGCGCTGGCCACCCTCGCCGGCCTCCTGGCCGACCGCAACGGCCGCCCCGGCGGCTTCGACTTCGGCGCCTGACCCGCTTCGGTTTCCGTAACTCGCGTGCCGGAAAACGGATCTCGCGTGATTGAAGCCGTAACTCGCGTGATTGAAGCCGTGACTCGCGTGATCGGAGCCGTACCGCCTCGAATCACGCGAGTCACGGGCTCGATCACGCGAGATCCGGCTCCGATCACGCGAGATCCGGGCCTGTCAGTGGACTGCCATTCCTTCCGGCATCGGTTCGAACCTCGCGTGGCGGCGGGTGAACGTCGCCGTGCCCGAGGTCATCGACCGCAGGTCGATGAGGTACCGGAGCAGCTCGGTCGCCGGGACCTCCGCCCTGATCACCGTCCGCCCGCCTTCGCCGGCCTCGGTGCCGAGGACGCGGCCCCGCCGGGACGACAGGTCGCCGAGCACGGTGCCGAGGTGCTCGTCCGGCAGCCGGATCGCCACCTCCTCCAGGGGCTCCAGCATCGTGATGTGGCCGTTCGCCGCGGCCTCCCGCAGGGCCAGCGCGCCGGCGGTCTGGAACGCCGCGTCCGAGGAGTCGACGCTGTGCGCCTTGCCGTCGACCAGCGTCACCTTGACGTCGACGACCGGGTGCCCGTCGGCGAGCCCGCGCTGCAGCTGGGCCCGCACGCCCTTCTCGACGCTCGGGATGAACTGGTGCGGCACCGAGCCGCCGACCACCTTGTCCACGAACTCGAACCCGCCGCCGCGCGGCAGCGGCTCGACCTCGATGTCGCAGACGGCGAACTGGCCGTGCCCGCCGGACTGCTTGACGTGCCGCCCGTGTCCCTTGGCCGGTTTGGCGAACGTCGAGCGCAGGCTGATCTTCACCGGTTCGGTTTCGACGTCCGCGCCGCCCGCCCGCAGCCGCGACAGCACGACGTCGGCGTGCGCTTCACCCATGCACCACAGCACCAGCTGGTTGGTCTCGGCGTTGCGGTCCAGCCGCAGCGTCGGGTCGCCGGCGACCAGGCGGGCGAGGTTGCGGGCCAGGGTGTCCTCGTCGCTGCGGGTCTTCGCGACCACTGCCACCGGCAGCAGCGGTTCCGGCATCGCCCACGGCTCCATCAGCAGCGGATCGTCGGGGGAGGAGACGGTGTCGCCGGTTTCCGCCGAGCCCACCTTCGTGAGCGCGCAGAGGTCGCCCGCGACGCAGTAGGGCACCTCCCGCAGGTTCGCGCCGAGCGGCGAGTAGAGGTGCGCGACGCGCTCGTCGGCGTCGTGGTCCTCGTGGCCGCGTTCGGCGAGGCCGTGCCCGGACACGTGCACCGGCCGTTCGGGGCGCAACGTCCCGGAGAACACCCGGACGAGTGACACCCGGCCGACGTAGGAGTCGACGGCCGTCCGGACGACCTCCGCGGCGAGGGGGCCCGCGGGGTCGGCGCTGATCGCGGAGTGCGGGCCGCCGTCCGGCGTCGTGACGTCGGGTGGCCGGTGCTCCAGCGGGGAGGGGAACGCGCGGACGATCCCGTCGAGCACCTCGGCGAGGCCGATCCCGCTGGTCGAGCACACCGGGATGACGGGGTGGAAGGAGCCGCGCGCGACGGCGGTTTCGAGGTCGCCGATCAGGGTTTCCTCGGCGATCTCCTCGCCGGCGAGGTAGCGGTCCATCAGGGACTCGTCCTCGCTCTCGGCGATGATCCCTTCGATCAGCTCGTTGCGGGCCTCGGCCATCCGCTCCAGGTCGGCCGGATCGGGCTCGCCGATCTTGGGCGGGTGGCCGCCGGAGTAGTCGAAGTACCGCTGGGTGATCAGCCCGACCAGGCCGTCGCCCGCGGGGAGGTACAGCGGCAGCACGCCGGCGCCGAACGCGGACTGGCAGGCGCCGATCTCCGCCGTCGCGTCGGCCCGGTGGTGGTCGAGCCGGGAGACGACGACGGCGCGCGGCATCCCGACCGCGGCGCACTCCTCCCAGACGGCGACCGTCGCCGCGTCGACGCCTTCGGCGGCGCTGACGACGAACAGCGCGGCGTCGGCCGCGCGCAGCCCGGCCCGCAGTTCCCCGACGAAGTCGGCGTACCCGGGCGTGTCGATCAGGTTGATCTTGTGGCCCTGGTGCAGCACGGGGGCGACCGAAAGGCCCACCGAACGCTGCTGGCGGACCGCCGCCGGGTCGTGGTCGCACACCGTCGTCCCGTCGACCACCGAGCCCGCGCGCGGCACCGTGCCGGACGCGGCGAGCAGGGCCTCCGCCAGGGTGGTCTTCCCGGAGCCCGCCGGGCCGACGAGCACGACGTTGCGGACCTTGGCGGGGTCGTCCACAGCGACGGCGGCCCCGGTGTCGGCGTTCTTGGCTTGTTTGTCTGCCATGACGACTCCTCGGCGAACGGCTGATGTACGGGATGTGTCCTCGATCACACACCCGCTACCCTGGTCACGGCAAGGCAGGGCTCCGGGGACCAGCCGAATGCCCAGGCGCGCGGCAGGGGTCCGGGAAGCGCGGCAGGGGCCCGGGGGCGTGCGGCAGGGGGAGGACATGGCGATGGACAGGCGGACCTTCTTGCGGATGTCCGGGGCGGTCCCGGTGGCGGGCCTGGCGGAGTGGCCGCCGCCGGACGACTGGGAGCGGCTGCGGCGGCGGCTTTCCGGGCCGCTGTTCCGGCCCGGCGACCCGGAGTACCCGGAGGCCAAGCAGGGGTACTTCACGATGTACGACGACCGCACGCCGGCCGCGGTCGTCGGCGCGGCGCGCGTCGAAGACGTCCAGGCGGCGGTCGGCTTCGCGGCCCGGCACCGGCTGCCCGTCGCCGCCCGCGGCGGCGGGCACAGCTACCCCGGCTACTCCACTGTGGACGGCGGGATCGTGGTGGACCTGAGCCGGTTTTCGGGGATCGACGTGCGCCCGGACGGCCGCGTGGTGATCGGCGCGGGGGCCCGGCTCGGGCCGATCGCGACGACGCTCGCCGCAGCCGGGCGCGTGCTGCCGGCGGGCAGCTGCGACACCGTCGGGATCGCCGGGCTGGTCCTCGGCGGCGGCGTCGGCGTGCTCGACCGCAAGTACGGGCTGACCTGTGACCACCTGGAGGCGGCGCGGATCGTCACGGCGGACGCCCGCGTGCGCACGGTGTCGAGGGCGGCGGAGCCGGATCTGTTCTGGGCGCTGCGCGGCGGGGGCGGCGGCAACTTCGGCATCGTCACCGGCTTCACGTTCCGGACCGTGCCGATCGCGGACGTGGCCACCTTCACCCTGAAATTCCCGGCGGGCACCCAGACGGCGTTGTTCGCCGCCTGGCAGGAGTGGCAGCCGTCGATGCCGGACGAGCTGTGGTCAGGGCTGAACCTCGACGCGACCGCCGCCAACGCCGGCGGCAGCTTCCTCGGGCCGCAAGCCCGGATGGACGGGCTGCTCGACGACCTGATCCGCCGCGTCGGCACCCGGCCCACCGAGCGGGAGGGGCGGGTGCTGGACCACCTGACCGCGATGCAGTCGTTCGACGATCCGGAATCCCGGCCCGGGGCGGTCGCGGCGCGAGCGGCGTACGTCGGGACCTCGCGCATGCTGACGCGGCCCGCCGACGACCCCGCCGCGGTCGTCGAGGTGCTGCTCAGCGAGCCGGGCGTCGGCACGCTCATCGACTCCGGCGGCGGTGCGATCGCCCGCGTCGGCGTGCGCGAAACGGCGTTCCCGCACCGGAAGGCCCTGGCCAGTTTCCAGCTTCTGCACGGCGCCGCCCCGGCGGACGGCGGCGAAGCCGAGGCCAGGCGCGCGCTCGCCGTGGTCCGTGACGGGCTGGGGCCGGAGTTCGGCACGACGGGCTACGTCAACTACCTCGACCCGGAGATGCCGGACTGGGCCGAGGCGTACTACGGGGTGAACCTGGCGCGGCTGCGCGCCGTCGCGCGGAAGTACGACCCGCGAGGAATTTTCGCGTTCCCGCAAGGGCTTTCTTCACCCCGCTCCACTGTCCACATGGGATAGACCTAGACTGCGCCGGACCCGAGGCAGAGAGGCAGCGCGTGCTCGACCTGGCTTTTTCCACCGAAGACCTGGCACACACCCGGTTCGCGTTCTCCCCGGCGTGGGAGATCGTGGCGAGCGTCCGCGTCCTGAACTCCCCGGGCGAGCACGCCCTGCACCTGCCGTGGGTCAAGCGCGCCACCGTGGCGCTCGGCGAAGCCGGCCTCGACATCGGGCTCCTGCGCGACCTCGTCCCGCTGCGGCACCTGCCCGGCTTCCTGGCCGGGACGCCGTCGACGCCCCTGCCCGAGCTGGCCGACGAGCTCGCCGACCTGCGCGACGTGCCGCCCCGCTTCGTCCGGCGCGAGCTGGACGCGATGTCCGGGCCGCGCTCGCCCGCGCTGAGCCGCTTCCACCGCGACCCGGAGGCGGGTCTCGAGCGGCTCGCGACGCTGATGGAGCGCTACTGGGACCTCGTGCTCGCCCCCGAGTGGCCCCGGATCCGCGCGCTGCTCGAGGCCGACGTGCTGCACCGGTCCCGGCTGCTGGCCCAGGGCGGGGCCGCCGAACTGTTCAACGACCTCACGCCGCTGGTCCGCTGGCAGAGCGGCACGCTGACGGTCGCGCACCGGCACCTGCGCGCGGCGGTCCCGCTGGACGGGCGCGGTCTCGTGCTCGTGCCGTCGGCGTTCGTCTGGCCGCGGGTGTTCTCCAAGACCGACGCGCGCTGGCAGCCGGTGCTGCGCTACCCGCCGCGCGGCATCGCCACGCTGTGGGAGACCGGCACGGCCACCGCGCCCGGGGCGCTGGCCGCCGTCGTGGGCCGTGGCCGGGCCATGCTGCTGGCCGAACTGGGCGCCCCGGCGTCCACCGCGGAGCTGGCCCGGCGGACCGGGCTGAGCACCGGCGCGGTGTCGCAGCACCTCGGCATCCTGAAGGCTGCGGCGCTGGTCAGCGGGCACCGTGCCGGACGTCACGTGCTCTACGCGCGTACTCCGCTCGCGGAAGCCCTGGTCGCGGGCACCGGCGAAGTGGACTGCTGAGATACCCGCGTACTGGCCTGCCTGAAGGGTCCACCGCCGACTTACGCTCGGAAGCGTAACCCCCGATTTCGTGTCGAAAGGCCCCGTCGTGTCCGAGCAGCAGACCACTCCCACCAGCGGCCCCGTCCAGTCCGTCACCGGCACCGCCAAGGTGAAGCGCGGCATGGCCGAGATGCTCAAGGGCGGCGTGATCATGGACGTGGTCACCGCCGAGCAGGCCAAGATCGCCGAAGACGCCGGCGCCGTCGCGGTGATGGCGCTGGAGCGCGTGCCCGCGGACATCCGCGCCCAGGGCGGCGTCGCGCGGATGAGCGACCCCGACCTGATCGACGGCATCATCGAGGCCGTCTCGATCCCGGTGATGGCGAAGGCCCGCATCGGCCACTTCGTCGAGGCGCAGGTCCTGCAGTCCCTCGGCGTCGACTACATCGACGAGTCCGAGGTGCTCACCCCGGCCGACTACGCCAACCACATCGACAAGTGGGCGTTCACCGTGCCCTTCGTCTGCGGGGCGACCAACCTCGGCGAGGCGCTGCGCCGGATCACCGAGGGCGCGGCGATGATCCGCTCCAAGGGCGAGGCGGGCACCGGCGACGTCTCCAACGCCACCACCCACATGCGGAAGATCCGCGGCGAGCTCCGGCGGCTGCAGTCGCTGCCCGAGGACGAGCTGTTCGTCGCGGCGAAGGAACTGCAGGCGCCGTACGAGCTGGTCCGCGAAGTGGCCGAGGCGGGCAAGCTGCCGGTGGTGCTGTTCACCGCGGGCGGCATCGCGACCCCGGCCGACGCGGCGATGATGATGCAGCTCGGCGCCGAAGGCGTGTTCGTCGGCTCGGGCATCTTCAAGTCCGGTAACCCGGCCCAGCGCGCCGCGGCGATCGTCAAGGCGACGACGTTCCACGACGACCCGGACGTGCTCGCGAAGGTCTCGCGCGGTCTCGGCGAGGCCATGGTCGGCATCAACGTCGAAGAGGTCCCGGAGCCGCACCGGCTGGCCGAGCGCGGCTGGTAAAGCCACGTCGATCGCGCAAGGGGCCCCGTGAACGCCTGTCCACGGGGCCTCTCTCGTGCGCTGGGATGCGGTCTACACCGTCATGGTGCGGTGCGCCGCGAGGTAGGCGACGAGGTTGTCAGGCCGATACGGCGGCTGCATCTGCCCGTGGCGGTCCACCGCGGTGGACGCGGCGAACTCGGACTGCGGGTCCACCGTGCCGATGCCGCGAACCACCGAGCCGAACAAGCGGAAGAACGCGTTGGGCGAATCATGCAGTACGCCGAGCGGGTTGCCGGGGAGCAAGCCGGTGAAGGCGTCCGGCTCGAAGGCGAGGCCGCACTTGTGCGCCCGGTCGGTCATCCAGCGCAGGGCGAGGTCCGAAAGGTCGGACACCGGATGCCCGCCGCCGACGTCGGAGTGGTCCCCGGCGAACCAGACCTGTTCGTGCTCCTGGCCGCTCTGTGACGGCTCCCAGACCGCCGGTTCGAACGACGGGCGGTGCTCGTCCACGGCCAGGGCCTGGAAGGCCGATTGCACGATCGAGGACAGCCGCGTGTCGTGGAACTGCCAGCGCCGGTTCAGCACGTTGAGCAGGCGGCCGCCGCTCAAGGGGATGCCCAGTGCGCCGACGGTGTCCCAGACCCCGATGAACCGGATCGGCGTCCTGTCTTCGTGGGCGTATTTCCGGCGGAACTCGGTGGCCTTCGGGCTGTCCGGGCCGGTGGCCGAGGTGTCCCGGTCGCGATAAAGCTGGTAGGCCTCTTTGACGAGGCCTGCGTTCTCGCGGCGGAGGACGCCGCAGTTCCGGATGAAGCCCACGGTGCTGCGCGCGGTGAACGCGCCGCGGCTGAAGCCGAAGAAGAAGAGTTCGTCGCCGGGCTCGTAGTTGTCGACGATGAACCCGTAGGCGTCCTGCACCTTGGCCGAGAGTCCCCACCCGAAAGCGCCACCGGTGAGGTGGTCCCACAGGTTCGGCCCGGTGCCGACGCCGTCGCCGTGGAAGGCCTTCTGGCGAATGCCGGCGGAGTCCGTTTCGGCGACCGCGTTCTTGACCTTCGCCACGTTCGTGGGATTCGGCTGGCCTAGTTTGTTCCAGGTGCCGTCGCAGCAGATCACCAGACGTTTCGCCATGTTTCCTCCCCGGCGTCGGATCATTGTGAGTCGCACCTGGACGGTGGCGTGTTACGCGCGAAAATACGAATCCCGCCTTGGTTTCCTGATTTCCGGATCGACCTCCGGTCGGTGATTTCTCCTCGCCCGGGAGTCCGTATCACGGCCGCCGGAAGGCGCTCTGTCTTGGCGGAGGTGTCATCATGTGGACTGTCGGTTTTTGGAAAGACGCGCTCGAACGTTCGGTCCGGACGGCCGCGCAGGCGGGCGCATCGGTGTTCGTCGCCGCCGGGTCGGGGCTGCTCGACATGCACTGGCTCACGTTCTTTTCCACGGTGGGCACGGCGACGGTGCTGTCGCTGCTGATGTCGATCGGAGGCGTGATCAAAACTCCGGACGGGACCGCGGCCTTGTACTCGAAGAGCAAGAGCGACGGGCGGACATCGGAGGACCCGCCGCCGGTCGACGTGGTTCCGGCGACGTCGTCGAGTTCGTGACGTCGGGTCGGCGTGCCTGCCAGAACGCCGAAGTGGGGAACCGGCGCTCCCAGCCGTAGATTTCCGAATGGCGGGCGTAGTAGCCGGCTGCCATGGCGTCGACCAGAGCGAGGTAGTTCGCCCGGTCGCCGTCGGCCAGGGCAGCCGCCGCGGCGATCGCCGTTCGCAACGCGGAAGTCACCCCGCCGGACGAAAGCGGGTCCGTCGCGAAGGCGGCGTCCCCGACCGCCAGCCAGCCTGGCCCGGCGCAGGGCCGCAGCCGGTGGCCGGCGGCGGTGACGACCCGGACGGGGCTCTCCGCCCGGCCGCGCACGAACTGCCGGACGTAGGTGGTGGCCACCAGGGCCGCGCGCCACCCGGCCGGCGTCGCCAGTCCGGCCCGTGCCGCGATGGGTGCGTCGGTGAAGCAGGCCACGATCCGGTGACCGTCCGGCAGGGGCGCCGAATACCACCAGCCCTCCGCCACGGCCTCCACGAAGGTGTCGCGGAACGGCTCGTCGCCGCGGCGGGGGACCACCCGGGCCGCACAGACCAGCCGGTCGTGCCGGGCCGGCCGGGCGTCGAGTTCGCGGGAGATCCGGGCCGCCCGGCCGGTGGCGTCCACCACCGCGTCCGCATGGGCGGGGATCGCCGCGTCGACGGTGAAGCCGCCCGCGATCCGGTGCACTCGCCGGACCCGCGACGGAAAGACCGTCGCGCCGGCCCGTGCCGCGGCGGTCGCGAGCATCTCGTCGAAGCGGGCCCGGTCGACGTGCCAGCCAGTACCGTGTGGACTGAACAGGAACGACTGTGACGACACCTCGTCGGTGCCCCAAGCACCGGACGTCCCGTACGACGGCAGCGCACCGAGCGCGGCGAAGCCGGCTCCGACACCGAGTTCGTGCAGCACGGGGTTCACGGCCGGTGGCAGGGACTCGCCCAGGCGCGGCCGCTCGCAACCCGGGGCGTCGTACAACCCGACGTCGGCGCCCAGGCGCGCCAGCAGCAGCGCGGTCGCCGAGCCGGCCGGACCGCCGCCGATCACCGCGACGTCGAGGTGCCTCACTGGTTCAGCGGGTCGCTGTCGGTTTCGACGAGTCCTTCGGCCTGCCGCGTGACGAACCCCATCCTGGTCCAGCCGCCATTCACGAACACGGGTCTGCTGTACCCCCGGTTCCACTGAACCGGCGCGGCGCCGGGCGGGGAGCCGGCCGGCACGACCTGGCCGGGCCGGGGCGCCGGCCACCAGAGCGGGTTGCACGCGTGGAAGTCGGCTTGCCACGGCAGCGACATGCCCGCGGTCACCTGACCGGGTTCGACCTGGTTGTGGTCGAGCCGGAACGACGGCTGCCCGTTGACCGTCTCGATCGGCCCGTACCTCGCGGGTTCGAGGAGGAACTCCCCGGCCTCGATGCCGGGGCGGAGCGCGCCGCCGACGCAGTTTTCCAGTGCGGCCTTGTCCATGCCGTCGGGCGTGAAGTCCTTGGACACCGGTGGTCCGTCCACCCACGTCATGTCCCAGGAGATGTCCGGGTTCCCGGCCTTCGCCCAGACCCGCATCCGCTGTTTCTGGGTCGGCGTCAGCGGCAGGTCCAGCGCAGCGCCGCGGCCGGACGCGAGCCGCGGCATGTGCCCCACTTTGGCGAGCTGTTCGTCGAGCTCGCGGGGTGACACGGGGTGCCGGAAGTGGTGGTGCGGCTTGGCGACCGAAGCGACCGCGCCGGAGTCGATCGCGGCCTGCAGGATGGGGTAGATGTCGTCCACGTAGGACGGCGGCGCGGATTTCTGCTGCTCTGTCGCGAGCGCGTCGAACATCGCGTCCCAGAGCCGGATCGCGCTGCCGACCGGCGGCGCGAAGTTCGGGGGAGCGGTGATCACCCAGGACCCGGCCACCGGGTGGTCCGCGCCGTTGATCCGGACGGTCGCCGTGACCGGGCCGTCGGCGATGTCGTCGTACCAGTTGTCGCTGTCGTCCTGGACGGACAGCGACGTGTGGGCGGGGGACCCGGTGGCGCCGGCTCCGCCGAAAACCAAGAGCCGCCCGTCGTCGTCCAGCCGGATTTCCCCCAGCGGAACCCGCTGGGGGCGGCACTCCTTGAGGATGAACTTCCCGGTGCCGAACTCGGCGCGACGATGGAGCCGGTCGACGGTGCGCGGCCCGGGATCGATCACCAGGTCGCGGAGCGCGTCGCCGGAATAGCCACTGTTCCGCGTCGAATCGGGCCGGAACAGCCGGGCGGCCGCTTTCGCGTTGACGAGGTGGACGGTCCAGGTGATCTCGACGCCGGGTCCTTCGACCAGTTCGGTGGGGACGCCCCGTTCGTCGTAGGCGAACAGCCGGAACCGCGCGACCTGGCGCTTGATCCGGTGCGAGCGGTCCTTGTAGGACCCGTCCGCCGGTGCCGAACGGTCCCACTGCCGCTCGGGGCCGATGAAATACTCGTCCACGCTGTTCCCCACGCGCGCGATACCGATCGCCGGGTGAATGCGTACCTCGACCACACCCATTTGAGCCCACCTCGACAGAAATCTCGCGAACCACGGTTTCACGCCGCCTCGACCTCCAGAGTCGCGGCCGGGAAAAGAACGTTACTGTGCCGATCGTTACTAATCCGACCACAGTCACGGCCGAATGGCTTTGTAGCAACGGTTGCGTCCCGCGCGGGGGGTCGGCCTACTTTTGGCCGGATTAGTACACCGAGCGATTTCAATGACCGGCTCCGAAACAGCCGAATCCCGCGGCGGCGACGAGCGCTTCCAGCCCGTTGCCGCGCAACGACTTCTGGGCGTCGGCCAGCGCGGCCGCCGGCGCGGCGCCGCGCGCGAGCCCCCGGTGGAATTCGACCATCAGCGGCCGGGTTTCCGCGTCGGGCACGGGAACCACGGACGCGATGAGGTGAACCGTGCCCGATCCCATGAACGTGGCGCTGAGGCCGAGGAGCTCGTCCCCCGTGCACACCACCGACCGGCCACTGTCGCAGGAGGCGAGCACGACGGTCCGCGGCACCCGGTCGAGCCGTTCCAGGTCGTGCACGACGAGCGGGCCGTCGTGCAGCCGCAGGTCGGAGAACAGCGGCTGGTCCACGGCGAGCCTGCCGTGCGCGGCCAGGTGCAGGGTGTCGGCCGTGCCCACGGCCTTCAGCACGGCCTCGACGGTGGCGGCTTCGCCCGCGAGCGGGGCGACGCCGTGCAACGCCGCCACGGCCTGTGCTTCGTCGTGGGCTCCGGCCAGGCCGGGCCCGGCGGCGACCGCGACCGTGCCGAGGACCGCGTCGCGGCGTTCGGCGGCGGCGTGCCACAGCGTGGCCGACGGCGACACCGTGACCGGACGCCCCGAGCAGGACGGCAGCACCGACCACGGCACACTGTGCAGCGAACCGGTCGGCACCAGGACGAGCGGCCGGTCACCGATCTCCGGCAGGAGCCCGAAAAGGGTCCGGTCCAGCACCTCCGCGGTCCGCTGCAGCAACGTCAGCGCGGCGGCCCGGGACTGCGCGCTGCCGGTGCGGTGCGCGAGGCGCCGGAGGGCGAACGCCAGGCGGGCCACCAGCTCGGCGACGTCGTCGTCGGCGGCGCCCAGCGCCCGCAGCCGCAGCCGCCCGCCGACCAGGCTGAGGGCGTGCAGGGCGCCGTCCGCCCGCGCGAACTCGATGAGCGCGCGATCGCCGAGGTCGAGGTCGGCGACCTTGACCGGGGTGGCCGGCGGCTGCCCGGGCACGCCCGGGTAGAGCCGCGCCCGGTCCCGGATCCGGCGTTCGAGCAGGGACTGCCGGTGCCGCAGGTCCGGCGCCGCGCGCCCGGGCTGGTCGATCTCCCGGACCGTGGCGCGCAGTTCGGCGAGCAGGGCGGCGAGCTCCGGGTCGTCGGGCGGGCGCACCGGCCGGTGGGCGAGCCGGCCGGCCCGGCCGCGTTCGGCCCACTCGAAGACCCGTGCCGGCTCGCCGGAGCGGAGGGCGAGCCGCAGCCCGAGTTCGCTCAGCTCGCTGCGGTGCGCGGCGGAATGGGCCCGCAGGTCGGTCGCCCCGAGCGACGCGGCGTGCTCGTCGAGGATGCGCAGCCCGGCCCGCACCGCCCGGTCCGTGGCCTGGGCGTTCCCGTCCTCCCAGGCCAGCAGGGCCCGCGCGTACCAGCCGCGCGCGCGAAGCGCGGCCGGCCCGCGCCGGTCCACCGCGCCGGCGCGGTGGAGGTGGAACCGGCTCCGCTTGGCTTCGGCGCGGGAGCCGGCCAGCCGGGCGGCGGCGAGGTGGGCTTCGAGGGCCGCGGCGGGCCAGCCCGCCGAGCTCAGGGTGGCCACCATGGTCTCGGCGTCCTCGCCGGAGATCGGCGTGTCATGCCCGAGCGCCAGCTGGGCCCGCAGCACGCCCAGCTGGGCCAGCGCCGCCCATTCCGCGCGCTGCTGGGCGACGAAGTCCCGGTGGGCCTGGCGCGCCTGGTCCAGCGCGGTCGTCCAGTCGCGGCCGAGCACCGCGGCTTGGGTGAGCAACAGGCGCGCGGCGGGCACGAGCAGGTGCCGCTGGTCCCGTTCGAACGCGAGGACGGCTCGCTGGGCGGCGTCGGCGGCCTCGCCGCGCGCGCCCACCGACAGCAGCAGTTCGGCCTGGTCGGAGAACACCGGGCCGAGCTGGCCGCCCAGTTCGCCGATCGCCTGCTCGGCCCGGCCGAGCCGGGCGAGCGCGGCGGGAACGTCGCCGCGCACGGTCTCGAGGAAGCCGAGGTTCTCGTCGATGATCGCCGTGGCCAGTTTCCGGCCGAGCCGCCCGGCCAGCTCGCGGGCCTCCTCCAGGTCGGCCTCGGCGGCGGGGAAGACGTACCGTTCGGTGTGCAGGATGCCGCGGTTGACCAACGCGCGTTGCAGGTTCAGCAGGTCACCGCCGTCACGCAGCAGCGAAATGGCGGACTCGTACTCGGTGTGGGCCTCGGTCAGCCTGCCGATCTGGTGCAGGATGTCGGCGCGCTGGGCGCGCGCCCGCGCGTGCCCGGCCCCGGTGAGCGAAGCGACGGCGTCGTCGATGTTCCGCAGCGCTTCGTGGGGTTCTCCGCGCTGGAGCAGTGCCGCCGCGAGCGGGATTCGTGTTTCGCCGGCGAGCGCGGGGGAGCCGGATTTCTCCGCGAATTCTACGGAATCTCGCAGGTGACTGATCGCGCTGTCGACGTTCCCGCATTGCAGCAATGCGCGGCCCCAGGCCCGCTCGGCGATCGAGGCCGCGGCGTCGTCGCCCTCGGCGTCGGCCTGCCGTTTGGCCCGTTCCGCGACCGGCACGGCGCGACCGGCGTCGACGTCGGCACGGCGCAACGCCTCGAGTGCCTGATCGAGGGCCGCGGTCGGGTTCATGCCTGACAGCATGAACCGTGTTGGCGGTATCCGGAACTAATTTTCCGATGCTGGAATCAAACGGGTGAGGGACGCCTCCGTCGAGCATGGGCCGAGTACGAGCGGAAGGCAGATCATGACTGTGCAGACCGAACTGATTGTCGACTCCCGGTACGTCGAAGACGTGGGAAACAAACTGAAGGATCTCCGGGTCTGGGCGGGAGCAACGGAACCGGAGACCGACGACGTGCTGCAGTTGTCCTTGATAAGGGACCTGGCCGGAATCGCGGAGTTCGCGACGAAGACCCGCGCGAAGTATTGGCAGGAGATCTCCGCGCTCGAGCGCCGCGGCGGCCGGCAGTTCACCGATCTCGACGTGCTGTTGTACGAGGTGCGCAATCAGTTCGCGAGCGAACTCGGAGCCCTTCCGGCGATCGGGAAGAACCGGGACACCTTGATCGGCTACCCGCAGCACAAGGGGCTCGGTGATCCCGATTTCGGTGACCGGATCGACCCGCCCGGTAACACCTACGAGGTCACGGCGGAGAACCCGGTTCGCGTCGGCATCGTGGACACACCGCTGTATTGGCACCCCGATTTCCCGAAAGATCAGATCGAGGCCGAGGACGGCGTGGCGGCGGAGCCCGACCGGAAGGGCATCTATTCGGTCTGGGCCGGGCACGCCACCTTCGTCGTGGCCGCCGCGGGCAACCTCGGCCACATCGCCCGGCCGCCGTGGCAGATCTGGCCCGCGGCGATGAACGGTGTCCTCGCCGTCGGGGCGGCCGGCGCGGACTTCAGCATGAAACGGGACTGGGTCGACACCGAAGCCGACGGCCTGCAGGTCAACGGCTACTACCTCGACAAGCCGGTGCGGCTGTCCGACGCGTCGGAGCAGAACTTCGAGGGTTTCGCGCGGTGGAGCGGGACGTCGTTCGCCGCCGCCGCCGTCACGGGCAAGATCGCCCACGATATCGCGTGCGGCAAGCGCTGACCGGCCCTTCGACCCGAGGTGGTGCCATGCGAGACGATCCTGCCGTGATCGCGCTGGTCAAGCGGGCGCGGGACGGCGACAACCGGGCCTGGGACCAGCTCGTCGAGCGGTACGCGCCCCTGGTGTGGTCGATCTGCCGCCGCTACCGGCTGTCCCCGGCCGACTGCGACGACGTCGGGGCGAGCGTGTGGCTCAGGCTCGTCGAAGGCCTGCCGTCGGTGCGTGAGCCGGCCGCGCTGCCGGGCTGGGTGGCGACCGTCACCCGCCGGGAATGCCTGCGGTTCCTGCGGGAGCAGCAGCGGACGCAGCCCGTGCCCGACGACGGCCGGCTCGTCGACGAGGCGGCTCCGGAGGCCGATGCCGAGTTGCTGAAGCAGGAGCGGTTCATCGCGCTGCGCCAGGCGTTCGCCGAGCTGCCGTCCCGCTGCCGGGAGCTCCTGACCCTCCTGTTCAGCGATCCGCGGCTGCCCTACGCCGAGATTTCGGGGAGACTGGCCATGCCGATCGGGGGGATCGGCCCGTCCCGCTCGCGGTGCCTCGCCGCGCTCCGCGGCAGCCGGGCCTTGGCGTCGTTCGTCGATCCCGGGGAAGCGTGATGGCCATGGCGGACCACTGGAGGGGCGACGAAGAGCTGCTCGCCGAGCTGGGCGAGGCGCTCCGGACTGCGCGGGAGGTGCCCGCCCGGTTCGTCGAGGCAGGCAAAGCCGCGTTCTCGTGGCGCGATCTCGACGCGGAACTCGCCACGCTTTCCTACGATTCCGTCACCGCCGGGCGGTCGACGGAGGTGCGCGCCGACTCGGCCCCATTGCGTGCGCTCACCTTTTCCGGCCGCGACTTCACGATCGAGCTCGAGGTCGGCTCCGGCGACCTCCACGGGCAGGTCGTGCCCGCGCAGCCGGGCGAACTCGACGTCGAAACCCGCGACGGGACCGTCATGACCGTGCCGGTCGACGAAGTCGGCTGGTTCGTCGTCCGGCCCAAGCCGGCGGGACGGTTCAGGCTGCGTCTGCGCGTCGGGACGGGACACATCGTGCTCACGGACTGGACGGCAGTCTAGCGGTTCCGCCGCGTATCACGGCCGCAGTTCCGTCCCCCGTCCGATAACGGCATGAAGGGTGCCGGAACGGAGGAGGAAAAATGGCCGCGAAAGAGAAGAAGCACCCTGCTGCGGGGGAGAAACGGAAAGGGTGCGGTGATTGTTCCGGCTGTGGCGGCGGGTGTGAGGAGCCGATCCCGGGCGAATGCGGCGGCCCGGCACCGGTTCCCTGGCTGCCCTACGACCGGGCCCAGTACTTCTACGAGGGCCGGGTGTTCGCGCTCGACCGGTTCGACCAGGGCCGGCTGGAAATCAGGATCACTTACCAGCACGCGCTCAGCCTGGTGGGCAGGCAGCAGGGGCCCTTGCTGTACACGGTCACCCTGCTGCCCGGCGAGTCGGTGGAGGTTTCCGAATTCGACCGGTACCGCCGGGTGCGGGCCGCGGAGCAACGGCTGTCGGTGCATTCGTCGTTCCGGCAGACGATGAGCGCGCTGTCCGAGACCAGCAGGTTCTCGTCGGCGTCGGCGTACACGAACAGCCTGGTGGACATCCGCACGCGGGCCGACACGTCGGTATCCGTGGGCGGCGGGCTCGCCGGCTTCTTCGGCGCACCCCAGGTGAGCGGCGAATTCGGGGTCGCGACCGAGACGACGGTGGCCAGCGGTGCCTCGGTGCGGACGGCGAGTTCCCAGTTCACCCAGAACGCGATCACCGCCGCACAGTCCACCGAGGCGGAACGGTCGGTCGTGGTCTCCACCTTCGACGAAGCCGACAGCCAGACGACGACGCGGCGGACCCTCCGCAACGAAAACCCTTGCTACGCCGTCACTTACTACGTGCGGCGGGTGCTGGAGGTGTACTCCGCGTCGAGCAGGGTCGAGTCGATCGAGTGGCGCATCGGCGACACGCCTTGGCGGTCCATCGAGGACAAGGCGGCGGAACTCGAGCGCGCCATGGAGCGCGTCGGCGACGTGCTGCCGCGGCCGCTCGAGGAGGTCATGGACGCCCGGCAGGTGACCCTCCCGACGGACGGCACGCTGTACGAGGCGGAGCTGGCGCACTGCTCCTCGTGCGATCCGATGCGCGAGGCGCGACTGCGGAGCGAGACGGAGGAGGCCCGGATCCGGAACCGGAGGGCCTGTCTGGAGGCGGAACTGCTGACCGGTCCGAAGGCGGAGGCCGGCGGAGAGACCGCGTGACGTCCTGGATGTACGTCCTAGATGTACTCGGAGATCTCGACGCCGTAGGTACCCGGCTCGAGGGCTTCGAAGATGTGGGGGACGTCGCCGGGGTAGGAGATGTAGTCGCCCGGGTGCAGTTCCTCCGGGGCGTCCAGGACGCCGATGCGCGCCCGGCCCGCACAGAGCACGATGTGCTCGACCACGCCGGTCATGTGCGGGTCGGAGCGCCGCGGCGTGCCCGGCTCACCGCGGACGATGTAGATGTCCCGCCGGGCGCCGGTGGGACACGCCGACAGCAGGGTGCACGCGTAGTCGGAGTGCTCGGCGAACACCGTCGGGCCCTTGCCGGCGCGGACCACGCGGACCTTCGGCCGCTCCGGCTCGACCAGCCGGGAAAACGGGACGTCGAGGGCGACGCCGAGCGCCCACAGCGTCTCGACGCTGGGATTGCCGGTGCCGGACTCGAGCTGCGACAGCGTCGACTTGGCCAGGCCGGCGCGGCGCGCGACCTCGGTCAGGGACAGTCCCGCGCGGGTCCGCTCGCGGCGCAGCGACGCCGCGATGATCTCCAGCGGTGCTCCGGTGGTCTCCTGTGACATTCCGTTCGCTCCATCGGTCGATCTGTTCGTCTTGACGAACAGGTGGCCTGTCGTTCACTGTAGAATACATGCGTTCGATATGGCGAACACTCGATCGGGGCCTCGCCCGTGACATCGGCCTGGTCTGTCTCGCCGATTGTCTCGTGGGGGTCTCCTACGGCGCCATCGCGGTGAGCTCGGGCTTTCCGCTGTGGCTGCCGATGCTGATGTCGCTGCTGGTCTTCGCCGGGGCGTCGCAGTTCATGTTCGTCGGCATCGTGGCCGCCGGCGGCAACCCGTTCGCGGCCGTGCTCGCCGGCCTGCTGGCCAACGCGCGCCACCTGCCGTTCGGCTTCGCGATCGGCGACGTCCTGGGCAAGCGGTGGACGGCCCGGCTGGCCGGCAGCCACCTGATGATCGACGAATCGGTCGCGTTCGCCCTGGCCCAGCGCGAGGCGCACCGCCGCCGTGCGGCGTACTGGGCCTGCGGGATCGGCCTGTTCGCCTGCTGGAACCTCGGCGTGGTCGCCGGCGCGTTCGCCGGGACGGCGATCAGCGACACGGACGTGTTCGGCCTGGACGCGGCGTTCCCGGCGGTGCTGCTGGCGCTGGTGCTGCCGTCACTGCGGGACCGAGCGGCGCGGCTGCCGGTGCTGGCCGGGGTGGTGGTGGCGCTGGCCGCGACGCCGTTCCTGCCGGCCGGGCTGCCGGTGCTGCTCGCCCTGGCGGGCGTCGTCGTGGGCGTCGCGGCGAAGGAGCCCGAACTGCAGGAGGCGTGCTGATGGACGGGGTGGAGCTGCTGATCGGCACGGCGGTGCTGGCGCTGGGGACGTTCGCGTTCCGGTTCGCCGGCCCGGTGCTGCGCAGCCGGGTGAAACTGTCGCCTCGAGCGGAACGGCTGATGGCGCTGGCGGCGGTGGTGCTGCTGGCGGCGCTGGTCGCGGTCAGCGCGCTGACGGAGGGGCACGGCTTCGCGGGCTTCGCCCGGCCGGCCGGGGTGCTGGTCGCCGGGGTGCTGGCGTGGCGGAAGGCGCCGTTCGTGCTGGTGGTGGTGGCCGCCGCGGCGACGGCGGCGCTGCTCAGGCTGGCCGGCGTGCCCTGAGGGCCCGGCTCACGCTGTTGTCCGGTCGCCGGCGCCCCAATGTGGCATTGGTGCGCTTGGGTCACGGGCGCCGGCGCCGCGAATGAGTCATTCGCGGCGGTGCGGACCGGGGCTGACCTGCCGGTAAGCCGCCGGGCCCGTGCGTCTAGGCTGGTGGGAAGGTCTTTCGGGAGGTCGGGTTGTCGTCGGAGCCGGTGGTCGGGGTGCTCGCCATGCAGGGTGCCGTGCGTGAGCACGTCGCGATGCTGGCCGAAGCGGGTGCGCGGGCCAAGCCCGTGCGCCGCGCCGCCGAGTTGTCCGAAGTAGACGGTCTGGTGCTGCCCGGTGGCGAGTCGACCGCGATGTCACGGCTGCTGGAGAGCTTCGAACTGCTCGAGCCGCTGCGGGCGCGGATCGCCGAGGGGCTGCCCGCGTTCGGCTCGTGCGCCGGGATGATCCTGCTCGCGCGGCAGACCCTCGACGGGCGGCCCGACCAGCAGCAGCTCGGCGGGCTCGACGTCGTCGTCCGGCGCAACGCCTTCGGCAGGCAGGTCGACTCCTTCGAGGCCGACCTCGACTTCGCGGGCATCGAAACGCCGCCCGTGCACGCCGTGTTCATCCGCGCTCCCTGGGTCGAGAAGGCCGGTGACGGCGTCGAGGTGCTGGCCACCGTCAGCGGCGTGCCCGGCGTGGACGAGGACACCGCTAGGATCGTCGCGGTCCGGCAGGGGGCGGTGCTGGCGACCGCGTTCCACCCGGAACTCACGCCCGACGTGCGGGTGCACCGGCTGTTCGTCGACCTGGTGCGAAAGGCCGGCTGAGACGCGGTGCCCGCCCGGGGTACGGAACAGATGGAGGAGAGATGAGCGGCCACTCCAAGTGGGCCACCACGAAGCACAAGAAGGCCAACCTCGACGCGAAGCGCGGCAAGCTCTTCGCGCGGTTGATCAAGAACATCGAGGTGGCCGCCCGCACGGGCACCGGTGGTGGCGACCCGGATGGCAACCCCACGCTCTACGACGCCATCCAGAAGGCGAAGAAGAACTCGGTCCCGCAGGACAACATCGAGCGCGCCCGCAAGCGTGGCGCCGGTGAAGAGGCCGGCGGCGCGGACTGGCAGGACATCACGTACGAGGGCTACGGCCCCAACGGCGTGGCGGTGCTGATCGAGTGCCTCACCGACAACAAGAACCGCGCCGCGATGGAGGTCCGGACCGCGCTCACGCGCAACAACGGCTCCCTCGCCGACCCTGGGTCGGTCGCCTACATGTTCAACCGCAAGGGCGTGGTGATCATGCCGAAGGGCGGCGTCACCGAGGACGACGTCCTCATGGCGGTGCTCGACGCGGGCGCCGAAGAGGTCAACGACCTCGACGAGAGCTTCGAAATCGTCTGCGAGGGCGGCGACCTGGTGCCGGTGCGCAAGGCGCTCCAGGAGGCCGGGTTCGAGTACGAGTCGGCGGAGCTCACCTTCCTCCCGACGGTCAACGTCCCTCTCGACGTCGACGGCGCGAAGAAGGTCTTCAAATTGATCGACGCCCTCGAGGATTGCGACGACGTCCAGAACGTCTACGCGAACTTCGATGTGTCCGACGAGGTGCTAGCCGAGGTCGGCTGAGTTTTCCCTTGTCCAGTAAGGATTCCCCGCCCGGGCCGGAAACTTTCCGGCCCGGGCACTGGGCTCCGGCGGGCTCGTCAGGCAGAATGTGCGTCGTGACCTCGATGACCCCCGCCGCTGCCGCCGACATCACCGCCGAACTGTCCGCGGAAGAACTGCGCCTCATCGAATGGATCGAGGGGCAGGCGAAAGAACGCGGTAACGCCGTCATCACCGTCGCCGCGGACGACGACGGTGCCGGCTACTGCTTCACCGCCTGTGCGTGGGCACTGCACCACGTGCCGGAAGCCGTCGTGGTCGGGCTGCCCGACCAAATGGGCCAGGTGCTGCTCGACGCCTACGTCGACCGCGCCGCCAACGGCGAGATCTTCGAGGTCGGCCGGCGCTACGACGACTTCTTCGAGGGCGTCCCGGTGGTCCTCGAGCGGGTCAACAGGGGGCACTACCCCGAGTACTTCGGCACCGCGTTCCTCATCTACCCGGACGGCGACTTCCCGGCCCTGCAGCTGATCGTCGCGACGCCGGAAGGCAAGTTCCCGTGGCACCCGGACGCACCCGAGGGCTTCGCCGCCTGGCAGCCGGTGCTGACCGAGAGCGGCGACCCCGAAAGCTGGACCCCCGGCGTCGACGGTCCCTAGAACTTCCGCAGGTCGGCGGCGGCTTCCGGATACTCCAGAGCCAGCTGTGCGGCGGACGCGAACTCGACGCAGTCGTCAATGTAGGGCGGCACGACCACGGTCCCCAGCAGGCTCCACGCACCCCGCGTGACGGTGGCCTGCCAGGTCCCGGCGGGCACGACGACCTGCGGGCGTTCCCCGGCGGCGACGTCGGTGCCGAGCACCGGCCGCTCGACCGAGCCGTCCGGGTGCAGCAGCAGCATCGCGGCCGGCGCGCCCGCGTGGTGCGCGTAGACCTCGACGCGGTCCAGCCGGTGCGGCGCGGAGAACTCGGGGTCGACGAGCAGGTAATAGATCGCCGAGCCGGTCTCCGACCGCCAGCTCTGCGCCCACCGCCCGCCTTCGACGGGCAACGGCTGAAGTCCCAGGTGGGTGACGAAATCCGAGGGCTGCGGCATGTCTGCCATCCTGCCGCAGACGCGCCCAGTAGCCTCTTGGCTCGAACTGATGTTCGCGGCGGGAGGAAGAACTGTGCGGGTGCTCGGGGTCGACCCCGGTCTGACCAGGTGCGGCCTGGGGGTGGTCGACGGCGGCAAGGGCCGGACCGTCCGCTGCGTCGCCGTCGACGTGGTGCGTACGTCGGCGGACGCCGATCTGGCGCACCGGCTGCTCGGCATCTCCGACGAGGTCGAGCGGTGGATGGACAAGTACAAGCCGGCCGCGGTGGCGGTCGAGCGGGTGTTCGCCCAGCACAACGTCCGGACCGCGATGGGCACCGCGCAGGCAGGCGGGGTCGTCGCGCTGGCCGCCGCGCGGCGGGGCCTGCCGGTCGTCTTCCACACGCCGAGCGAGGTCAAGGCCGCCGTGAGCGGGTCGGGCCGGGCGGACAAGGCGCAGGTCACCGCCATGGTGATGCGCCTGCTCAACCTCGAAGTCGCGCCGAAGCCCGCCGACGCCGCCGACGCGCTCGCGCTCGCCATCTGCCACCTCTGGCGGGAGCCGATGCGGGCCCGGCTCGCCGAGGCCGAAGCCCGCGCGGCCGAGATGGCCCGCACGCACAAGGCCCGCCTCGCCGCGGCGGCGAAACAAGCCAAGAACCCAGGAGCAGCACGATGATCTCGTCGGTACGCGGAGAAGTCCTTTCGGTCGGCCTGGACCACGTCGTGGTCGAGGTCGGCGGGGTGGGCTTAGCCGTGCAGGCCACCCCCGCCACCCTCGCGACCCTGCGCCGCGGCGAAGAGGTCCGGCTGCACACCGCGCTGGTCGTGCGCGAGGACTCCCTGACGCTGTTCGGCTTCGCCGACGCCGACGCGCGGGAGCTGTTCGGGCTGCTGCAGACGGTCTCCGGGATCGGGCCGCGGCTCGCGCTGGCCACCCTCGCCGTGCTCGACCCCGGCAAGCTGCGGGCCGCGCTGGTGGAAGGCAACATCACCGTGCTCACCTCGGTGCCCGGCATCGGCCGCAAGGGCGCCGAACGGCTCACCCTCGAGCTGCGCGACAAGGTCACCGCGCTCGGCGGCACCGGCGACGTGCCCGCCGTCGCGGCCCCCGGCGCCCTGCGCGCCGAGGTCGTCGAGGCGCTGGCCGGGCTCGGGTTCCCGGCCAAGCAGGCCGAGCAGGCCGTGGACAAGGTCATCGCCGACGGCGACGGCCACACGACGTCGAGTGTGCTTCGCGCCGCGCTGGCCACCCTCGGCCGGAAGCGGTAGGCGCGGCCATGGAGTATGAGGCCGTGAGCGACGAAGAGGACGACGCCCTCTCGGCGTGGGCCCAGACCGGCGAGGAGAACGTCGAGGGGACCCTGCGGCCCCGCAAGCTCGACGAGTTCGTCGGCCAGCCGCGCGTGCGCGAGCAGCTGGAGCTGGTGCTGGAGAGCGCGCGCCGCCGCGGCGTGCCGCCCGACCACGTCCTGCTGTCCGGTCCGCCCGGGCTGGGCAAGACGTCGATGGCGATGATCGTCGCGGCCGAGCTGGGCGCGGCCATCCGGATCACCTCGGGCCCGGCGCTCGAGCGCGCCGGCGACCTCGCCGCGATGCTGTCCAACCTGGCCGCCGGCGACGTCCTGTTCATCGACGAGATCCACCGGATCGCCCGCCCCGCCGAGGAGATGCTCTACCTCGCGATGGAGGACTTCCGGGTCGACGTCGTGGTCGGCAAGGGCCCGGGCGCCACCAGCATCCCGCTGGAAATCGCGCCGTTCACGCTGGTCGGGGCCACCACCCGGTCCGGCTCGCTGACCGGCCCGCTGCGCGACCGGTTCGGCTTCACCGGCCAGATGGAGTTCTACACCGACGCCGAGCTGGAACTGGTCGTCCGCCGGGCCGCGACGATCCTCGACATCCCGATCGACCGCGACGGCTGCGCCGAGATCGCCGGCCGCTCGCGGGGCACACCCCGGATCGCGAACCGGCTGCTGCGGCGCGTCCGCGACTACGCCGAAGTCCGCGCCGACGGCAAGGTGACCCGCGAGATCGCCCAGGCCGCGCTGGCCGTCTACGACGTCGACGAGCTGGGCCTGGACCGGCTCGACCGGGCCGTGCTGACGGCGCTGACCAGGTCGTTCGGCGGCGGGCCGGTGGGCATCTCCACGCTGGCGGTCGCCGTGGGGGAGGAGGCGACCACCGTGGAAGAGGTGTGTGAGCCCTACCTCGTGCGCGCCGGTATGCTCGCCCGCACCCCGCGTGGCCGGGTCGCCACCGCGACCGCTTGGGAACACCTCGGCATGGTGCCGCCAGCCGATCTCCCGGTGCGTCCGGACCAGGGCGGGCCGGCGCTCTTCGAGCAGGACTGAGCGGCCGGTACCGGCGGGTGGGTGTCAGCGTCCGCGCTGGTACCTGGCACACTCGACAGGAGCACATACCCAAAAACCGGACATTTCGGCTGGGCCCGGAGTCCGTCGAACGGAGAATCATGCAACAGCTATTGCTGCCCCTGCTGCTCGTGCTCGTCCTCGCCGTGCCGTTGGTGATGAGCACGCGAAAGCAGAAGAAGCAGCAGGCCGCGCAGCAGGAACTGCAGAGCAGCCTGGGGCCTGGTGACCGCGTGATGACCACGTCGGGTCTCTACGGCACCGTCGCCGACGCTTCGGGCGACAACACGATCGACATCGAGATCGCGCCGGGTGTCGTTACCACCTGGCTGCGCCTCGCGGTCCGCGAGAAGGTCGAGCCGGTCGTCGAGACCGAGGAGGACTCCGCCGACGAGGTGGAGACCCCCGCCGAGGAGCCGTCGATCATCGAGTCGACCTCCGGCATCAAGGACGACGAGCCGCAGACCACCGCGCAGGTCGCGCCGCCGCTGGAGCACGGCAAGAAGTAACCCCCGAGGCACCTCCTGGGCGGCCGGGAATCCCGACGAAAGTCGGGATGACCTCCAACGCCGGGCTCACGCAGCACCGAGTAGTGTCTCGGTGCTGCGTGCGTGTCCGCCGTCATACCCCGCGCCCGGGAGTGAGTCGCACACGGTCGGTTAAATGCACACAGTCCCTCCCGGTAACCCTCCGGGCGGGCACCGCAACTTTGGGGTCCACCCAGTCCGAGGAGACCGAAGCACCGTGGCAGCATCGGCCGGGCATCTCCGCCCGGGACGCTATCTCGCCCTGTTCGCCCTGATCGTGATCGTGCTGTACGCGCTGGTGTTCCTCACCGGCAACCACAAGCCGACCCCGAAGCTGGGCATCGACCTGCAGGGCGGCACCCGGGTCACGCTCACCGCCCGCACCCCCGACGGCGGCCAGCCGACCCGCGAGTCCCTGAACCAGGCGCGCCAGATCATCGAGCGCCGCGTCAACGGGATCGGCGTCGGCGGCACCGAGGTCCTCCTCGACGGCAACAACGTCGTCATCACGGTCCCGGGCGAGCAGGGCGACCAGGCGAAGAGCCTGGGCAAGACCGCGAAGCTGGGCTTCCGGAAGGTCGTCGCGAACGCCACCCAGCCGGTGGTGCCGCCGCAGACCGCGCCGCCGGCCACGACCCCGCCGGCCTCGGGCACCCCGAAGAGCTCGACGCCGCCGTCTTCGGGCGCGCCGTCGGCGACGTCCGGCGCCCCGACGACGAAGCCCGGTGGCGGTAACGCGCCCGGTTCGGCACTCGCGCAGCAGCAGAGCACCACGCCGGCCGCGCCGAGCAGCAGCACCCCGCCGCCGCCCGCGTCGACCCCGGCGCCTTCGGACGGCTCGGTCGACGCGCAGACCGCGCAGGAGATCCAGGCCGCCAAGGCGGTCCGGCAGAACCCGCAGCTGATCGGCGCCGACGGACAGCCGAACCAGGAGCTCGTCGCCAAGGCGATGGCGGCGCTGACCTGCGCACCGAACACCAAGGACCCCCTCGAGGGCAACGACGACACGAAGCTGCCGCTGGTCGCCTGCGGTGACCACGACACGTACAAGTACCTGATGGAGCCGGAGTTCCTGCCGGGCACCGAGATCTCGGACGCGAACGCGAACTACAACACGCAGAACGGCCAGTGGGTGGTGAACCTCAGCTTCAAGGGCGAGGGCACCAAGATCTGGGCCGACTTCACGACGAAGAACGTCGGCCAGCAGGCCGCGTTCGTCCTCGACACGCAGGTCGTGTCCGCGCCGAACATCCAGGTGGCCATCGTCGACGGCAACACCCAGATCACCGGCAAGTTCACGCAGGCCGAAGCGAAGGACCTCTCGGACATCCTCAAGTACGGCTCGCTGCCGCTGTCGTTCGCGTCGTCGGACGCGACCACGGTATCGGCGACTCTCGGCCTCGCGTCGCTGCAGGCCGGCCTCATCGCCGGTGGCATCGGCCTGCTGGTCGTGTTCATCTACTGCCTGTTCTACTACCGGCTGCTCGGCGTGCTCACCATCCTGTCGCTGGTTCTGTCCGGCGCGCTGGTGTTCGCCGTGCTGGTGCTGCTCGGGCGCTGGATCGGCTACACGCTGGACCTCGCCGGCATCGCCGGCCTGATCATCGCCATCGGTATCACGGCGGACTCGTTCGTCATCTACTTCGAACGGCTCAAAGACGAAATCCGGGAGGGCCGGACGTTCCGGTCCGCGGTGCCACGCGGCTGGGTCCGCGCCCGGCGCACCATCCTGGCCTCGGACGGCGTGAGCTTCCTGGCCGCCGCCATCCTGTACGTCATCGCGGTCGGCGACGTGCAGGGCTTCGCGTTCACCCTCGGTATGTCCACGGTGCTCGACCTGGTCGTCGTGTACCTGGTGACGCACCCGCTGGTGGCCATGGTGTCCACGTCCAAGAACGCGTTCCTGTCCAATCCGAGGCATCTGGGCCTCGGCGCCGTGCAGCAAGTGGGTTCGCAGCGTAAGAAGTCGACCTCGGTCGGCCGCGCGAACGTGAAGGAGGCCTGACATGGGGGTCGAAGAACTGGGCACGGACGCCGAAGGCAACGCCAACGTGAAGGCGAAGCCCGGCAAGAAGGAAAGCGTCTTCCACCGGCTCTACGTCGGCACGGGCGCGTTCGACGTCGTCGGCAAGCGCAAGCGCTGGTACATCTTCTTCGCGGGGCTGGTGCTGGTGTGCCTCGCCTCGATGATCTTCCGCGGCTTCAACATCGGCATCGAGTTCGAGGGCGGCACGCAGATCCAGATGCCGGCGAACGGCACCCACGGCGTGATCACCGAGGATCAGGCCAAGGCGTCGTTCCTGAAGGCACTCGGCCGCCCGGCCGCGGAGACGCAGAAGGTCGGCACCGGCAACGCGTCGACCATCCAGATCCGCACCGACACGCTGGACGCGGCCGACGTCGCGAAGGTCAAGCAGGGCCTGTTCCAGGACCTGGGCCCGATCGGCAGCAGCAAGCAGCCCAGCGTCCAGGCGATCAGCGACAGCGCGGTGAGCGCGTCCTGGGGCGGTGAGATCTCGCAGAAGGCGCTGATCGCGCTCGCGGTGTTCCTCGTCGCGGTGGTCATCTTCCTCGGGATCTACTTCGACCTCCGGATGGCCGCGGCGGCGCTCGTCTCGCTGCTGCACGACATCCTGGTCACGGCCGGCGTGTACTCGCTGGTCGGCTTCGAGGTCACCCCGGCGACCGTGATCGGCCTGCTGACCATCCTCGGGTTCTCGCTCTACGACACGGTGGTGGTGTTCGACAAGGTCCGCGAGAACACGCGCGGCCTGCTCGGGCTGACCCGCCGCACCTACGGCGAGGCCGCGAACCTGGCGCTGAACCAGACCCTGATGCGGTCGTTCAACACGGCGTTCATCGCGCTGCTGCCGATCCTGGGCCTGCTGATCGTCGGGTACGTGCTGCTCGGCTCGGGCACGCTGCAGGACCTGGCGCTGGTGCAGCTCACCGGTACCCTCGTCGGCGTCATGTCGTCGGTCGCCCTGGCGACGCCGCTGCTGGTCGACTTCAAGATGCGCGACCCGAAGTACCAGCAGCAGGCCGAGCGGGTCCGGCAGCGCCGGGCCAACCAGGAGCGCAAGGCGGCGGCGGGCGAGGACTTCGACGCCTCGGACGACGACGCCCTGGCGAAGGAACTGCGCAAGGAGAGGGCGTACGCGGCCGCGGCCGGCGTGCCCGCCCGGATCCAGAAGCAGCGCCCGGCCGGGAAGCGGAAGCGCTGACGTGGAACTGGACGACGCCCTCGGCCTGATCGCCGAGGTGCCGGACTTCCCCGAGCCCGGCGTGCTGTTCCGCGACCTGAGCCCGCTCTTCGCGGACGCGGGCGCGTTCAAGGCCGTGACCGACGCGCTGGCGGGCACCCTCGATCCTTCGGTCGAGGCGCTCGCCGGCGTGGAGGCCCGCGGGTTCCTGCTCGCCGCGGCCGTCGGGTACGCCCGCGGCCTCGGCGTGGTGCTGATCCGCAAGCCCGGCAAGCTGCCGCAGGTGGCGGGCCGCGTGGACTACGCGCTGGAGTACGGCACGGCGACGGTGGAACTGCCGTCCGGCGTGGTGAAGCCGGGCCAGCGGATCGCGGTCCTCGACGACGTCCTCGCCACCGGCGGCACGGTCGCGGCCACCGGCAAGCTCCTGGAGGACGCGGGCGCGGTGGTCGACAGCGTGTCGGTGGTCCTGGAACTGGCCGCCCTCGGCGGCCGCGGCGTACTGGGAGACCGCAAGATCCACGCGCTGCGGACCTGCTGAACCCGTAACTCGCGTGATCGGAAACCGATCTCGCGTGATGGGGGCCGTAACTCGCGAGTTACGGCCCCCATCACGTCAGTTACGGCCCGGATCACGCGGGTCACGGCCCGGATCACGCGGGTTCCGGCTGGTCCGGGGCTGGGGAACCCCCTGAACGGGCGCACCCGGGAGGGCCGCGAGGTGCAGCGGCTACCCTGGTGGTCCGAAGGCCGCACGAGCAGCAGGAGGTGCGGGTGAGCCAGGAGCTCGACGCCGCGGTGCCCGCGAAGCAGGGCGCCCAGCAGAACGGGCAGGCGGCGGCACAGCCCGCGCCGCCGAAGCCGAACGGCGCGGCGCCGAATCCGTCCGCCACCCGGCGGGTCCGGGCGCGCCTCGCCCGGCGGATCACCGCGCAGCGCGCCGCCCCGGTCAAGCAGGTCCTCGAACCCCTGGCCGTCATCCACCGCGAGCTCCACCCGAACGCCGACCTCGGACTGCTGCAGCGCGCCTACGACGTCGCCGAGGAACTGCACCGCGACCAGCGGCGCAAGTCCGGTGACCCCTACATCACCCACCCCCTGGCCGTCGCCACCATCCTCGCCGAGCTGGGCATGGACACGACCACGCTCGTCGCGGCGCTGCTGCACGACACGGTCGAGGACACCGGCTACGCCGTCGAGAGCCTGAAGGCCGACTTCGGCGAGAAGGTCGCCGAGCTGGTCGACGGCGTCACTAAGCTGGACAAGGTCAAGCTCGGCACGTCCGCCGAGGCCGAGACCATCCGCAAGATGGTCATCGCGATGGCCAAGGACCCCCGCGTGCTGGTCGTCAAGCTCGCCGACCGGCTGCACAACATGCGCACCATGCGGTTCCTGCCGCCGGAGAAGCAGGCCCGCAAGGCCCGCGAGACGCTCGAGGTGCTCGCGCCGCTGGCCCACCGGCTCGGCATGGCCACGGTGAAGTGGGAGCTGGAGGACCTGGCGTTCGCCATCCTGCAGCCGAAGAAGTACGACGAGATCGTGCGGCTGGTCGCCGACCGCGCGCCGTCGCGCGACATCTACCTGCGGTCGGTGATCGTCGAACTGACCAGCAACCTCGTCTCGTCGCGGATCACCGCGAAGGTCGAAGGCCGGCCGAAGCACTACTACTCGATCCACCAGAAGATGATCGTCCGCGGCCGCGACCTGGACGACATCCACGACCTGGTCGGCGTGCGGATCCTGGTCGAGGACGTCCGCGACTGCTACGCGGCGATGGGCGTCGTGCACGCGCTGTGGCAGCCGGTGCCCGGCCGGTTCAAGGACTACATCGCCCAGCCGCGGTTCGGCGTCTACCAGTCGCTGCACACCACCGTGATCGGCCCGGACGGCAAGCCCCTCGAGGTGCAGATCCGCACCTACGAGATGCACCGCACCGCCGAGTACGGCATCGCCGCACACTGGCGGTACAAGGAGACCAAGGGCACCCACAACGGCAACGCGGTGGACGTCGACGAAATGGCGTGGATGCGCCAGCTCCTCGACTGGCAGCGGGAGGCGGCGGACCCGGGCGACTTCCTCGAGTCGCTGCGCTACGAGCTGGCCGCGCGCGAGATCTTCGTGTTCACGCCGAAGGGTGACGTGGTCACGCTGCCGGTCGACTCGACGCCGGTCGACTTCGCCTACGCCGTGCACACCGAGGTCGGCCACCGCTGCATCGGCGCCCGCGTCAACGGCAGGCTGGTGGCGCTCGAACGGAAGCTCGAGAACGGCGAGTCCGTCGAGATCTTCACGTCGAAGGCGGAGAACGCCGGGCCGTCGCGTGACTGGCTGTCGTTCGCCGGATCGCCGAAGGCCCGCGCGAAGATCCGGCAGTGGTTCGCCAAGGAACGCCGTGACGAGGCGATCGAAAGCGGCAAGGAAGCCATCACCAAGGAGATCCGCAAGGTCGGCCTGCCGATCCAGCGGCTGGTCTCCGCGGAGTCGATGGGCGCGGTCGCCACCGAGCTGCGCCACGCCGACATTTCGTCGCTGTACGCGGCGGTCGGCGAAGGCCACACCAGCGCGAAGCACGTCGTTCAGCGGCTGGTTGCGCTGATCGGCGGGGTCGACGCGGCGGAGGAGGAGCTCGCCGAGCGGGCGACGCCGTCCACGGTGACCCGGCGCCGCGGCTCCAACGACGTCGGTGTCGTGGTCAAGGGCGCCAGCGACGTCTGGGCCAAGCTCGCCCGCTGCTGCACGCCGGTGCCGGGCGACGAGATCCTCGGCTTCGTGACCCGCGGTGGCGGGGTCTCGGTGCACCGCACCGACTGCACGAACGCCGGTGACCTGCAGTCCCAGCCCGAGCGGCTGGTCGAGGTCGAATGGGCGCCCTCGGCGTCGTCGGTGTTCCTGGTGGCCATCCAGGTCGAGGCCCTCGACCGGCACCGGCTCCTCTCGGACGTGACCAAGGTGCTCGCCGACGAGAAGGTCAACATCCTGTCGGCCTCGGTGACGACGTCCCGCGACCGGGTCGCGGTCAGCCGCTTCTCGTTCGAGATGGGCGACCCGAAGCACCTCGGCCACGTCCTCAAGGTGGTCCGTGGCGTGGAAGGCGTCTACGACGTCTACCGCGTGACGTCGGCTTCCTGAGGCTGCCACGACCCGTCGATCGCGATGCCCGCGGCCGCGGCGATCCGGTCGCGGGATTCGAGCAGCCGCGCGCGCAACGACGGCAGGTCGACCTCCAGCAGGCGGCCGTTCCGCTTGACCGCCTTCCCGGCGACGAAGACGCTGTCGACGAGGCCGGGGTGACCCGCGCTGACGATGCTCCCGGCCGGGTCGCCGACCGGGAAGACCGACGGGTCCTCGGCGTCGAGCAGGAGCAGGTCGGCGTCCTTGCCGACGGTGAGGCTGCCGGTCCGGTCGCCGCGCCCGCACGCCCGGGCGCCGTCGATCGTGGCGAACGCGAGGACGTCCCGGGTGGTGACGGCGCCGCGCTCGGCGGCCAGCGCCGTGCGCATGGTGGCGAACATGTCGCCGCCGGCGGACGGGCAGTCGTCGATCGACAGCGACGGCCGGAGACCGGCGGCCAGCGCCCGGCCGGTGACGGGTGGTTCGAAGCCCATCTTCAGCTCGACGTCCGGGCTGACCGACACCGAGCCGCCCGCGTCGGCCAGCATCGCCAGCTGGTCGTCGGAGAGGCCGTTGCCGTGCACGACGGTGGTGCGGTCGTCGAGCAGGCCGCGCTCCCGCATCCCGGCGATCGGCCGGTCGCCGTGCGGCCAGCCGCCGGTGCCGTGGACGTGCAGGCTCACCCGCAGGCCGAGTTCCCGCGCCAGCGCGACATCCGCCGCGGTATCGTCCATTGTGGACATCGCCGGTCCCCGTAGGCCCAATGCCATTCCTTCGTCCGGCAGCAGGGCTCGCACCCGCCGGATCTCCGGGGCGATGTCCGGCCCCGCGGCGCCGTAGCAGAAGATCGAGCGGCCGGGCGCGTCCCGCAGGGCCTGGATCGCGGCGTCGGCGTTCTCGGGGCGGTCGGCGCGGTGGAACCAGTCGAGCAGGGTCGTGACGCCGGAGCCCAGCGCCTCGATCCGGCCCAGCAGGTTGCCGAGGTACACGTCTTCCGGGCGGTAGCGGGGCCCGAGCGTGCCGTGCATGGCCACGCGGTACTGGGCGAACGTCCAGTCCGCGCCGAGGCCGCGGAACGCCGTCTGCCAGGTGTGCCGGTGGGTGTCCACGAAACCCGGCATGACGATCTTGCCCGAGGCGTCGACGACCTCGGCCCCGGCGGCGTCGAGGACCGGGGCGATCGCGGCGATCCGGCCGTCCTCGACGAGCACGTCACCGCGGCGGAGGTCCCCGACCGCCGGATCCATGCTGACCACCATGCCGCCGCGTACCAGTGTTCGCATTGGGTTCCCTTCCTAGAGTTGACGCATCAACTCTAGGGTGCGTCGAGTTGATGCGTCAACTGTCGGGCCTTATGCTTCCGCCATGGCGGAAACCCTGGAGCCGGCGGAGTGGGAGTTCTGGGACACCTGGATGCGTGCGCAGCGCCTGGTCCTCCGTGAGCTCGACCAGGGACTGCAGCGCGCCTGCGGCATCTCGAAGGCCGAGTTCAGCGTGCTGGTGAGACTGCGGCGGCCGATGCGCGTCGGGGAGCTGGCCGACGCGCTCGACTGGGAGAAGAGCCGCGTCTCGCACCTGCTGACGCGCATGGAGAACCGCGGGCTGGTGCGGCGGATCGAGGACGGGGCCACCGGCCGCCGCACCGGGATCGAGCTGACCGGCGAAGGCCGCCGTACCGCGGAGCGCGCGACGCTCGCGCACGGTGGCAACATCCGCCGGCTCGTCCTCGACGAGCTCACGCCCGAGCAGGCCGCGGGCATCCGGAGCTGGAGCGAGCACCTGATCGAGCGGATCGAGCCCGGTTAGTGTCGCGCGTCGCAACTTGCTTGCCGTTCGGCCCGAGCGCGGGCGCTGAGGGTGAGCTGACCGCGAAGCTGTTGTTCTAGAGGAATTTCCTCAGCAGGGCGTTGACCTCGTCCGGTCGTTCCATCGCGGGGAGATGGCCGGTGTCGGCGAGTTCGACCAGCTCCGCGCCCGGCAGCGACTCCGCGAGGTGCCGCGAAAGCTCCACCAGGCCGAGCGCGTCGGCCCTCCCGATGACCACCAGGGCGGGTGTCGTGATCTCGGCCAGGCGGTGCCGGGTGTCCGGGATCTTCTCCGTCCACTGTGGAGTGGTCCAGTCGTGCCGGTACACCTGCTCGCACATTTCCCGCACCAGCGCGACCATCCCGGGCGGCAGGACCGAGATGTCGCGCTCCGGACCGGCGACGAGGTAGCTGAGGTTGGCGTCCGCCATCGCGCGCACGTCCGCCGGGTCGGGGGTGCGCTCCCGGGCCTGGTATTCGCCGAGCCGGCCGGGCGGGAAGGCTTCGGCGGCCAGCCGCGCGAGGTCCGCCTGCATGTGGTCCGGCCAGGTGTGCCCGGTGAGGCCCGAGCCGAGCAGCACGAGCCGGGTGATCCGCTCCGGCACGGCGAGGGCGGCGTCCAGCGCGCACGCCCCGCCCATCGACGCCCCGACCAGCGCGGCCTGCTCGATCCCCCTGGCATCGAGCAGGGCCAGCAGGTCCTCGTAGTGGGCGTGTTCGCCGGTTTCGCCGCCGGTTTCGCCGAAGCCCCGGCGGTCGTAGCGGATCACCCGGTGGGTGGCGGCGAGCGTGGTGAACTGCGCGTCCCACATCCGCCGGTCGCCGATCGCGGCGTGCAGCAGCACGACCGCGGGCCCCTCACCCGCTTCGTCGTAACCGAACGCCGTCCCGTTCACTTCGATCGCCGCCATGGCCCCAAGCTAGCGACACGACCGCGTCACACACCGCGGGTTTCGCTCAGGGCGAGCGGTTATCGTGCGGGACATGACCGACGGATTCGAGCTGACGCGCGACGGCGAGGTCGCCCGGCTCACGCTGGCCCGGCCGGAGAAGATGAACGCGATCACCTACGGCATGTGGTCGGCGATCCCGGACGTCGTGGCCGAAGTGGAAGCCGACCCGGCCCGCAAGGTGCTGGTGATCGCGGGCGCCGGAAAGCACTTCTCCGCCGGCGCCGACATCAGCGAGTTCGGGGAGCTGCGGACCACGGCGGAAGGCGCGGCGAGCTACGACAAGGCCGTCGAGGGCGCGGTGGCCGCCCTCACCGCGATGCGGAAGCCGTCGGTCGCGATGATCCAGGGCAACTGCATCGGCGGCGGCTGCCAGATCTCGGTCGCCTGCGACTTCCGGTTCGCCGCCGAAGACGCGCGGTTCGGCATCACCCCGGCGAAGCTCGGCATCGTGTACCACTTCGGCTCGACGCGTCAGCTCGTGTCGCTCGTCGGCCCGGCGCACGCCAGGTACTTCCTCCTGTCCGGCGAGCTGATCAGCGCGGGCCGCGCCCGGGAGATCGGGCTGCTCAACGACGTCTTCCCGGCCGGCGAACTGGAACCGTCGACGCGGGCGTTCGTGTCGACGCTGTGCTCGCGCTCGCAGGCGTCCGTCCGCGGGATGAACCGGATCATCGAAAAGATCGTCGCCGGGCAGGAGACGCCGGACGCCGAGGTCGAGGAGATCCGCTCGGAGGCCCTCCACGGCGTCGACTACGCGGAGGGCGTCGCCGCGTTCCTCGAGCGGCGCCCGCCGCGCTTCACCTTCCGCTGACGGCCTCAGGCGTCCAGGTATTCGCGGAAGTGCTCGGCGACGACGTCGGTGACGCCCGCGGGATCGAGCCTGCCGTCGATCTCGATGACGCGGATGCCGAGCTCCCGCGCCGACCGCACGGCCTGCGCGGCGAGCATCCGGTCGCGGGTCAGCCGCGTCCGCTGCCGCGGGATCGCGGGTTCGTCCGGCCGGTGCCGCAGCTGGTGCTGGCGGAACAGCTCGGTCGGCACCAGCACGACCATCCGGCGCGGCGAGTCCACGAGCGGTGCGACCAGTTCCGGCCGCAGCGCCCAGCCTTCGGCGACGATCGGCCGCGGCGACTCCCAGGCACGCAGGTCGTCCAAGGCGCGCTGGAAGCGCTGCCGGAACTCGGCCAGCGCCACGGTCAGCTGCTCGCCGGCCGGGATGTCGTCGGCCGGTGAGGTTTCCGGCCGGATCCGGTCGTCGTCGTGGTAGGCCGCCAGCCCGTGCCGGCCGGCCAGCAGCCGGGCGACGGTGGACTTGCCGGTCCACGGCGCGCCGCCGATCCACAGAGCTTTCCGCAGGGTCCCGAACGGGTCCGAGGTCATCGTTCGACTATCGCGGCACCGGCGGCCCCAAGGCCAGTGTTCCGGCGGCGGTTGAGCCGTTCAGCGCAGAGTGACTTCGCGCGTACGGGGGGCCACGACGTCGCCGGTCACGGTCGGTCGCCCTCATCGACCACGAGGACGGTGGAGCTGTTGGCGAAGCCCGGATCCTTCTCGAAGCGGAACCGGAACTGCGCGCCGGGCCGGATCGCGGCGATCACCTGGGTCTCGGCGGTGTCGAGCACGATGATCGAGTGCTCGGCGGTGATCGGCTCGGGGCGCAGTACCACGTCCGGGCGCGGTTCGGGGACGACGATCGGCAGCGGCAGGGTGCCGCTGACCGAGCCGGAGCCGTCGTCGGCCTCCTCGTGCATCGGCGGCTCGAAGGACAGCGCCGGTTCGAACGGCGGCGGCGGGACGAGCTGCGGACGGCGTCGCCACCAGAGCCCGGCGAGCAGGCCGGTCAGGAGACCACCGGAGCCGCTGACGGCCGAAGCCAGCCCGATGCCGAGGCCGGAGGGCTCTTCGACGCGTTGCACCGGGGGAGTGACCGGCGGTGCCGCCGCCGGGAGCGGCCCGAACTGCACGGCGGGGTCCTCGGCGTCTTCGGGCAGCTGCAGGACCTGGCCGGGCTCGATCGTCGCGGGGTCGGTGAACGGCGTCCCGTCCGGCCGTGGCCTGCCCTGGTTCAGCTTGAAGATCTCGGGGAACCGCCGTCCGTCGCCGAGGGCCCGCTCGGCGATCTTGAACAGCGTGATGTCCTCCGGGTTTTCGGCGTGCGGGACGATGAAGTACTTGACCGGCGGCGGAGGGGGAGCGTCGGACTGCGCGAGTGCGGGACCGCCGGCGAGCACGGCGAAGAGGACCGCGGCGGCGCCGGCCTGACCGGCCCGCCCGAGGACGCGGCGCACCGCGGGAACCGGGTTTTCCACCATCGTCGGCACCTCTCCCCGGCGACCGGTGGGCCTCCGGTGTTGCCCTCTACACGGGGCGGGAGGGGGTGCGGTTCAGATCTTGTCCCAGGCCGCGTGCTCGCGGCCAGCCGGTCGAGGTGGAAGGCGAGCCCGCAAACCCGCCCGGCCCGGACCCGCATCGCGGTGAAATGGCCGTAGGAGACCATTCCCGCGATCGCGGCGTCCGGGCCGAGCGGATCCGGAGTTCAGCTCGAAGCGGAGCGGCACTACTGGACGGTGACGCCCGTGAACTTGACCTGCTTGGTCGGCGCCCCGGTGCCGTCCTGCGGGTTCGGGTTCGCGATGCCCGCCTTGGCGACGGCGTCGAGCACCTTGAGACCCTCGTCGCTGATGCTGCCGAACACCGAGTAGTCCGGCGACAGTTCGGCGGCGCCGTACACCATGAAGAACTGGCTGCCACCGGAGTTCGGGGCCTGCGTCTTCGCCATGGCGATGATGCCGCGGCCGTACTTGATCTCCGGGAACGCCTCGTCCGGCATCGTGTAGCCCGGACCGCCCTGGCCGTCCGTGGTCGGGTCGCCGGTGGCCGACGGGTCACCGCACTGCAGCATCTGCAGCCCCTCGGTGCCGAGCCGGTGGCACATGGTGCCGTCGTAGAAGTTCTGCTTGGCGAGGTTGATGAAGCTCTGCACCGCGCAGGGCGCGAGCGACCGGTCGAGCGTCAGCGGGATGTCGCCCGCCGTGCTCTTGAGCGTCACGTTCACCGTGCCGGTCGACGGGACGTTCTTGCCGTCGGGCAGGTTCACCTTCTTCGGCGCCTTGCCCGTCGTGTCGGCCTTGAAGTCGCACGTCGTCGGGTTCGGCAGCGCCTTCGACCGCTTCGGCAGCGCGGTGCGCTGCGTCGGGATCTGGAGGTCGGTGGGCGGCGGGGCGGCCGAGGAGGACGCCGCGGCGTTGGTGTTGTCCCCGCCGTTGGCGCTCACGATCCACACCACCACGCCGGCGACGACGAGGACGGCCACACCGACCACACCAGCCCCGATCATCCGGCGTCGCTTCTGCTGCTCCTTCCGGCGATCGAGCTGTCGCTCGAGCTTGCGCTTCGCAGCTTCGCGGCGCTGCTGGTTGGTCGCCACCCCGGTCCCTCCCAGGTTCCGCTCGTGTCACACGTCTGAGGTAGCGGCAGTGTATGGGCACAGCCTGTGAGGACCATGTACAGGGCCCGCTAGTCTCAACCCGATCGTGATCGGCGCCATCCGGCGCGGATGTCCGGGAGGCGTTCGGTGCTCGTCGTCGGGTTCGGCAGCGGCCCGCTGCAGGCCAACTGCTACCTGCTGGCGGAGGCCGCCGGCGGGCCGTGCGTGGTCGTGGATCCGGGGCAGGAGGTGGCCGGGCCGCTGGCCGCCGCGCTCGCCCGGCACAGGCTGGTCCCGGCGGCGCTCGTGGCCACCCACGGGCACCCCGACCACGTCGCCTCGGCCGCGTCGTTGTCGGCCGGACACGGCGTCCCGCTGCACCTGCACCCCGCCGACGCGGAGCTCTACGACGGCGAAAGCGTGCCGCTCGAGCCGGGTACCTTCGCCGGCCTGGACGTCGACGTCCGGCACACGCCGGGGCACACCCCGGGCTCGGTGGTCCTCGTCCTCGAGACGGCCGAGGGCGGGCGGCTCGCGCTGACCGGCGACACGCTGTTCGCCGGTTCGGTCGGCCGCGGCGACGTCACGGCCTCGCTGCGCGACCTGCTGGCCGGCCTGCCGGACGACACAGTGGTGCTGCCGGGCCACGGCCCGGCGACGACGATCGGCCGGGAACGCGCGGGCAACCCGTTCCTCGCCGGGACGGGGGCGTGAGCATGGCCGAGGAGGCGACCGAACGGCTGGCGCTGTTCGAGGAGGACCCGCGTTCGCGGCGGCGCCGCGGCATCTCGGGCCTGATCGGCGCGGTGATCGTCGCCGCGGCGTTCGGCGGCGTCGCCGGCCTGATCGGCGGCACGGTGACCGGGCTGGTCGTCGCGCTGGTGATCGCCCTGCCGCTGTTGTACGTCATGGCCGTCAGCATCCGGCGCCGCGTCTGGCTGGAGGGCTCGACGCTGCTCGTCCGCACCTGGGGACTGCGCCGGGTCGACCTGGTCACCGCGACGCGGCTCGACCTCGTCGTCGGCGACGTCCGGGGCAGCCGCACGGTGAGCCTGCTGGTCAACGCCGGCCAGCGCGGGAAGGTGGCGAAGGTCGACCTCGCGGTCTTCTCCGGGACCGGCGGGCGCGAGCTGGGCATCCTGCCGCTGCGGAAGCTCGCGAACGCGCTGATGAACAACACCGAGGCGAACGGCCTGGTGTTCGGCGAGCTGCTGATCGCCGAGCTGAAGGCCGAGGCCCGCGGCGCCGGCGTGGCGGAACGCCCGCTCTACCGGCTGGCTTCGGTGGCGCCGTCGGGCAAGTACGTGCAGCGGTTCACGATGGAAGCCGTCAGCCGGTTCGTGGCGACGCTCGACTGAATCCCCGGGCCCGGGTCACGGGTGGGCCGGAACGGCCTTCGCCGTGAGGCTCTCGGCCGGCTCGCGTGAGGCGATCAGCGCGGCCAGGACGGTCGTCACCGGGACGGCCGCCACGATGCCGACGCTGCCCGCGAGCGTGCGGATGATCTCCTGGGCGATGTCCTCGCTGCCGAGCAGCGCGCCGAGCCCGACACCGGAGATCGACGAGTACAGCAGCACCGGCAGCGCGGCCCCGGCGTAGGCCATCACGAGGGTGTTCACCGCCGAACCGACGTGGTCGCGGCCGATCCGCAGGCCCGAGCTGTACAGCTCGCGCCAGGTCAGGTCCGGGTTGGCGCGGCGGAGCTCCCAGACCGCGCTGGTCTGGGTGACGGTGACGTCGTCGAGCACGCCCAGCGCGCCGATCACGACGCCGGCGAGCAGCAGCCCCCGCGCGTCGATGCCGTGGCCGAGCGAGCCGATCAGCGTCGTCGTGCTGTCGTCGAGCCCGGTCAGCGAGGCGGCGGCGGAGAAGATCGCCGACAGGACGCCGATCAGGGCGAGGCTGACGAGCGTGCCGAGCACGGCCGCGGACGTCCGCGCCGACAGCCCGTGGGTCAGGTACAGCGCGATGAACATGATCGCGCCCGCACCGGCGATGGCCACTACCAGGGGGTTCTCGCCGGCGAGGATGGCCGGGAGGATGAACAGGGCGATGACGACGAAGGACAGGCCGAGCGCGACGAGCGCGGCGACGCCCTGCCAGCGGCCGAGCACCAGCACGGCGACGGCGAAGAGGGCGGCCAGCACCAGAAGCGGTGTGCCGCGCTGGAAGTCGACCAGCTGGAAGCTGGCCGGGTCGGCCGCGTTCCCGCCGTTGTAGGCCAGGACGACGGCGTCGCCCGCGGCGAACCGCGGGGTGCTGGGCTCGATCGGCACGGTCAGCTTGAGCGGCTTCCCGGTGGCGGGGCCGTCGGTCATGGTGAGGTCGACGGTCAGGCAGGGTTTCGCGTTGGGGTCCGTCTGGTCGCCGACCTGGACCTGGCCCTGCGCGAGGCACGGGCCGGTGTTCGTGGTGCCGATCGAGGCGTGCACGGGCGTGCCCTGCGGGACGACGCTCGTCGGTGACGCCTTTCCCCAGGGGTACAGCACGACCATCCCGACCACGGTGGCCAGGACCAGCGGGGCGAGCAGCCAGATCAGCAGCAGCCGGACGCGTCGTGACGCCGGCGCGGCGGGTCCGTGACCATGACCATGACCATGACCATGACCATGACCATGACCATGGCCGTGTCCGTGGCCGGTTTCGAGCGGTTTCGCGGCGGTTTCGGGCTTTTTCGCCGTACCGTTCTGGCCGGCGGCCCGCGGCTTGGCAGCCCGCTGCGGCCCGGTGTCCCCGCGCCGGGCGACGCGCTGGGGTCCGGTGTCGGCCCGGTTCGGGATCCGCTGGGCGCCGGTGTCGGCTCGCTGGGGGATCCGCTGCGGCCCGGTGTCGGTGCGGCGGCGGGACGTCTCGGAGGCGTCGGCCGCGCGGCGGCTGCCTTCCGGCGGTGTCCGGCGGGCGGGTTTCCGGGGCGTTCCCGGCGTTCCGGACGTTCCGCGGACCGGCGAAGGGGACACCTCGTCCGTGACCCGGCGAATCGGTCCGGTTTCGTCGTCGGTGAGGTCGGGGCGGTCCACCCGCACATCCTGACAGCGGGATTCCGGCCCCCGCGCGAGGGGCCGCCGACGGCCCGGTTCGTCCGGATGCGCCGTGTCGTCCCTCCGATCACGCGAGTCGGCTCTTCAATCACGCGAGTTCGCCGTTCCGGTACGACGATCTCGCGTGATCAGCGGCGTATCTCGCGTGATTGGGCGCGTAACTCGCGTGATGGGAGGGACGACACGGGGTCAGGTGGGGGACTGGCGGAGGTGGACGCGGCGGTAGGCCGACGGCGGGGTGTCGAAGTGGTCCAGGAAGGCTTGGCGCAACGTTTCCGTCGAGCCGAAGCCGCAGCGGCGGGCGATCGTGGCCAGCGGCAGGTCGGTGCCGGACAGCAGGCGGGCCGCTTGCTCGGTGCGGATCGTGCGGACGTACTTGCCCGGGGTGGTGCCGAGGTGGGCGTCGAAGAGCCGGGTGAGCTGGCGGGTGCCGATCCCCGCGCGGGCGGCCAGCGCCGGCGTGCCGAGGTCGGCGTCGAGGTGCTCGGTGATGTACGCGGTGAGGTCGCGGACCTCGGGGTGTTCCGGCGGCGGCCCGGTCAGGAAGAGGCTGACCTGCGCCTGGTTGCCGGGCCGCTGCAGGTAGGTGACCAGCGCGCGGGCGGCCTCGCGGGCCAGCGACGGGCCGTGGTCGGCTTCCACCAGCGACAGCGTCAGGTCGAGCCCGCTCGTCACGCCCGCCGCCGTGTAGACGTTGCCGTGCCGGATGTACAACGGCACGGGATCCACCGTCACCGCCGGGTAGTCCCGGGCCAGCCGCGCGGCGTAGCGCCAGTGCGTCGTCGCGCGGCGGCCGTTGAGCAGCCCGGCCGCGGCGAGCACCTCGGCGCCCGTGCAGACCGACGCGACCCGGCGGCTGGAGCGCGCGAGCCGCCGGACGTGGGCGAGGACGCGTTCGTCGGCCGCGGCGGCCGTGCTGCCCCAGCCGCCCGCGACGACGAGCGTGTCGAGGTCCCCGGCGACCTGGTCCAGGCGCAGGTGCGGTTGCAGCGTCAGGCCGGAGCTGGTGCTGATGCCCCGGCCGTCGACCGAGGCGAGCCGCAGCTCGTACGGCGGCCGCGCGCCGAGCCGGTTGGCGGCGTCGAACACATCGGCGGGGCAGGCGATGTCCAGCAGCTCGGCGTCGGCGTAGCCGACGATCGCGACCCGTCTGGGTGAGCCTGGCATGATCGAACGTTAGCAGCCGGACCGGCACTCGGACGCGGTTCGCAGGATTTCGGACATCGCGGCCACGCGCACCCTCGAGATCCCGCCAGGCTGAGCGGCATGACCGATGAGCGGAAGACCATCGCCTTCGTCGTTTACCCCGGGCTGACGCCCCTGGACCTGGTGGGCCCGCTGCAGGTGCTCAGCGCATTGGCCCAGTTCGACCGCGGCTACCGGACCGTCGTGGTGGGGGCCACCACGGACACCGTCGGCACCGACACCCCGCTCCGGATCGCCCCGAGCCACACGTTCGACGAGGTGCCGTCGCCGTTCGCGGTGCTGGTGCCCGGCGGCACCGTGCCGACGCTGCGCGCGATGTCCGACGAAACGCTCCTCGCGTGGCTGCGTACCGCGGCGGCGAGCGCCGAACTGGTGACGTCGGTCTGCACCGGCTCGCTGATCCTCGGCGCCGCGGGTCTCCTGGAGGGCAAGCGCGCGACGACGCACTGGATGTTCCGCGACCTGCTGACCGGGCTCGGCGCGACGCCGGTGGCCGAGCGCTGGGTCGAGGACGGCTCGCTGATCACCGCGGCGGGTGTCTCGGCGGGCATCGACCTGGCGCTGCACCTGGTGGAACGGCTGGCCGGACGGCAGCTGGCGACGAACATCCAGTTCGCCATCGAGTACGACCCCGAGCCGCCGCAGGGCGGCCTGGACTGGGCGAACCAGCCGTACGGCGACCTGAAGCCGTTGCGTGAGCACACCCTGCGCGAAGGGCTGGCCGGGAACCCGGCGCTGATGGGGAAACTGCTCGCGCACGCCTGAGATCGACCTCGGCCATCCGGGTGAGCGGGCTTCCCCGGACCGCCTGGGCGGCTAGATTCAATTCGCTCGATCAGGTGATCTCGCGGGTGGGGGTAGCCGTGCGGTTCCAGGTCCTCGGTCCGATGACGGCCACCGTCGCGTTGCCGTCGGCGGCTCAGCCGCGGCGGCTGCTCGCCGTCCTCCTCGCCCAGGCCGGCCAGTTCGTCGGTCGCGACACCCTGGTCGACGAGCTGTGGCCCGACGGCGCGCCGGCGAGCGCGGCGGCGATCGTGCAGGTCACCGTGTCGAAGCTGCGCAAGACGCTCTCGCCCGGCCTGGGCGCCGCCGAGGCCGGGCAGCGCCTGCGGTCCGGGCCGCGGGGCTACGCGCTGGCCGTCGAGCCGGGGGAGCTGGACGCGGACGACTTCCTGACGCTGCTGTCGGCCGGTGCCGACGACCGCGCGCAGCGCCGCCGCGCGCTCGAACGGGCCCTGGCGTGCTGGCGGGGCGACGCGTTCGCCGACGTCGCGGGCGGGCCGCTGCTCGAGGCGCACAAGCTGTGGCTGGAGGACCGGCGGTCGGCGGCGCTGCTGCAGCTGGTCGAGCTGGAGCTGGCCGACGGGGACGGCCGGTCCGTGGTCGAGCGGCTCGACCCGGTCGTCGCGGCCCGCCCCGCCGACGAGCGGTTCGCCGCCCGGCTCGCGTCCGCGCTGGGTGCCGTCGGCCGCCGCGAATCGGCACTGGAGGTGCTCCGCCGGACCCGGCGGGCGCTCTGGGAAGAGGCGGGTGTGTGGCCGGGCGCGGACCTCGTCGCGGTGTACCGCCGGATCGCCGGCACGGAGTGGACGACACCCGGGCCGCCCGCCCAGCTTCCGCCCGCGGTCCCCGACTTCACCGGGCGCGCGGCCGAGCTCGCCGACGTCGCCCGTGCCCTGCGCGGCCCGGCTCCGGTCGTGCTGCACGGGGCCGCCGGGAGCGGGAAGTCCGCGCTGGCCGTCCAAGCCGCGTGGCGGGCTCGCCGCCGGTTCCCGGACGGCCAGCTGGCCGCGTCGCTGCGCGGCCCCGACGGGACGCCCGCCGACCCGGCCGCCGTGCTGACCGGGTTCCTGCGCCTGCTCGGGGCGACGCCCGCGGAGCTGGCCGACCGCGCCGGGCTGACCGGGCTCTGGCGCAGCTACACCGCCGACCGGCGGCTGCTGGTGCTCCTGGAGGACGCCGCGTCCGAGACGCAGGTGCGCGCCCTGCTGCCGAGCGGGCCCGGCTGCGCCACGCTGGTCACCGCGCGCCGTTCGCTCCCCGGGTTGTGCGGCGCGCGCCCGGTTCCGGTCGCCGAACTATCCACAAAGGACGCGTGGGCGCTGCTCGCGGCCATCGCGGGGGAGCCGCGGCTGCGCGCGGAACCCGAAGCCACACAACGGCTTCTCGGGCGCTGCGCCGGGCTCGCGCTCGCCGTCCGGATCGCCGGGGTGAAGCTCGCGGCGCGGCCGGACCGGCGCGTCGCCGAACTCGCCGCACGTCTCGCCGACGACCGCCGCAGGCTCGACGAGCTGACCGCGGGCGACCTCGGCGTCCGGGCCGCGGTGACGTCGGCGCTGCGGGAACGATCCGCCTCCGAGGTGTCGCTGCTGCGGCTGCTCGCCGCGTTCGCCGGACCAGTCCCGGACTGGTGCGCGGCCGCGCTGCTCGACCGGCCACTGGACGAGGCCCGCGACCGGCTCGACGCGCTGGCCGCCGCGCACCTGCTGACCCCCGCCGGGACGCGGTGGGCGGTCCACCCGTTCGCCCGGCTCGTGCTGGCCGAGAGCGCCCCGGCGCGGCACGACGAGGGCGCGCTGCGCCGTGCGTGCGAGGTCGCGCTGGCGCTCGCCGAACACGTCAGGGGCCGTCCGGCACCCGGCTCGCGGAAGCCGGATCCGGCGGCGCTGCGCCGGGTCACGGCCGACCCGGCGGGCTGGACGGCCGAGGAGACCGGGCACCTCGCCGCGGCGGTCCGGCTGGCGGGCGCGCACGGCTGGCACGAGCTGACCGGGCAGCTCGCCGACGCCTGCACCGCGCTGGCGGGCACGCCGTGGCTCGGCCACGCCGCCCGCGCCGTCTCGGTCCTCGGGCTGGCCGCGGCCCGGCGCCGCCGCGACCCCCACGCGGAGGCGGAGAAGCTCTTCGACCTCGGTTCGGTGCACTGGCAGCACGGCCGCTGGCAGCAGGCGCGGAAGTACTTCGTCATGGCCGAGCACCGCTACCGCCTGCTGGAGGACCCGCGGGGCACCGGCGCGGTGCTGGCCGCGCTCGCCGACATCCACCTCGACGACGGCGATCCGCGCACCGCCGAGGCCCAGCTGCGGGAAGCCATCGACCTACTGCGCGACTGCGGTGACCGCCGTGGGCAGGCGGCCGCGGCGGCGCAGCTGGGTTCGCTGGCCGAGGACGTCGGCGACGTGCGGCGCGCGGTCGAGAGCTTCGAGGTGAGCATGCTGCTCGCCCGGGAATGCGACGACGGCCGCGGGCACGACCAGGCCGCGAAGCGCTACGCCGACGTCCTGCGCCGCCAAGGCGAAGCCGACCAGGCGGGCGATCTGCTCGCCGGCGCGCTCGGCGGGGCCGTCCGCACCGGCGAGCGGCACTGGGAGGCGCACGTCCTGCGCAGCCTCGGCGACCTGCACGCCGAGGCCGGGGAACTCGCCGACGCGCACCGCCGCCTGACCCGGTCGCTGGCGCTGTTCGAGGAGATCGGGCACCGGCACGCCGCCGCCTACACCCACCGCAGCCTGGCCGAGGCCCGCCGCCGCGCGGGCGACCCGGCCGGCGCGCGGCGGCACCTGCGGACGGCGCTGGGCGTGTTCCGGGAGCTGGGCGACCGCCGCGGCGCCGGGTACGCCCTGCTCGGCCTGGGCCGGACGCAGGCGGACGAGGGCGCCGGGCCCGAGGCCGCGCGGCTCCTGGGGACGTCGGCCGACCTGTTCCGCGAGCTGGGGTTCCCGCTGTGGGAGCTGCGCGCGCTGCGGGAGCTCAACGCCGTCACCAGTGAATCTCCGGCTCGTGACCGGACTCGTGAAGTCTTGACGAAGATCAAGATCTGACGCGCTCCCCGGCTCCCGCACGGCCCCGGCGTTTGGCGAAGTTATGGCCCTCCCGATTTGGCTGCCGTTGTCGGATTGCCGTACTGAGGGAGACAAGCCATGCGAGGACAACGGATGCTGGCACGGGCGGGTCTGGGGCTGACCGCTTCGGCCGCGACCGTGTTGTTCGCGACCATCGGCACCGCCGCGGCGAGTGTCGAGGTCACCAAGCTCACGCACGCGCAAGCCGTGTCGCAGCTGTCCGCCGCCGGGGTGACGTACTCGTCGAGCGGGAACTGCACGGACCGCAACAACCCCGACTGCACGTCCTTCGAGCAGATCAACCAGAGCACGGTCGACGGCGTGATCACGCTGAAGCGGGCCGGTGGCTGCGCGCTCAACATCACCGGGGGCACCGAGACCGGGCACGCGACGAGCACCTACAGCCACTGGAACGGCTACAAGGTGGACACCGCGCACAACAGCTGTCTCGACGGCTACATCAAGGGCACCTTCACCTACATCGGCCTGCGCGCCGACGGCTATCCGCAGTGGCAGGCCGGGTCGGGCAACCTCTACGCCGACGAGGGCAACCACTGGGACATCACGTACTACACCTGCGGCTGCTGACCGCCGGCCGGGGCCTGCCCGCATCGAGGGCGGCGGACAGTCCCCGGCCGCGTTCAGTTTTCGATCAGCACCCAGTCGCCGGAGCCGTCGCCGGGCCGGTACGGGCTGTCCGCCCGTTTCGCGACGACGCCGGGCAGCCCGTGTTGCCGGCTGGCCCCGGCGACGGCCTCCCCGCCGCCCAGGTAGTAGCGCGGCACCTGCCAGTGCCGGTCGGCCACCCCGAGGTCGTCCAGGAGTTCCCGGCGGGCGGTGTAGGGCAGGTCGAGGGTCGCCTTGCCGTCGAGGTGCAGGACGTCGGAGGCGAAGTAGAAGACCGGGCAGCGGGCGGTGAGCCGTTTGGCGGCTGAGCCGTCGGCCCGGCGGCGTTCTTCGAGGCCGCCGGGGTGGGGCTTGCCGTCCTTCACCACGACGACTTCGCCGTCCAGCAGCACTTCCGTGGACCCGAACTGCTCGCCCAGCTTGTGCAGCTCGGGGTAGCGGCCGGTGACGTCGGCGCCGGTTTCGTCGTGCGCGGTGACGCGGCCACCGCAGACCAGCAGCATCGTGCGCAGGCCGCCCCAGGCGAACTCGTAGGCCCAGGCGTCGTCGTCGGGCGGCAGGTCACCCGGCACCGCCGTCATCGGCTCCAGGAACTCGGGCGCGTCCTGGTGTCCCGGCTCGGCGGGGTCGAGCCGCCGGAGCGTCCAGTCGCGGCCGTCTTCGTCGTGCCGGTTGAGGAACAGGTACTTGCCCCGCGCGCGTTCGCCGTGGAAGACGACCTCGACCTTGTGGTCGTTCCAGTGCAGGGCTTCGTACTTCCCGGTGTCCCACACGGTCATCCGGCCGCCGCCGTACTCGCCGGCCGGGATCTCGCCCTCGAAGGTCAGGTACTCCAGGGGGTGGTCTTCGGTGTGCACGGCGAGCCGCGGCACGCCGGGGGAGAGCGGCAGGCCCTTCGGCACGGCCCACGACACGAGCACGCCGTCGCGCTCCAGCCGGAAGTCCCAGTGCAGCCGGGTCGCGTGGTGTTCCTGGATGACGAAGAGGTCGTCGTCCCCCGGCTGCGGCGGCCCGCCGGGCCAAGGCTCGTTCGTGCGGTCGCGGCTTCGCTTGGCGCGGTATTCCTCGAGTCTGTCGGCCATCGCCGCCCCAGTACCCCTTCGGCTCGGGAGCTTCCAGGGTACCGGGGGACGACGTCAGTCCGTTTCCGCCATGGCTTCGGCGAACTGGGCCGCGTACAGCCGCGCGTAGGCGCCACCGCTGCCCAGCAGCGTTTCGTGGTCGCCCTGTTCGACGATCCGGCCGTGCTCCATCACCAGGATGACGTCCGCGTCGCGGATCGTCGACAGGCGGTGGGCGATGACGAAGCTCGTGCGCCCGCTGCGCAGCGAGTTCATCGCCCGCTGGATGAGCACCTCGGTGCGGGTGTCGACCGAGCTGGTCGCCTCGTCCAGGATGAGGATGGCCGGCTTGGCCAGGAACGCCCGCGCCACCGTGATCAGCTGCTTTTCGCCCGCGCTGACCGTGCCGCCTTCGTCGTCGAGCACCGTCTCGTACCCGTCCGGCAGGGTGCGGACGAAGCGGTCGACGTAGGTCGCCTGCGCCGCTTCGACGATCTCCTCGCGGCCCGGGTCGTCCGCGCCGTAGGCGATGTTCTCCGCGATCGTGCCGCCGAACAGCCACGCGTCCTGCAGCACCATGCCGGTCTGGTCGCGCAGTTCCTCGCGGTTCATCTTCGCGATGTCGACGCCGTCGAGCGTGATCCGCCCGCTGTCGAGCTCGTAGAACCGCATGAGCAGGTTGACCAGCGTCGTCTTCCCCGCCCCGGTCGGGCCGACGATCGCGACCGTCTGACCGGGTTCGACGGTCAGCGAGAGGTCTTCGATCAGCGGCTTGTCCGCGTGGTAGCGGAAGGAGACGTCCTGGAACTCGACCCGCCCGCGGATCACGGACGGCCGCTCGGGGTCCGAGGGCTCCGGCCCCTGCTCTTCGGCGTCGAGCAGGGCGAACACCCGCTCGGCCGAAGCGACGCCGGACTGCAGCAGGTTCGCCATGCTGGCGATCTGCGTCACCGGCTGGCTGAACTGGCGTGAGTACTGGATGAACGCCTGCACCTCGCCGAGGCTGAGGTTGCCCGACGCGACGCGGAGCGCGCCGATCACGGCCACCAGCACGTAGCTGAGGTTGCCGATGAACATCATCGCCGGCTGGATCATCCCGGAGATGAACTGCGCCCGGAAGCTCGCCTCGTACAGCGTTTCGTTCTGCTTGTCGAAGATCGCCCCGGACTCGTCGCGGCGGCCGAACACCTTGACCAGCGCGTGCCCGGTGTACATCTCCTCGACGTGCGCGTTGAGCTTCCCGGTCGTCGACCACTGCTTGATGAAGTTCGGCTGCGCCCGCTTCCCGATCTTCGCCGCGATGACCGCCGACAGCGGCACGGTCAGCAGCGCGATCAGCGCCAGCAGCGGCGAGATCAGGAACATCATGATCAGCACGCCGATGACGGTCAGCAGCGAGGAGACGACCTGCGACAGCGTCTGCTGCAGCGACTGCGCCAGGTTGTCGATGTCGTTGGTGACCCGCGACAGCACCTCGCCGCGCGGCTGGCGGTCGAAGTACTTCAGCGGCAGCCGCGCGAACTTCGCCTCGACCTCCTGACGCAGCCGGTACACCGCCTGCTGCACCAGCGTCGTCGTCAGCCTGGCCTGGATCAGCCCGAAGAACGACGAGATGATGAACAGCGCCATCACCGTCAGCAGGATCTGCCCGACCTTGTCGAAGTCGATGCCCACGCCGGGCACGAGGTCGACGTGGCCGTAGATGTCGGCGAGCGTGTTTTCGCCGCGCGCCCGCAGCCCGGCGACGATCTGCTCCTTGGTGACACCCGGGGGCACCTGCTTGCCGAGCACGCCGGCGAGGATGGCGTCGGTGGCCTGGCCGAGGATCTTCGGCCCGATCACGGTCAGCGCGACGCTGACCGCGCCGAGCACGAGGACGCCGATCAGGGCGGCCCGTTGCGGTCTGAGCAGCTGCAGCAGGCGCTTCAGCGAGCCCTTGAAGTCGAGGGCTTTCTCCGGCGGCGCGCCGCCGCCCATGAAGCGGGCGGCCGGTCCGGCCACGGCCCCGGTGTTCTTGTGCCGCTGCGCGGCCGGCCGTTCCCCGGCCTCGGTGACGGCGGCACCGGTCGATTCCGTGGTGCTCATGCCGCCTCCTGCTCGGTGAGCTGCGACAGCACGATCTCGCGATAGGTTTCGTTGCCGTCGAACAGTTCGTGGTGGGTGCCGGTGCCGACGACGCGGCCTTCGTCGAGGACGATGATGCGGTCGGCGTTGCGGATGGTGCTGACCCGCTGCGCGACGATGACCACCGTCGCGTCGGCGGTTTCGGAGACGAGCGCGCGGCGCAGGGCCGCGTCGGTCGCGTAGTCGAGCGCGGAGAACGAGTCGTCGAACAGGTAGATCTCCGGCTTGTGCACCAGCATCCGCGCGATCGCGAGCCGCTGCCGCTGGCCGCCCGAGACGTTCGTGCCGCCCTGCGCGATCGGCGCGTCCAGGCCCTCGGACATCGCTTCGACGAAGTCCTTGCCCTGCGCCACTTCCAGCGCGTGCCACAGCTCTTCGTCGGTCGCGTCCGGATTGCCGTAGCGCAGGTTGCTCGCCACCGTGCCGGCGAACAGGTACGGCTTCTGCGGCACCAGCCCGACCGCGCGGGCGAGCACCGTCGGGTCGAGGTCGCGCACGTCGACGCCGTCGACCTTCACCGTGCCGGCGGTGGCGTCCATCAGCCGGGGGATCAGGTGGAGCAGCGTGGTCTTGCCGGTACCGGTCGACCCGATCACGGCGGTGGTCTCACCCGGCCGCCCGATCAGCGAAATGTCGCACAGCACCGGCTTTTCCGCGCCGGGGTAGCGGAATTCGACGCCGGAGAGCTCCAGGTGCCCGTGCACCGCGCCCGGGCGGATCGGCGACACCGGCGGGCGGACGCTCGACTCGGTGTCCAGCACCTCGCTGATCCGCTCGGCGCTGACCTCCGCGCGCGGCACCATCATGAACATGAAGGTGGCCATCATGACGGCCATCAGGATCTGCAGCAGGTAGGACAGGAACGCCGTCAGGGCGCCGATGTGCATGCTGCCGGAGTCGATGCGCTGCCCGCCGAACCACAGCACCGCGACGCTGGAGGCGTTCATCACCAGCATCACGATCGGGAACATCAGCGCCATCAGCCGGCCGACCCGCAGCGACACGGTCAGCAGCTCGTCGTTGGCGACGTCGAAGCGTTGCCGCTCGTGGTGGTCGCGGACGAACGCGCGGATCACGCGGATGCCCATGATCTGCTCGCGCATGATCTGGTTGATCCGGTCGATGCGCTCCTGCATCAGCCGGAACGCCGGGCGCATCTTGGCGATGATCGTGCCGACCGCGACCGCCAGCACCGGCACGATGACCAGCAGCAGCGACGACAGCGGGACGTCGAGGTTCAGCGCCAGGATGATGCCGCCGATGCACATGATCGGCGCCGACACCATCAGCGTCAGCGTCATCAGGACCAGCATCTGGACCTGCTGGACGTCGTTGGTGGTGCGGGTGATCAGCGTCGGCGTGCCGAACTGGCCGACCTCGCGGGCCGAGAAGTCCTGCACGCGGTGGAAGACCCCGGCGCGGATGTCACGCCCGATCGCCATCGCCGTGCGGGCGCCGAAGTACACCGCGCCGATCGAGCCGACGATCTGGGCCAGCGTGACGGCGAGCATCATCGCGCCGACCCGCAGGATGTAGGCCATGTCGCCCTTGATCAGGCCGTTGTCGACGATGTCGGCGTTCAGCGTCGGCAGGTAGAGCATGGCGATCGTCTGCACGAGCTGAAGCAGGACGATCACCCACAGCGTGCCCCGGTACGGGCGCAGATGGCTGCGCAGGAGCTTGACTAGCACAACGATTCCCCCAGTGGAGTGGTGGTGTTCGGTTCGGGTTCGGATGCGGTGCCACCGGTCAGGGTCGGCATCCCGGCGGCCAGCTCGTCCAGCAACCGCTCGAGGGTTGGCAGGAGCGGTTCACCTTCGGTCGTGAACCAGTTGACGAAGGCTACGCGGACAGCGCTTTCCACCGAGGAGGCCATCAGCCGGCACAGCAGGTGGTCCACACCGCCCACCCGTTTCGCGATCGTTTCGGCGAGGACCCGCTCGACCGCCGCGTGGGCGTTCAGGAATTCGCCACGCAGCATGAGCTGGCCCATCAGCTCCCGGATACGCGCAACATACGCGCGATCCGGCTCGCCTTCACGCGAATATTGCTCGAGCACGGCCTGCTTGACGGACACCCAGAGCGGCTCGCCGTCCGGCCGGGCGAGCAGCGCTTCGCGCATGCCCTCGTGCCGGTCGACGACCACCGCGCAGACCGCCTGCTCCTTGCTGGAGAAGTAGTTGTTGAATGTGCGGGGGGAGACGCCCACTTCCTTGGCGATGTCCTCCACCCGGACGTTCTCCAGCCCGCGGTCCAGCGTGAGCTGCAGGGCGGCCTGCGCGATCGCCCGGCGGGCTTCGCGCTTCTTCCGCTCGCGCAGCGTCAGCTTCGGGGGTTCTTCCGGTGGCATGAGCGGAGTGTAGCGAAAAACTTGCGTGCCCCGCAAAAAAGTGCGTGGCACGCAAAGTTGGGACGAATCGGACATCGCCGCGGTGTGGACGGTCGAGTGCGCAGTGTTGCGACCCGCAATTTGCAAAAATGAGCCGAATGGCCCAATCGCCTGCGCTCACCAGCGGTGATGGCCCGGAAATCCGATCACGCGGAGCGATCGCGCGGAGACCCGCTGTGGACATCCCACGAAGCTTTCTGCTTGCATGTCCGGCATCGCCGCCCGGGGAGCGGCGCACCGCAGTCGTTAGTTCGCACTCTGAGCAAGGAAGAAGTGGGACCACATGGCGAGCCGGGCCCGGGAACTCCTGGATCGATCACGCGTCCTGCTGGACCGCTCGCGGGTCGCCGCCGCCCAGTTCCTCACCGCGCCGCCGAAGCATCCTGGGTACACAGCCGCGCCCGCGGCGGGGCCGGCGTTCGCGGAGCTGACGCGGCCGGCGCCGGTGGCGGCGCCGCCCGGCGAAGGCGTGCTGGCCGAGATCTGCGCCAGCGTCGCCCTGCGTGACCTCAACCTCCTCGACCAGCTCCTCGCGCGGCTGGAGGAACTGGAGGCGGGGGAGGAGGACCACCACCGCCTCGCCGAGCTCTACCAGCTCGACCACCTCGCGACGCGGCTGCGGCGCAACGCCGAGAACCTGCGCGTGCTGGCCGGGCAGGACACCGCCGACGACGCCGCCCGCGCGACGTCGGTGCTCGACCTGATGCGCGAGGCGATGTCCTCGATCAACCATTACGCCCGGATCACCATCGGCCGGGTGGTGAACCTCGGCCTCGTCGGGTTCGCCGCGGAAGACCTCGGGCGGGTGCTGGCGGAGCTGTTCGACAACGCCGCCAACCAGTCCTCGCCCAGCTCGCCGGTGCACGTCAGCGCCCACCTGACCGAGCAGGGCAGCGTGCTCGTCCGGATCGAGGACGAGGGCATCGGCATCCCCGCCGACCGGGTCGGGGACCTCAACGCTCGGCTGGCCGCGGGCGGCGACCTCGACGACGCCGCGGCGCGGCACATGGGGCTCGCCGTGGTCGCCCGCCTCGCCGCCCGCCACGGCGTCACCGTGCGGCTCGACCGGCGCAGCCCGCACGGCACCGTGGCCACGGTGCTGCTGCCCACCGGCATCCTCACGGAACTCGCCGAGCACGCGTGGTCCGGCACTCGGACCGTCACCTTCGAGCCGGTCAAGGTGGGGGCTGGCGGCGAACCGGTCGCCGTCGGTGCCTTGCCGCGCCGCCGCCCGGGCACCTTCCCGCGAGAGGCGGCGGTGCCGCGCAAGCCCGGCCCGCGGCCCCGGCCGGTCGAACGGGCCGCCGGCGGGACCACGCCCAGCGGCCTGCCGCGCCGCGTGCCCGGCAGCATCCGGGGCGCCGCGCCGGAACCACCGCCACCGCCGGGGCCGGACACCTCCGCCTCCGGGCACGAGCGGCTGCTCGCCGACCTCGGCGCGTTCGCCGACGGCGAGCGAGCCGCGCTCGAGGAGAACCGCACCCAGCAGGACGAAACGCCCGGAGGAACCACCTCGTGAGCGCTCCCCACCCCGCCCCGGCGGATTTCGCCTGGCTGCTCGACGACTTCGTGCGCAAGGTCCACGGCGTCAGCCACGCGCTGATCATGAGCGTCGACGGCTTCCCGCTCACCGCGTCGGACTCGGTCGCCGAGGCCGAGGCCGAGCAGCTGGCCGCGATCGCCAGCGGCCTGCTCTCGCTGGCCGGAAACAGCGCGGCGCTGTTCGGGAAGGGCACCTGCGAGCAGATCATCATCCGGCTGACCCACGGCTACTTCCTGTTCATGGGCATGGGTTCCGGTGCCGGGCTCGCCGTGCTGACCTCGGGTGAGGCGGACATGAAGGTGGTCGCCTACGAGATGACCCAGTTCATCACCAACGCCGGCCACGCGCTCACCCCCGAGGTGCGCGCGGAGCTGCGGCAGGTACTGACCGCGCGCCGGCCCCGGGCGTGAAGGAGGTGATGTCCGTGTCCGAACCGTCCACAGTGCCCGGTCCGGGTGACCCGTTGCCGCGGCGCAGCCGCCGGATCCGGGCGTACGCGCTCACCGGCGGCCGTACCAGCACGCGCCACCAGCTGCTGGTGGAGACGCTGGTTTCGGTGCCGCGGTACGACCCCGCGCTGAGCGACGCGCTCATGCCCGAGTCGCGCTCGCTCTACGAACGCGCCAGGACGCGGTGCTCGGTCGCCGAGCTGTCGGTCGGGCTGGACCTGCCGCTCGGGGTGGTGCGGGTGCTGATCGGCGACCTCGCCTCCCAGGGCGCGGTCTTCGTCCACCCGACCGCGCACGCCTACCACCACGACACCAACGTGCTCGAGAGGATCCTTGATGGGCTCAAGCGGCTCCCCGCCTGAGGGCGATCTGCTGGCGATCTCCGCGAAGATCGTCGTCGCCGGGGGCTTCGGTGTCGGCAAGACCACGTTCGTCGGGGCGGTCTCGGAAGTGCCGCCGATGAGCAACGAGGCGTGGATGACCGAAGCGGGCGAAGGCATCGACGAGATCCCGCCCGGCGGCAAGTCGACCACGACGGTCGCGATGGACTTCGGCCGGATCACCCTGCGCCCGGACCTGCTGCTGTACCTGTTCGGCACGCCGGGGCAGGCGCGGTTCTGGTTCCTGTGGGACGACCTGAGCCGCGGCGCGCTCGGCGCGGTCGTGCTGGTCGACACCAGTCGGATCGACGAGTCGTTCGCCGCGATCAACTACTTCGAGAACGACTCCGAGCTGCCGTTCGTCGTGGCGGTCAACCAGTTCGAGGGCAAGCCGGTGCACGACCTCGAAGAGGTGCGCGACGCCCTCGCCCTCGACCCGGCGGTCCCGCTGGTCACCTGCGATGCCCGGGACCGCGCGTCGACGATCGCCACCCTGACCGAACTGGTCGGTCACACGCTGTCGCTCGCGGTGCTTTCCGGCCCGGCCGGCCGCGAGCTCGCCGTCAGCGCCCCGCACGCCTGAGGAGGAGACGAGCCCCATGCGCAAGGTCCTGGTCGTCGGCGCCGGGCAGTCCGGCCTGCAACTGGCCCTCGGGCTGCAGGCGAAGGACTACGACGTCACGGTGATGTCCGCGCGGACACCGGAGGAGATCCGGGGCGGGCGGGTGATGTCGACGCAGTGCATGTTCCACGACGCCCTGCAGCACGAACGGGACCTCGGGCTGAACCTGTGGGAGGCCGGGACCGTCGACGTCGAGGGCATCGGGATTTCGGTGGCCGGGCCGGACGGCGGCCGCGCGCTCGACTGGTTCGGCGAGCTGGACCACCCCGCGCAGTCGGTCGACCAGCGGGTGAAGATGGCGGGCTGGCTGGAGCTGTTCGAAGACCGCGGCGGCAAGCTCGTCATTCACGGCGTGATGACGTCCGAGCTGGACGCGCTGGCCCGGCTGTTCGACCTGGTGATCATCTCGGCGGGCAAGGGCGAGCTGGTCCAGCTGTTCGACCGCGTGCCCGGGCGGTCGCCGTACACGCGGCCGATGCGCGCGCTTTCGCTGGTCTACGCCCACGGCGTCGGCCCGCGGCCGGAACACCCAGACAAGCCGGGGGTGCGGTTCAACATCGTCCCCGGCGTCGGCGAGCTGTTCATGATCCCGGCGTCCACGCTGAGCGGGAACTGCGACATCCTGTTCTTCGAAGGCGTCCCCGGCGGGCCGCTGGACTGCTTCGACGACCGGCCCGGCCCGGGCGAGCACTTCACGCGGGTCCTCGACCTGATGCGGCGGTTCGTGCCGTGGGAGTTCGAGCGCTGCCGCGACGCGGAGCTGACCGACGCGAAAGCGACGCTGGCCGGCGGGTACACGCCGGTGGTCCGCAACCCGGTCGGGACGCTGCCGGGCGGGGCGAGGGTGCTGGGCATGGCCGACGTCGTCGTGGCCAACGACCCGATCACCGGGCAGGGCTCGAACAACGCGAGCCATTGCGCGGCGACCTACCTGGACGCGATCCTGTCCCACGGCGACCGGCCGTTCGACGCGGCGTGGATGGCCGCCACCTTCGAGCGCTACTGGGAGTACGCCCGGCACGTGACCGAATGGACCAACGCGCTGCTCCTGCCGCCGCCCCCGCACGTGCTCCAGATCCTCGGGGTCGCCGGGCAGAATCCGGCCGTGGCCCGGCGGTTCGTCAACGGATTCGCCGATCCGACGGACTTCCGGCACTGGTTCATGGACCCGGTGAGCTGGGAGAAATACCTGGCAGAGGTCTAGATCGCCGGGCGATCACACTGTCGCGGAGGGACGATTCGGGCTACGGTAGTTACCGAGCGTGAAGTCGACTGGGTGGTCTATCGGAGGTGCGTGGCATGCGGGCGATGTGGAAGGGCTCGGTGTCGTTCGGGCTGGTCAGCATCCCGATCCAGCTGTACGCGGCCACCGAGAACAAGAACGTCTCCCTCCGCCAGGTGCACGAGGCCGACGGCGGCCGCATCCAGTACAAGCGGTTCTGCACGATCGATGGCGAGGAAGTGCCCTACGCCGAGATCGCGAAGGGCTACGAGCTGCCCGACGGCGAGATGGTGGTGATCACCGACGCCGAGATGGCCGAGCTGCCGCTGCCCACCCAGCGCACGATCGACGTGCTGGAGTTCGTGCCGCTGGAGTCGATCGACCCGATCCAGTACGACCGGACCTACTACCTGGAGCCGCAGAAGAACGCGGTGAAGCCGTACGTCGTGCTGCGGGACGCGCTGCACAAGTCGAGCCAGGTGGCCATCGCGAAGGTCTCCGTGCGGCAGCGGGAGAGCATGGCGGTGCTGCGCGTCCACGCCGACGTGCTGGTGATGACGACGATCCTGTGGCCGGACGAGGTCCGCGAACCCGACTTCCCGTTCCTGCGCGACGACCCGCCGCAGATCCGGCCGCAGGAGCTGTCCATGGCCGGGTCGCTGATCGACTCGCTGGCCGAGCCGGTGTTCGAGCCGGAGAAGTACCGCGACCACTACCGCGAGGCCCTCGAGCAGATGATCGAGGCCAAGGTCGCGGGGGAGGACACGACCAAGCCCGCGGCGGTCACCGCCAAGGCCGACGTCGTCGACCTGATGGCGGCGCTGCAGGCCAGTGTGGACGCCGCGAAGAAGTCGCGTCAGTCCTCTTCGGAGGGGTCCGATGAGGACGCCGGGCCGGCCGCCGCGAAGAAGAAGCCGGCGGCCCGCAAGCGGGCTCCGAAGCCGGCCTGAGTCCGGCTGAGACCGCCCGGACGGGTGGTTGGGCCGACACGCCGTCCCTTTACCGCGTCCGCGTGCTTTCCGGGCCTACCTTGGGGTGTCGAGCACGTTCGCGGAAAGGTGGCCGGTCATGGAGTGTGCCTCTTGTGACGCGGGGATCGATCACTGCCACGGCACGCTGGTGATCCACCCGGAAGGCGGATTCGCCGAGTGCACCGACGCGGCCTGCGGGGACGGTGACCGCGTGCGGCACGCGCTGATCGTCGACTGCCAGGCCATCGGCAGCGGGTGCGGTTGTGTCGACACGCCGCGGAAACCCTTGCTGCGCCAGGTTTCCTGAGCCTCCCGCCAGGATCCGTGAAGGCCTTCCCGCCGGGCTTCGCCGCCCGCCGGGGAGGCCTTCACGGCGTTCGGGGCGGCGTCAAGGCCGTAACACGATCGTGTATGCAGCTGTGTACACGGGCTTGGCAATGTGCTAACACTAACGGGGTCCTTCGGCTCTCCCTCCCCCTCGGAGCCGGAGGACCCTTTAATTTCCGGGGTGTCCGTTGTGGATACGTCAGCGGCGGCTGTACAGTTCATCGCATGGTGACCTGTGAGACGCGTGAGTCGGCGCTGGCTCGCGTCGGGCGCGCCCTGTCCGATCCGACCCGCTGCCGGATCCTGACCGCGCTGCTCGAGGGCCCGGCCTATCCCGGACGCCTGGCCGCGGAACTCGGGCTGAGCCGGTCCAACGTCTCGAACCACCTGTCGTGCCTGCGTGGCTGCGGGCTCGTCGTGGCGGGCTACGAAGGCCGTCAGGTGCGGTACGAGATCGCCGACGCGCACCTGGCCCGAGCCCTGCGCGAACTCGTCCAGGTTGTCCTGGCGGTCGAACCACGCGAAGACTGCGACGAAGAGCCGGTGGGGACGCGATGAAGCCGGAACCGGCCACGGAGACGTGTGCCGGCGGCTGCTGCGCGCCGCCGGTGGCGGCGCCGGACCGCCGGGCGGTCCTGGTGCGCCGCGTCCGCTTGCTGGTGGCGGCGACCATCACCTACAACGTCGTCGAGGCCGTCGTCGCGCTGACCGCCGGAGCCGCGGCTTCGTCCGGTGCCCTGATCGGCTTCGGGCTCGATTCGGTGATCGAAGTCGCTTCGGCGGTCGCGGTCGCGTGGCAGTTTTCGGGTGCCGACCCGGAAGCCCGCGAACGGCGGGCGCTGAAGGCGATCGCGATTTCCTTTTTCGCTCTCGCGATTTACGTGACGGGCGAAGCCGTCAGTACGTTTTTCACCGGCGCGGCGGCGGAAAGTTCCCGGACCGGAATCGTGCTCGCGGCCATTTCGCTCGTGGTGATGCCGGTGCTCTCCGCCGCGCAGCGCCGGGCCGGGCGGGAGCTCGGCTCCGCCAGCGCGGTTGCGGATTCGCGGCAGACCTTGCTCTGCACTTACCTTTCCGCGGTCCTGCTGGCGGGGTTGCTGCTCAACGCCCTGGCCGGCTGGTGGTGGGCGGACCCGGCCGTCGCACTGGCGATCGCCGCCGTGGCGGTGAACGAAGGCCGCACGGCCTGGCGTGGCCAGCACTGCTGCTGACGCACGCCAGGCCGTGGCGGAGTCTCGGGATCAGTACCAGTGCGCCCGGCCACCGATCCGGCGGCCCGTGCCGCCCAGGATGGCCAGCGCCACGCCGGCCACCGCGAGAATGATACCGATGGTGTACAGCACCGGGATGCCCACGATGAACCCGATGACGAGGAGAATCACACCGAGAATGATCACTTGACACACTCCTTCGCATGAGACCCGGCCCGGCTCCGTGCCGTCCGGGCGGATGCGCTCTCGACCGGAGGATGGCCAGTTTCGGGATAAACCAAACTACGGCGAATGGAGCAATCTTGGATCAGTACCGATAGTGATCGAGCTTGTACGGACCCTCGACGTCGACGCCGATGTAATCCGCCTGCGCCTTCGTGAGCTTGGTGAGTTTCAAACCCAGGGCGTCGAGGTGCAGCCGGGCCACCTTCTCGTCGAGGTGCTTCGGCAGCCGGTGGACGTCGGTGGCGTACTCGCCCGGCTTGGCGAACAGCTCGATCTGCGCGATGGCCTGGTTGGTGAAGGAGTTCGACATCACGAACGACGGGTGCCCGGTCGCGTTGCCGAGGTTCATCAGCCGACCCTCGGAGAGCACGATGATCGCGTGGCCGTCCGTGAACGTCCACTCGTGCACCTGCGGCTTGATCTCCGTCTTCACGATGCCCGGCAGCTTCGCCAGGCCGGCCATGTCGATCTCGTTGTCGAAGTGCCCGACGTTGGCGACGATGGCGTTGTGCTTCATGCGGTTCATCTGGTCCGCGGAGATGATGCCGAAGTTCCCGGTGGTGGTGATGAAGATGTCGGCGGTGGCCACCACGTCGTCGAGTTCGACGACGTCGAGCCCGTCCATCGCCGCCTGCAGCGCGCAGATCGGGTCGATTTCGGTGACCGAGACCCGGGCGCCCTGGCCGCGCAGCGCCTCGACCGCACCCTTGCCGACGTCGCCGTAGCCGCAGACGACCACGCGCTTGCCGCCGATCATCACGTCGGTGGCCCGGTTCAGTCCGTCCACAAGGGAGTGCCGGATGCCGTACTTGTTGTCGAACTTGGACTTCGTCACGGAGTCGTTGACGTTCATCGCGGGGAAGAGCAGCTCGCCGTCCTTGGCGAGCTTGTAGAGCCGCTTGACGCCGTTGGTCGTCTCCTCGGTGACGCCGCGGATCTCCTTGGCCATGCGGGTGAAGCGGTCGCCGTCGGCGGCCAGGCTCGCGCGCAGGGTTTCGAGGACGATCCGGTACTCCTCGGGGTCCTCTTCGGACGGTTGCGGCACCGCGCCGGCCGCTTCGAACTCGACTCCCTTGTGGACGAGCAGGGTGGCGTCGCCGCCGTCGTCGAGGATCATGTTCGGCGCCTGCCCGCCGGGGAAGGCGAACAGCCGGTCGGTGCACCACCAGTACTCTTCGAGCGTCTCGCCCTTCCACGCGAACACCGGCGTGCCCGCCGGGGCATCGACGGTGCCCTCCGGGCCGACGACGACCGCGGCGGCGGCCTCGTCCTGGGTGGAGAAGATGTTGCAGGACACCCAGCGCACCTGCGCGCCGAGCGCCACCAGGGTCTCGATGAGCACCGCGGTCTGGACGGTCATGTGCAGCGACCCGGCGATGCGGGCGCCCTTCAGCGGCTGGGCCGCGGCGTACTCGCGGCGGATGGCCATCAGGCCGGGCATCTCGTGCTCGGCCAGCCTCAGCTGGGTGCGGCCGGCGCCGGCCAGCGCGAGGTCGGCGACGGCGAAGTCGAGGCCATTGCGGGTCTGCAGTTTGTCACTCATGGTTCGATGCACTCCGGAGCTCGTTTGCGGAACGCTCGGGAGGCGGGACGGAAAAGCCCCAGGGACAACGAAAGGCACCTCCCTCGCGGGAGGCGCCCTTGGAGTCGTGGTCCGGGCCGAGCGTGGCGGAAAGAGTTCCGTCGCAGCGCCTCTCGGCCCTCGACCAGGATGGCAAAGCCGCCGCGAGGCTGTCAAGCGAGCGGGCGAGCCATGAGAACGTCGTCGACGTCGTGGCCGTCGATGCGGAATTCGGCCCGCAGCACGCCTTCGACGACGAATCCGCACTGCTCATAGACCCGGCGCGCGCCGGTGTTGTGACCCAGCACGCGCAGCGTCACCTTGCGCGCGCCGCGCCGCCGCGCTTCGGCCACGGCGGCGTCGACGAGCTGCCGCGCGATGCCGAGCCGGCGCCGGTCCGGGTCGACGGCGAGCCCGCCGATCACCCGCACGTGCCGGTGGGCCGGGATCGGGAAGCCCTCGCCGAGGCGGACGTAGCCGGCGACCGCGCCGTCGTGCTCCGCGACGAGGACGTCCCCGGGGTGGGTGCCGTCGTCGAAGAACGGGGTGCCGGGCGGCGGCGGGGGAGCGGGGGACACCGCCGGGGTCCAGGTGCGCTCGTCGAGCTTCGCCAGGACGGCCTCGTCGTCGGCGAGGGCCGCCCGGATGGTGATCACTAACCGACTTCCCGCCACGCCTGCTCGACGATCCCGGCCAGCTCCTGGGGGTCGTGGTTGCCTTCGATGCCATTGGTTCGCACCGTGACGGTCAGTCCGGGTCCGGTGCGCTGGCAGTTCGTCACGAACGAGAGGGCCGGGTCGGGGTCGTTGCCGGGCCCGCCCCGGGTGTTGTGCAGCAGGCACTGCACGGCACCGATGCGCACGAGCTCGGTGCCCGGCTTGGCCTCGCGGAGGGCCTGGACGTCTTCGTAGGGCGCGAACAGCTCCGGCGACGGCGCGCGCACGGCGATCAGCTGCAACGTCCGCGACAGGCGCTCGTCCTGGTACTCCTGGACCACCGCGCCGGCGCCGTCGTAGGCCGCCGACACGCGCGCGGCGGTCTCCTGGTCGGTCTTGGTGATGCGGTCGATACTGGCTTTGCCCCGGACGGCGTCGACCTTCGCGATCGCTTCCTCGGCCCTCCGGAGCCCGCCCAGGTTCGCCGGCGCGGTCGGGGCCTGCCCGCTCGGCCCGCCGAGCAGGCTCAGCACCAGCCACGGCACGCCGACCAGGAACGCGCCGACGAGGACACCGATGAGGCCGACGACGACGGGCCGGGCGGTCAGCGGGCGGCGCGGTACGGGCACCGGCGGCTGAGGCTGCGGCTGCGCGGGTGCCGGTCCGACGGGGAATTCTTGCGAGAAGCCCTCGGTCACGAGGGAATCGTGGCGCAGATCGGGCCCCCGCGGGTAGGCAATTTTGCGGTCACCGCGTCAGAGCAGGTGTGCGCGCCGCCAGAGGCCTTCGGAGTGGCCGCCGATCAGTCCCGCGTCGCGCAGGAACGGCACGATCTTCGCGGCCATCCAGCGGCGCGTCTCGTGGAAGTGCGGGTTCGCGAGCGCCGCGGCCCGGCCCTCGCGCGGGTCGATCCCGACACTGCGGTAGATCCGCGGGTCGACCATGCTGTCGACGACACCGTAGGCGACGAGCGCGGTCCGCAGCCGGTGCCGCCGCAGCGCCGCCTTCGACAGCTTCGGCGTCTCCCGCAGCACTTCCTCCTTGGCGAACCGGACGTGCCGGGCCTCCTCGACGACGTGGATGCGGTTGACCGAGCGGATCAGCGGCTGGATGCCGTCGTCGTCCATCATCGCCCGCTGCAGCCGGTCGGTGGTCTCCTCGGCGACGAGCACGCTCGCGAACATCGACGGCCCGGCGGCGGTCGCGCCGAACACCTTCGCGGCGCGGTGCACGACCTTCGGGACGCCGTAGCGCGGGACGCCGAGGCGCTCGGCGGTGCGGGCGAACATCACCGAGTGCCGGGTCTCGTCGCCGATCTCGGTGAGCGCGTACTGCGCGTGCTCGGTGCGCGCGTCGAGGTCGAAGACGTACCGCGCGAGCAGGTGCATCAGGATGATCTCGAACCACAGGCCGACGCTCATGATGCTGGCGATCTCGTGCTTGGACAGCTCGATCCGCTGCTCGGGCGTCAGCTTCGCCCACAGGCCGGTGCCGTAGAGCGACACGCGCTCCAGTGGCATGTACGCCTTGCCCTCGGCGAGCGGCGCGTCCCAGTCGACGTCGACGTACGGGTCGTAGGAGTTCTTCGCGGAGCTCTTGAGCAGACGGGCCGCGGTGACGTCCCGGTTCTCGACGCTCATGGCGGCCTCCGGAAGTAGGGGGTACGCGATGTACTACGTACTTCGGCAGCGTACACCGCCCGCCGCGCCCTGAGTACCAATCCGGCCAAAAGCAGGCCGACCCCGCGCCGGGACGCAACCGTTGCTACAAAGCCATTCGGCCGTGACTGTGGTCGGATTGGTAACCCTCGGCACAGTAGGCTTTCGCCGTGACCAAGGTCGACGGACGGGCGGCGCGCTGGGCGGGCCAGCAGGAGCGGCGGCGCGCGGAGTTCGTCGACGCGGCCCTGGCGGCGATCGCCGAACACGGCCCGGACGTCTCGACCGAGCAGATCGCCGAGCGCGCCGGTGTGGCCCGCACCCGCCTGTACCGGCACTTCGACGGCGCGCCGGACCTCCAGCGGGCGATCGCCCGGCGCGCGGCCGAACTGGTGACCGCCGAGCTGGAGCCGTTGTGGCACCCCGAAGGCTCCCCGAACGAGATGATCGCGGCGGCGATCTCGACGCACCTGCGCTGGCTGACCGAGCACGCCCAGCTGCACCGCTACCTCGTCCGGACGCTGCCGGCCACCCCCGAGGGCGCCGCGGACGTCCGCGGCACCATCGCGCGGCACCTCAGCGGGCTGTTCACCGGCTACCTGACGGCGTTCGGCCTCGACCCGGCGCCGGCGGACACGATCGCCTTCGGCCTGGTCGGCTACGTCGAGTCGGCGACGACCCGCTGGCTCGACCACCCCGGCGCGCTCACCCTGGCCCAGCTGACGGCCCAGCTGACGGGCACGATCTGGGCGATGCTGGACCACACGCTGCGGGCGGGCGGGGTGGAACTGGACCCGGACCGGCCGTTGCCGCTGCCGGACGGGCTCTGATCCACCGCGGGGCTCGCCGACGGCGGAGTTCGGACCGCTGACCACCGTGTTTCAGCGCGACGTCAGGGTCGTTTCAGTGCCGCCTGCCAGAGTCGGGCGCGGGCCCGGATACGGATGCCGGTGCCGACCTTCGCAGACGGGACTCCCATGAAGTTTCGACGGCTCCTGCCGCTCGCCGCTGTCGCGGCTGCGGCGGTCGTGCTCGGCGCCGGGGCCGCAGCGCCCGCGAGCGCCGCGAGCACACCCCTCGGGTACGCCGGCGCGGCCCAGCACACCGGTCTCTCCCCCTCGGTCGCAGGTCCGCTGGTCAACGCGACCTCGCGGAACTGGGCCGGCTACGCCATCACCTCGTTGTCCTCGCCCACCGCCACCTTCACCCACGTGCACGGGTCGTGGACGCAGCGCGCGATCACCTGCCCGGCGCCGGACGCCTGGGCGATTTTCTGGGTCGGCTTCGACGGGTGGACCAACGGCACGGTCGAGCAGGGCGGCAGCTCGGCCCGGTGCGTCAACAGCACCCCGGTCTACCAGCTCTGGTGGGAGATGTTCCCGACCAACGCGATCCAGCCGGTCCTGACCATCAACGCCGGCGACTCCGTCAGTGCCGACGTCACCTACAACGCGGCGACCGCGCAGTACACGATCACCGTCGCGGACGCCACCCAGCACACGAGTTTCACCACCACGCAGACGTGCGCGGCCAACCTCGTCTGCTCGCGGAGCAGCGCCGATTGGATCGTCGAGGCGGTGGGCCGGTTCGGGACCGGCAACTTCTTCCCCCTGGCCAACTACGGCCAGGCGCTGATGAACAACTCGGTCGCCACGGACAACGCGGGCCACAGCGGGTCGATGACCTCGAACTCGACCTGGCAGCGGACCAGGATCCAGGAGCAGGACGCGACCACCACCTACGCCACGACCGGCAACACCAGTACGAACGGGCAGAACTTCGCGGTCACCTGGGCGCACCAGTGAGCCCGGTGCGTCGCGCGGCGCTGGTGGTGTGCGCCGTCCTGCTGGCCGTGGTCGCGGGCGGGACGTCGGCGGTGGCCGCGAACCCGATCACCATCTCCAACGGCCTGTTCAACAACAGTGCCGCGACCGCCTGGTCTTCGGCGCCGGCCACGACCATGGGCGACCGGACCGTCACCCGGACCACCGGCGGGGTCCAGGGGCTCGTCGTCAGCGGCCCGACCGGGTCGGTGTTCCACCAGACGCTCGGTGTGTCGAGGTACATGTTCATCGGGACCCACAACCACGTCCTGATCCTGGAGTCGCCGACCGGCGGCGGGAACCGCTCGGTGTCCCTGGTGGACTTCACCACCACGCCACCCGCCGAGCGGCCGATCCTGACCGTCTTGGCGAGCTCCGCGGCGGTGAGTTCGCCGGCGGTCCAGTTCAGCGTCGGGACCGGTGACGCGTTCTTCGTCTTCGCGCCCACCGGCACCACGGTCGCCGGGCTCGGCATCTACCGCAGTGACAACGGCACCATCCTGTGTCCCGGACCGCCGCCACTGACGCCGACCGGGCAGCTTTTCGGCGAAGCCACGGCGACCCAGCTCCGGATCAAGATGGGCGGCACCGTACTGGCCGCGTGCGCCCGGCCGCCGGGCAGCTGACGAGCACGGTCCGGTTTCACGCGGGATCGCGAGACGCTAGTCCTCGCGCGGGAATTCCGCCCGCACGCCCAGGAGCCGCACGGCGCGGGTCAGCTCGAACATGCCGAGCACCTCCTGGGCCGCGCGGCCGATCTCGGTGGCGTCCGACGTCGGCTCGGGCAGGGTGACGCTGTGCGTGTGGGTCAGGAACGGCACGAACCGGACCTTGACCGCGACCCGCGCCGCCGGCCTGCCCTCCTCGAGGACGTCCTGGGCGACGCGCTTCGCCAGCGCCGAGACCTCCGCCGCCATCTCGGCCGGGTCCGTGAGATCACGCTGGAACGTCGTTTCGCGGCTGCGGGACCGGGCCACGTACGGTGTCGCGCTGACGTCGGCGTCGCTGATGCCGCCGCCGAGCAGGCGCAGCCACGGGCCGGTCTTCGGGCCGAACCGCGCGGCGAGCGCCGCCGGGTCCGCGCCGGCCAGGTCGAGGACGGTGTGGATGCCCGCTTCGGCGAGCTTCTTCGCCGTCTTGCCGCCGATGCCCCACAGCGCGTCGGTCGGGCGCGCGGCCATCACGTCCCACCAGTTCTCCTGCGTCAGGCGGAAGATCCCGCCCGGCTTCCCGAACCCGGTGGCGAGCTTGGCCCGCAGCTTGTTGTCGCCGATGCCGACCGCGGACGACAGGCCCGTCTCGCGCGCCACCGCCTCCTTGATCGACACCGCCAGCGCCTCGGGGTCGGACGTCTCGGCGCCGACGAACGCCTCGTCCCAGCCCAGGACCTCGACCACGACCGGCAGCTCCCGCACCGCCGCCATCACCCGCGCCGACACCTCGAGGTAGGCGTCCGGGTCACTGGGCAGGAAAACGGCGTCCGGGCAGCGTTTGGCGGCGATCCGCAGCGGCATGCCGGACTGGACGCCGAACTCGCGGGCCTCGTACGACGCGGTCGCGACCACGGCGCGCTCGGTCGGGTCGCCGTTGCCGCCGACCACGACGGGCCGCCCGCGCAGCTCCGGGTGGCGGGCGACCTCGACCGCGGCGATGAACTGGTCGAGGTCGACGTGCAGGACCCACTTCACGCCGCCCAGTCTCGCCTCAGATCCGGTGCCGCGCCACGTGGGTCCAGACCGTGCCGGTGAGGGCGATGATCCCGCAGAGCGTGACGCCGGGATCGGGCAGGACCAGCCCGAGGACCAGGAGCGTCACGGCGATGACGTCGAAGAAGATCAGGACGGCGCTCCGGAACGCGCGCGACTTCGGGCGCCTGCCGTCGCGCAGCGCGAGGGCCAGATCAGGGTCACTGAGCTCGAGGCTGCGCTCGATCTTCTCGAGCTCGGTGCGATCGTGGTGACTGAGCATCGGGGGTACTCCTTCGGCGCCGAACCCGCCGTATCGCCAGAGCGAATACCCAATCGTCCTCCGGACGAACCGCCGAACGCCTTCTCATTTCGTGCTTTTTTCTGCTCCGACCGGGTGATCCGCGCTCGGTGACCACCCTCGGCCACGTTAAGTTGCCTCTCGAACGTGTCTGGTGACGATCCGGACGACCGGGGGGACGCTCGATTTGGCGGGCTCTTCCCTGCGTGCCGGCACCCCTTCGAGCAGCCGGAGGACCTGATGACCCTGCCCACCGAACCGATCGGCAGCATCCCGCGGCCGGACTACCTCCTCGACGGCCTCGGCGAGTTCGCCGCGGGGCGGATCGACGCCGCGGAGCTCGCCGGGCTGGAGAGCCGGGCGCTCGCCGACACGCTGAGCCGGTTCGAGGAGACCGGCTCGCCCGTGCTGACCGACGGCGAGCAGGGCAAGCCGAGCTTCGCGACGTACCCGCTGGCCGGGCTGGACGCGCTCGCCCCGGACGGGGTCGTCATCCCGTTCGCCGACGGGCACACCCGGCAGCTGCCGCGGCTCACCGCGGGCCCGTTCCGCTACGCGACCCGCGCGGATTCGTACCTGACGCGGGCGAAGGCGCTCACGGACAAACCGGTCAAGCAGGCGGTGATCGCCGCGTCGGCCCTCTCGCTGATCTACCCGGGCGACGGCATCGACGGGTACCCGCGCGAGCGGTTCGTCGCCGACCTGGTCGACGAGGCCGAAGCGGACATCCGGGGCAGCCTCGAAGCGGGCGCGGACAGCGTGCAGCTCGACTTCACCGAGGGACGCCTCTCGCTGAAGCTCGACCCGTCCGGCGGGTTGCTGCGGCAGTTCGTCGACCTCAACAACGCCGTGCTGGACCGGTTCACGGCCGAGGAGCGCGAGAAGATCGGCGTCCACACCTGCCCAGGCGGCGACCAGGACTCCGTGCACAGCCTCGACGTCGACTACGCGGGCCTGCTGCCGGCGCTGTTCGACCTGCGGGCCGGGCGGTTCTACGTCCAGCTGGCCAGTGAAGGCGACCCGGAGCGGACGCTCGGGCTGATCGCGGACCACCTCAAAGCGGGCCAGCGGGTGTTCATCGGCGTCACCGACCCGATCGACCCGCGGGTGGAGACCCCGGAAGAAGTCCGCGACCGCGTCCTGGCCGCGGCGCGGATCGTGCCTCCCGACCGGCTCGGCACCTGCGACGACTGCGGGTTCTCGCCGTTCGCCGACGACACGTCGACCTCGCGCGACGTCGCGTTCGCGAAGATCAAGGCCCGGGTCGAAGGCACCCGGCTGGCGTCCGAAAAGCTGGGCTGAGGGGGCGGCGCCTCTCGCCGGTGTTGATGTTCGAATTTGAACCTCGTGTAGGGTCGATCTTGTGGGTGACTCGCGGGGTGACGACATGACGGCCGTGGTGCGGACGCGGGTGCGCATTCCCCTGCGGCTCGGCGGTGGCGTCGCGGTCGACGCCGAGGCCGTCACGTTCCGCGGCCTGGCCGACGGCGGCGAGCACCTGGCCTTCGTCCTGGGGACGCCCGGCGAGGTGCCGCTGGTGCGGCCGCACTCGGAGTGCCTCACCGGCGATGTCTTCGGGTCGGCGCGCTGCGACTGCGGCCCGCAGCTGGCCGAGGCCGTCGCGCGGATCTCCGAGACCGGCGGGTACCTGCTGTACCTGCGCCAGGAAGGCCGCGGAATCGGGCTGTACAACAAGCTCGACGCGTACGCGCTTCAAGACGGTGGCCTCGACACGTATGCGGCGAACGCCGCGCTCGGCCTGCCCGAGGACGCCCGCGACTACACGGTCGCCGCCCAGATGCTGGGCGCGCTCGGTGCCGGCCGGATCGACCTGCTGTCGAACAACCCGGACAAGGCGGTGCAGCTGCGGGCGGCCGGGATCGCGGTGCGCGACCGGGTGCCGACCGGGGTGTTCGCGACCGAGAACAACGTCCGGTACCTCCGGGCGAAGGCGGAGCAGACCGGTCACACGCTCACCCTGCCCGGCCTGGCCAGCTGACTCCCCGCGTCACCGAAAGCCGTGAATGGCACATTGCGGGACTCTATGTCCCGCAATGTGCCATTCACGGACTTGGACCGGCGGGTCAGGCCAGGCGCTGGGCGGCCGCCGCGGCGGGGCTCGTCGTGAGCTTCTCGAGGAGTCCGATGAGGACCGTCTGCTCCGAAGGTGTCAGTGACGCCGCCCAAGCCTGCTCACGCGCGTTGTGCTCCTGGTAGGCGTCGGCGACCGAGGTGCGGCCCGTTTCCGTCAGCGTCAGGCGGACCGCGCGGCGGTCGTGGGGGACCTGGGTGCGCGTCACCAGGCCATCCCTTTCCAAGGTCTTCACCAGCGCCGACACCGCCGCCCGGCTCATCCCGGCGAGCCGGGCCGCGTGCCGGGACTCGAGCGGGCCGGCCAGCCACAGCACGAACAGCACCCGGAACCCGCCCCAGCTCCAGCCGCGTGGCCGGTGGACCGTCGATTCCCAGTCGTAGATCAGCGCGCCGGCCAGCCGGTGCAGTGTCAGCCCGAGGCGCATCGCGACCGGGTCGGTCGCGGGCAGTTCGGCCTGCGCCTTCCCGATCGCGTAGTCGACGAACGAAAGGTAGTCGAGGTCGGCCGGTCGGTCCGTCATGCGGCCCAGGTTAGGGGAAGCGGGGTTTCCCGCGGCGGGCCGGCGAGCTAGGCTGGCCCCGGGCAGAGATAGTCAATCCTTTGACGATCAAGGAGCGCTCGCCGTGACGAAGAAAGCCTTCGCCTCTTCGGCCGACCTGGCGGAGAAAGCGCAAACCCTCGAAGTGCTCGCGGACGGCGTCTACGCGCTGACCGCCGAGGGCGACCCGAACATCGGCGCGATCGAGGGCGAGGACTTCCTCGTCTGCTTCGAGGCACTGGCCACGCCCGTTGCCGCCCGCGAGTGGCTCGCGAAACTGCGGGAGCACACCGACAAACCCGTGCGGTACCTCGCGCTGAGCCACTACCACGCGGTGCGTGTGCTCGGCGCGTCCGCCTTCGACGCCGACGTCATCGTCGCGCACGAGCACACCCGCGCCCTGATCGCCGAGCGAGGCAAGGAGGACTGGGTGAGCGAGTTCGGCCGGATGCCACGGCTCGCGAAGGGCGCGGAGTCCGTGCCGGGGCTGACCTGGCCGACGCTGACCTTCTCCGACCGGCTCACCATCGACCTCGGCGGCGACCGCGGCGATCTGGTCCTCCAGTACTGCGGGCGTGGCCACACCGAAGGCGACCTGGTGGCCTGGCTGCCACGGCCGAAGATCCTCTACGCCGGCGACCTCGTGGAAGCCGAAGCCGCGTTGTACACCGGCGACGCGTTCCACCGCGAATGGGCGTCGTCCACTTTGGACCGGGTGGCCGCCGTCGGCGCCGAGGTGCTGATCGGCGGCCGTGGCGGCGTGAGCCGCGGCGCGGCGGCCGTCGAGGCGGCGATCGCGCAGACCCGGCACTTCCTCGACACGATGATCCGCGAGGTCGGCGCGGTCCGCGACGCCGGCGGCACGCTCAAGGAAGCCTTCGAACGCACCCACGCCGCGCTCGAAGGCGGGTACGGGCACTGGCCGATCTTCGAGCACTGCCTGCCCTTCGACGTCTCCCGGCTGTGGGACGAACTTTCCGGCGTCGAACGGCCGGTGGTCTGGACGGCCGAACGCGACCGCGAGGTCTGGGACCAGCTGCAGGGATGACGGTCGCGGTCCTCGGCAGCGGCCCGGTCGGCCAGACGGCCGCGCTGCTGCTCGCGCGCTGGGGCGTGCCGGTCGTGCTCGTCGACGAGCACGTGCGGCGCGACCCCGTGGGGTCCAAGGCCATCTGCCACCAGCGGGACACCTTGGACGTCTGGGCGGCACTGGGCGCGGGCTGCCTGGCCGAAGAAGGCCTCACCTGGACGACCGCGCGGACGTTCCACCGCGGCCGTGAGCTGTTCTCCTACCGGCTGCCGGACGCGGGGTCCGCGCTGCCGCCGTTCGTCAACCTGTCCCAGGCCCGCGTCGAGGAGGTGCTGGACGGCCTGATCGCGGACCAGCCGCTGATCGACGTCCGCCGCGGCCACCGCGTCACCGGCCTGACGCAGCCCGGCTGCGTCGAGATCGACTGCGAGACCGCGGACGGCCCGCGCCGGATCGAAGCCGACTACGCGCTCGCCTGCACGGGCGCGCACGGCGACGCGGTGCGGCGCGCCGTGGGGGAGCGGCTCGACGGGGTCTCGTTCGCCGACCTGTTCCTCATCTGCGACATCCGCGCCGACCTCGCCGGGTGGGCGGCCGAACGGCGGTTCCACTTCGACCCGCCGTGGAACCCCGGCCGCCAGGTGCTGATCCACCCGTGCCCCGGCTCGCAGTTCCGGATCGACTGGCAGGTGCCCGACGCCTACGACCTCGCCGCGGAAGAGACCGGCGGCGCGCTCGGCCGCCGGATCCGGGCGATCATCGGCGACCGGCCGTACGAGGTCGTGTGGCGGTCGGTCTACCGCTTCCACACCCGGCTGGTCCGCCGCATGCGCGCCGGCCGCGTGCTGCTGGCCGGCGACTGCGCGCACCTGTTCGCGCCGTTCGGGGCGCGGGGCCTGAACGGTGGTGTCGCGGACGCGGAGAACGCGGCGTGGAAGCTCGCCCACGTGCTGCGCGGGCTCGCCCTCGACGGCCTGCTCGACAGCTACCACGCCGAACGGCACGCGGCCGCGGTGGAAAACGCCGAGGTGACGACGGCGACCATGGACTTCCTGGTGCCGCGGGACGAACAAGGGCGCCGGTACCGGGAGGACGTCCTGACGCGCGCGGCGGGCGACCCGGCCGTGCACGCGCTCGTCGACTCCGGCCGGCTGGCCGAACCGTTCTGGTACGCGGACTCGCCGTTGACGACCCCCGACCCCCTGCGCCCGGCAGCGGGCCGGCCGCCGCGCGGGGCGCTGCCGCCACCGGGGCCCGGCGTGCTGCTGCCGGACGTGACCGTCCCCGGTGGACGGTTGCGCGACCTGGCCCGGCGAGGGTTCCTGCTGCTGACGACGCCCGGCGTGGCGTCCGCGGGGCTGCGCTCGGTGGGCATCCCGGTGGGCGGGACGCTGGGGGCGTGTCCGGGGGAAGCCTGGCTGGTCCGCCCGGACGCGTACGTCGCCGCGGTGCTGTCCGAACCCTCCCCGGCGGACGTCGGACGCGCACTGCGCCGCGCCTCGGGAGACGCGGCAGGCTGACCACAATGGACAGTTCGGCTAGCCCGCGGTGCGCGGCGCCCCGGTCGACTCGCGGACGACCAGTGACGTCGGGACGATCACCGGTGCCTCCGGCGGCGGTGCCCCGGCCAGCTGCGCGAGCAGCTGCCGGGCCGCCGACTCGCCCATCTCCCGCAGCGGCTGGTGGATCGTGGTCAGCGGTGGCTGGGTGTGGGCGGCCAGGGGGACGTCGTCGAAACCGATCACGGCGACGTCCTCCGGCACCGCGCGGCCGGCCTTGCGGAGCCCGGCCAGCACACCCGCCGCCGTGAGGTCGTTGTGCGCGAAGACCGCGTCGAACTCCGGGCCGGTCGCGAGGAGCTGGAGGATGGCCGCCTCGCCGCTTTCGCTCGTGAAGTCGCCTTCGATGATCAGCCGCGGATCGAGGGCCAGGCCGGCTTCGCGCACGCCGTCGTGGAAGCCGTTGAGGCGGTCGCTCGTGCAGCCGAAGCCGTGGGGCCCGGTGACCGTGGCGAGCCGGGTGCGGCCGGTGTCCAGCAGGTGCCGGGCCGCGGCCGCGCCGCCCCGGCGGTTGTCCGTGCCCACCGACGGGAACGCGGGGCGGCGGCCGCGGTCGTCGATCATCACCACCGGCAGCCCGGAGTCGTGCAGCACGCGCAGGTGCCGCACCGCGTCCGGCGGTTCCACCAGCAGCAGGCCGTCGAACGCCTTGGCCGACACCCGCCGCGAGAAGCCGTCCAGCGAGTCGGCACCGCGGCTGGCCGTGGACAGCAGTAAGCCGTAGCCCTTCGCTTCGAGGACGTCGGCGACGCCCTGGAGCACCTCGCCCATCCACGGCCAGGTCACCCCGGGTACCAGCATCCCCACCGTGCGCGTCACCCCGCGAGCCAGCCCGACCGCGCCGGCACTGGGGATGTACCCGGTCGCGGCGATCACTTCGCGCACCCGCACCGCGGTCGCCGCGTCCACGTCGGCCTTGTTGTTGAGCACCCTCGACACGGTCGTCTTGCTCACCCGCGCGCGGCGGGCGACCTCGGCGATCGTGACGCGCATCCGTCCTCCCGATCGAGGGGGGTGGCAAGCCCTGTGGTGACAAGGTACTCGCCCCCGGGCCCGGCGCGAGCCGTCCGAGATCGATCAAGTCCTGCCGGACAACCGGCCGGCGGGCGCGTCGCGGCCGCCGGTCACGTTCGCGCTGACCCGGTCAGTCCGATGTGGACACTGCCGTCCGTTGCCGCCGCGGTGTCGTGAAAGACTCGTTCACCTCGTTCGACGACATGAACGAGTCTTTCATGTCGTTTCGGCGCGTCCGGGCAGGCGGGGGCACACGGTCACCGGGTCCGGCCGTGATGAGATGACGAGGTGATCATCGACCCGCCCGCGCTGCTCCTGCTCGCGCTAGCCGGGGTCGGCGCCGGCCTGACCGGGGCCACTGCCGGGCTCGCTTCGCTCGTGTCGTACCCGGCGCTGCTCGCCGCGGGGCTGCCTCCGGTGACCGCGAACATCACCAACACCGTCGCCATGCTGGGCACCACCGCGGGCGCCGCCGCCGGGGCGCGGCCCGAGCTGGCCGGGCAGCGGGCCCGGCTCGTCCCGCTCTGCCTCATCACGACCGTCGGCGGCGCGTGCGGCGGGGTCGTGCTGCTGCTGACCCCGTCCGGCGCGTTCACCGTCATCGTGCCGTGGCTGATCGGCGGGGCGTCACTGGTGCTGATGGCCGGGCCGCGGCTGCGCCGGCTGGCCGAAGGCGCCGAACACCACGGCCTGAGCCCGGCGACGGGCGTGTCCGCGTTCTTCATCGGCGTCTACGGCGGCTACTTCGGCGCCGCCGCGGGAGTGCTCATGCTCGCGCTGCTGGTGTCGGTCTGGAGCCAGCCGCTCGCCCGCACGAACGCGGCGAAGAACCTGGTCACCGGTTCGGCGAACCTGCTCGCCGCGATCGTCTTCTCGGCCACGGGCAAGGTGGTCTGGCCGGCCGCGCTCGCCGTCTGCCTCGGTTCCCTCGGCGGCGCGTGGCTGGGTTCGACGCTCGTGCGGCATCTGCCGGCGACGCCGTTGCGGATCGGGATCGGCATTGCGGGACTGGGTCTGGCGGTGGTCCTCGGCCTGCGGGCATGATCGGCGGGGTATCGGCGAGCAGGAGACCAGATGAGCATTGTCGGGACCAGGGTGGTCCGCCAAGAGGATCAGAACCTGATCACCGCGGGCGGCACCTATGTGGACGATCTGCGGGTGGATGCGCTGACCGGGGCCGCACACGCGGTGTTCGTGCGAAGTCCGATCGCGCACGCGCGGATCGGCGGCATCGACGTGAGCGAAGCGAGGGCGGCGCCGGGGGTGCTCGGTGTGTTCACCGCCGCCGACCTCGGGCTCGACCCGCACCCGGCCGGACCGCTGAAAGAACCTTGGCTGGCCGACGGGGTGGTGCGCTACGTCGGCGAACCCGTCGCGCTGGTCCTCACCGAAGAGCGCTACCAGCTCGCCGACGCGGCCGAGCTGGTCGACGTCGACTACGACCCGCTGGACGCGGTCGCGAGCATCGACGTGGCGCTGGCGGGCGAGACGCTGCTGCACCAGGAGACCGACAGCAACATCGTGCAGGTCAACGGCGCGGAGCAGTTCGACGACGCGATCTTCGAAGGCTGCGACGTCGTGGTCACGCAGACCATCGTCAACCAGCGTGTCGCGCCCGCCCCGCTCGAGGGCCGCGGCGCGTCCTGCGCCTGGGGCGACGACGGCAGGCTGACGGTCTGGCTGTCGTCGCAGAACGCCCAGATCGCCCGCATGCAGCTGGCGATGAGCCTCGGCGTCGGCGAGGAGTCGGTCCGGGTGATCACGCCGGACGTCGGCGGCGGGTTCGGCGCGAAGATCGGCGCGGACCCCGAGGTGACCGTGCTCGGCTGGGCCGCGAAGCGGCTCGGGCGGCCGGTGCGCTGGGTCGAGTCGCGCACCGAGAACCTGACGTCGATGACGCACGGCCGCGCGCAGCAGAACACCGTGACCATCGGCGGGAAGCGCGACGGCACGGTCCTCGCGTACCGCCTCGACGTCATCCAGGACGCGGGCGCGTACCCGCGGACACTGTTCCTGCCGACGCTGACCGAGCTGATGGCCGTCGGCGTGTACCGGTTCCCGAAGGTGGAGACACGCAGCCGCGCGGTCGTCACGAACACGACGCCGGTCTCGGCCTACCGCGGCGCCGGCCGGCCGGAGGCGACGGCCGCCGTCGAACGGGCGATGGACATGTTCGCCGGCGAGATCGGGCGCGACCCGGCCGAGGTCCGCCGGGTCAACTTCATCCGGCCGGACGAGTTCCCGTACCAGACACCGACCGGCGCGTCCTACGACACGGGCGAGTACGCGGCGGCACTGGACAAGGCCCTGGACGCCGCCGGGTACACCGAACTGCGGGCCGAGCAACAGCGGCGGCGGGAGGCGGGCGACCCGGTCGAACTCGGTCTGGGCATCGCGACCTACGTCGAAATCACCGGCGGCGACGGCGGCGGCGAGAGCGGCCGCGTCGACATCCACCCGGACGGCTCGGTCGTCGCGTGGACCGGAAGTTCGCCGCACGGGCAGGGACTCGGGACGTCACTGGCGATGCTGCTGTCCGACCGGCTCGGCGTGCCGCTGGACAAGATCACCGTCCGGCACGGCGACACCGACGAGGTGCCCAAGGGCATCGGCACGTTCGGTTCCCGGTCGCTGCAGCTGGGCGGCTCGGCGATCCGGCAGGCGGCCGACCAGGTGATCGCCCAGGCCCGCGAGCTCGCGGCCGACCTGCTGGAAGCCGCGCCGGACGACCTCGAACTGGACGTCGAGCGCGGGGTCTGGCAGGTGCGTGGCGCGCCGTCGAGCACCGTGCTCAGCTGGGCGCAGGTGGCCGAGCGTGCCGAGGGCAAGCTCACCGCCGACGTCTGGTTCGGCGACGGCAAACCGACGTTCCCGTTCGGCGCGCATCTCGCGGTGGTCGAGGTCGACACCGAGACCGGCAAGGTCGAGCTGCGCCGGATCGTCGCCGTCGACGACGCCGGCCCGATCGTCAACCCGCTGACCTTCCGCGGGCAGCGCCACGGCGGCCTCGCCCAGGGCGCGGCGCAGGCGCTCATGGAGGTCGTCACCTACGACGACGACGGCAACCCGACGACCGCGACACTGGCGGACTACTCGTTCGTCACCGCCGCCGAGCTGCCGGACTTCGAGCTCGTCGACATGACCACCCCGACCGACCGGAACCTGCTGGGCGTCAAGGGAATCGGCGAGGCGGCCACCATCGGCTCGACGCCGGCGGTGCACAACGCCGTGGTCGACGCTCTTTCGTCCCGTGGCGTCCGGCACCTGGACATGCCCACGACCCCCATCCGGGTCTGGGCCGCACTCGAAGAAACTGGGAAGGGACGCGCGCGGTGAAGGTTTCGATCGAGGTCAACGGGCGCTCGGTGGCCGAGGAGGTGCCGGACCGGACGCTGCTGGTGCACTTCCTGCGTGACACCGCCGGGCTCACCGGCACGAACATCGGCTGCGACACGACGTCGTGCGGGGCCTGCACCGTGCTGCTCGACGGCGAGTCGGTCAAGTCGTGCACGGTGCTGGCGGCGCAGGCCGACGGCCACGCCGTCACCACCGTCGAGGGACTGTCCTCTTCGGACGGAGAACTGCATCCCGTGCAGCGCGCCTTCCGTGAGCAGCACGGGCTGCAGTGCGGGTTCTGCACGCCGGGCATGATCATGGCGTCGGTTTCGCTGCTGGCCGACAACCCGAAGCCTTCGCGGGACGAGGTGCGGGCGGGGCTCGAGGGCAACCTGTGCCGCTGCACGGGTTACCACAACATCGTGAGCGCCGTGATCGACGCTTCGGGGCAGGAGGTGGACCGGTGATCCCGGCTTCGTTCCAGTACGAGCGCGTGTCCACAGTGGACGAGGCGCTGGCTCGGCTGGCGGCTTTGGGCGACGAGGCGAAGGTGCTCGCCGGCGGGCATTCCCTGCTGCCGCTGATGAAGCTGCGGCTGGCCGCGCCGGAGTACCTGGTGGACATCGGGCCGCTCGACGAGCTCCGGTACGTCCGCCTCGACGGCGGCGAAGTCGTGATCGGCGCGTTGTCCCGTTACAGCGATCTCGCGCAGGACCCGGTGCTGCTGGAGCACGCGCCGCTGCTGGCGCACGTGTCGGCTTCGGTGGGCGACCGGCAGGTCCGCCACCGCGGCACGATCGGCGGGTCGCTGGTGCACGCGGACTCGGCGGCGGACCTGCCCGCGGCGGTGCTCGCCTCGGACGCCGTGCTGGTCGCGCGCGGCCCTTCCGGCGAGCGGCGGATTCCGGCGTCGGAGTTCTTCCTGGGCCCGTTCACGACGCCGCTGGAGCCTGCCGAACTGCTGACGGAGATCCGCTTGCCGTCGCAGGCCGGTCAGGGCTGGGGCTTCGAGAAGTTCACCCGCCGCGCGATCGACTGGGCGATGGTCGGGGTGGCTGTCGCCGGGGGTCGCGTGGGTCTGGTGAACATGGGCGGAGTGCCGCTGCGGGCGTCGGCCACGGAGTCGGCGCTGGCGTCGGGAGCGTCGATCGCCGAGGCGGCGGCAGTGGCGGCGGAGGGCACGAACCCGCCGGACGAGCCGCACGCCACGGCGGAGTACCGCCGCCACCTGGCCAGGGTGCTGACGCGCCGCGCGCTCACCCAGGCGAGCTGAGGGCTTCCGCGATCACCGGCGTCCTTTCCGGGGGCCGCCGGTGATCGCGATGGCCGATTCCCGCCAGCACCGGCTCCGGCGTCGACGGCACGCTCGAAGACGTGAACACACCTGCGCACACGGCCATCGAGCCCGGCATCCTGTACTTCGGCACCCCGGTCGTGCTCATTTCGAGCACCAACGAGGACGGCTCGGCCAACCTGGCCCCGATGTCGTCGGCGTTCTGGCTCGGGTGGCGGGCCATCCTCGGGCTCGGGGCCCGGTCGAAGACCGCCCAGAACCTGGTGCGCACCGGCGAATGCGTGCTGAACCTCCCTTCGGAGGGGCAAGCGGGGGCCGTCGACCGGCTCGCGCTCACCACTGGGTCGGATCCCGTTCCTGTCGGCAAGGCTCGGCGTGGCTATTTCCACGTCGCCTCGAAGTTTTCGCGGGCCGGGTTGACCGCTGTTCCGTCGGAAACTGTTGTGCCTCCCCGGGTTGCCGAGTGTCCGGTTGCCATGGAGGCTGTCGTCGAGGCCGTGCATCCGGTGGGGGACGATGGGGGGATCTTGACCTTCGAGGTTCGGGTTCAGCGGGTCTTCGTGCACGATGAGATCCGGGTGGCCGGTAGTGATGATCGCGTCGATCCTGACTCCTGGCGGCCGCTCATCATGAGTTTTCAGAAGTTCTACGGGTTGGGCGAGCAGGTTCATCCTTCCACTCTGGCTCGGATTCCGGAGCGGCTCTATCGTGGTCCTGATATCGATCGGGCTCGGTTGGTTTCTTCTCGGTGACTTTGCTTGAGTTTCAAGATGCGGCTTCGCCGTGGCCCCAGCTCAAGCGCCCAATGTGGCATTGGGGCGCTCGGCACCTCGCCCGGGCGCCGGCCGATCGCTACCCCACCGCGAGCGTCGGGCCGGTACGTGCGCCAGCCGCGCCCCGCTCCCGGCCCCCTCGGCTGCGAAGCACCCCCCCGCGATGCACGTGCACCCGCATGGCACGAGGGCACGGAAGCGGCAAGGCCTTTGCCCGCGCAGTCCAGGGATCGTGGTCTTTCGGGCATCCGCGTGGCGGTGCCGTCGCGGCGTCTTACGGCACTGCTACTGTTCGTGAGGAGAATTGCTTGAGGGCTTGACGAAACGAGTGCGGCGAGGGGATATGGCGGAGCGGTTCGAGTTCGTCCTCGAGGTCGTCGAAGCTCTCGTCGTCGGGCAGGCGACCGGGGGCGATGTCCGGCGGTACCCCTTGCGGGCCGGGCACCTGCCCGCCGATCCCGTGCGGTTCGTGCATGTCGCGCGGCGGGTTTACGACGCTCTCGAGGAACGGCGGCTTTCGGTCTCCGGTGAGCTGCACCCCGGTGTGCGGATGGCCTTCGAGCTGCTCGCCGAGCCGCGTGTTTCGGTTGCCGTCAGCGGGATCGATGGTCTTGGTGCCGATGTTGCCGTGCTCGTGGTCACCGATGGGGCGCAGGCGCTCGGTGTCACCCAGGCTCCGGACACCGATGAACTGCTGTTTTCGCTGTTCGCGGACGAGGACCTCGTCGAGGTCGTCACCGGTGTGCTGCCGCCGGCTCCGGCCGCCACCACCGGGAGGCACGTCGTGCACCGGGCCGCCGGGCGGGACGTTTCGGCCATGACCGCCAAGCGCATCGCGGACGCCGAGTTCGACGAAGAAGAGACCGATGCCTTCGGCATGATCGAGGTCAAGGCCGTCGTCCGGCCGGGGCGCCGTGCTCCGGCCGCGAAACCGTCGGACGTCGCCGTGCTGGAACGGGTGCTCGCCGAACCTCGGCTGGGTGGTGGCCACATCGCCGTCACCGCGCTGGGCCGGCGGGGCGAGCTGCTCGCGGGTGACCCGCTGAGCTGGCTGGACACCGCCGACGGCCGCTATCTGGTGCACACCAAGACCGGCGAGGCGGGCGAGCTGACCGCGGAGTACGTGCCGGCCGGGCGGGCCGACCTCGCGCGCGCGATCCGGCACGCGATCGCGGCTGTCTACTGATCGGGGAGGAACAGTCCTAGTGACGGAAGAGACCGCGGCGGCCGCCCAGGCGCTCCAGGCGACCATGCAGATGCAAGCCGCGACGACCCCCGAGGCCAAGATGATGGCCACGGTCCGCGTCGGCCTCGCCGGTGCCCAGCTGAAGCGGCTCGCCCAGAGCGGTGGCTTCGCGATCGACGACACCACCGGAAACCAGCTGATCAAGGCGCTCGAAGGCGTCCTCGAGTCCCTCGAAGAGCGGTGGGCCACGCTGCAGCGGCTGCACGACGCGCCGGCCATGAGCCGGACCGCCACCGGGCAGTGGGTCTCCGCGCACATGGTCAGCACCGCCGCCGACGAGCACGGGCTGCTCACCCAGCTGCAGGCGGCGCGGCAGGAGTTCCCGACCTACATCGAGGCCATCAAGCTGGCGAAGAAGAACTACCAGTCCCGGGAAGAGAGCACGCGGGCCACGCTCGCGGCGATCCCGCCCGCCGACCACAGCTGAGGGAGACCGTGGCACCCACCGCCCAGTCCGTGTCGGACCCGTCGTCCCCGGACTACGACCCGCGCAGCCCCCTCTACGACGTCACCGCCGACTCCTCGTCGAAGTACTACGTGGGGCCGCTGACCACGGACAGCTCGCCCTCGGGCGACCAGATCCGCGAGATGGCCACGCTGCAGGTCGACGACGAGATCCGGCGCGGCTGGCTCGGCCCGGTCGTCGACCCCGTGCTGCGCGACCGGAAGATCCAGGAGCTCTACCAGCAGCACCTCGCCGACGCCAAGCACGGCCTCGACGAGGGCCTCTCCATGCGCGAGACCGGCGGCCCGCCGCGCACGCTGTGGGCCAACGCCAGCCACGAACAGATGAACGAAGCCATCACGCTGGACGCCAACCCGGCGACCGTCGCGGAAACTTCGGAAGAGTGGGTGCGCGTCGGCAACGACCTGGGCACGCACCAGAAGACCCTCGCCGACGCGATCAACGCCAGCACCAGCAACTGGCAGGGCGGCGCCGGTGACGCCGTCCGCGAGCACCTCGCCGGCGTCGGCAAGTGGCTGGGCGCGACCGCGCAGGGCGCGACGCTCGCCGGGCGGCAGCAGGAGATCCACTCCCAGGCGCTCAACGAGACCCAGCGGCAGATGGGCGCGAACCCGCCGGTGCAGTTCGACCTGCAGGCCACCAACCAGCGCCTGCAGCAGATGACCGACCCGCTGCAGTACGCCTCGGCCGCGGGGGAGGCCGTGCAGACCTACAAGGCGCAGCAGGTCGCCCGCGAACACGCCGCGCAGATCCTGACGCAGTACGACGAGACCATCGGCAGCGCCGTCGCCACCCCGAAGTTCCCGGCCCCGCCGAAGCTGCCGACCGAGACGGCACGACGATCGACGACCATGGCGCCGGCGGGCGGGAGCGCGGCCACCGGCACCCGGCCGCTGCTGGCGCGGAGCCCGGTGGAACCGGCGCTGGACGGGACGACCGCGCGGACCCCGGCCGGCCTGACCGCGGCGGGTCTCGACGGTGCCAACGGCACGGGCGGTGCCGGTGCGGGCATCCCCGGCGGCAGCGGCGCGGGCGTGTCCGGCATTCCCGGTGCGGAGGGCCCCGGTGGCTCCGGTTTTTCCGGGAGCGGCATCCCCGGCGGAGAGGGCACCGGCGGCTCCGGCTTCTCCGGGAGCGGCATCCCGGGCAGCGGCTTCTCCGGCAGTGGCATCCCTGGCAGCGGTGTGGGCGGTTCCGGCGGCGCGGGCTTCACACCGCCCTCCTTCGACGTGCCCGGCACGCAGACGGGCGGCAACTTCACCGGCGCCGGCATCCCCGGCTCCTCGGTGCCGCGCTTCGACGACACGACGACGTCGTCCGGTTTCTCGCCGTCCGGCATCGGCCCCGGGACCACCGGCGGCAGCGGGTTCACCCCGCCGAACATCCCCACCATCCCGGACGTCTCGGGCGGCACCGGCGGCCCGCGCGGCGGGAGCCCGATTCCCGGGTTCACCCCGCCCGGCATCGACCCGCTCACCGGCCTGCCCACCGGCACCGGCGGGCTCGGGAACCCCGGTGGTGCCAAGATGCCGACCATCGGCCGGGGCGGCGGGATCAACGGCGACAGCATCGCCAGCAGGCTCGGCGGGATCGGCGGCGGTGGCGGTGGCGGGGGCGGCTCCCTCGGCGGGATCGGCGGCTCGGGCACCGGCGGTGCCGGCGCCGGCGGTGCCGGGATGCGCGGCGCGGGCAACCTGAGCGGGGGCGCGGCGTCCGGCGCGGCCGCCGAGGCCGAAGCGGCGGCGGCGCGGAACGCGATGTCCGGGCGCGGCGCGGCCGGCGCGGCGGGCTCCCCGGGGATGGGCGCCATGGGCGGGGCCCGCGGCGGCAAGAAGGAAGACGACAAGGAACACAAGGCAGCCGGCTACCTCGAGAGCGACGACCCGAGCTTCTTCGCGGGCGAAGAAGCGGTGGCGCCTCCGGTGATCGGCGACTGGAAGAACCAGGATTGGAAGTGAGCACATGACGGCCGGCGGTTTCGAGGTCGAACCGGACGACCTGGTCGCGCACGCGAGCCACGTCGACAGCCTGGTGGACCGGCTCAACACGGCCGTTTCGGCGTCCGACACGGCGATGTCGGACCACGCCTACGGGCTGCTGTGCGCGTTCCTGCCGCCGATCATCCGGCCGACGGGCGAACAGGCGAAGGACGCGCTGTCCGCGTCTGTCGAGGGCGTGCGCGGGCTTTCCGACAACGTCAAGACCGCGGCGCAGTCCTATCGCGACGGGGAAGAAGGCAACGCGCAGCCGTTCGAGCGTCAGCTCGCGGCCTCGCCGGCTGAAGTGAAGGTGAAGGCATGACGGGCCCGAACGGCTTGGGGGACCTGATGCAGGACCCCGACGAGACGATCCGCCGGATGGACGACTGGGCGGCCGGGTTCGCGGTGAAGGCGCAGAAGTACCAGGCGGCGCAGGAGCAGACCGAACGGCTGCGGCTGACCGCGAGCAGCCCTGACGGCGCGGTCAGCGTCACCGTCGGTGCGGATGGCACGGTCACGGACCTGACGTTCTCGAACAAGGTCAAGTCGTTCCCGCTGGAAGAACTCTCGCGGCAGATCCTCACGACGATGCGCCGCGCGCAGGCCGGCATCGCCGACCGCGTCGCGGGGGTGATGGCCGAGCAGCTCGGTGACGAGGATCGCGAGACCCGCACCCTGCTGCTCGACAACCTGCGCGGCCGGTTCTCCGATCCGGACGAGCCGGACGACCAGCCGGCACCCGGCGAGCCCGGCCCGGTGCCGCCGTCTCCGGCGGGCGGCGCGGCCGTCCCGCCCGCGGCTCCGCCGGCGTCCGCGCCGCGGAGGCGGCCCACCGCTCCGGAGGACGAGGACAACAACCCGTGGTGACCCGAGTCGACAAGAAGGTCGTGTAGTGGCGAACCCGTTGGTCGCGGAGACCAAGGATTCGACGAAGGCGTATTCGGGGATTTCGCTGCTGGAGTCGGCGAATGATCTGAAGTCGGCGATCGAGAGTGGTGACTGGGCGTCGGTGGCGATGGGTGCCGTCGGCACGGCCCTGGACGCGCTGTCGATGGCGATGGATCCCTTCGGCGCGATCCTGGCGGCCGGGGTCGGCTGGCTGATCGAGCACGTCGGGCCGTTGAAGGAAGCGCTCAACGGGCTGACCGGCAATGCCGATGAGATCGCCGCGCAGTCGGAGACGTGGAAGAACATCGCCACCGAGCTGGGCAGCATCGGCGAGGACCTGACCGGGATGGTCAAGACCGACACCGCGTCGTGGACGGGGACCGCCGGGGACGCCTACCGGCAGCGGGCGCAGGACACGGTGACGCTGCTGACCACGGCTCAGAAGGGCTGCGAGGGCGCCTCCAGCGGGGTCAAAACCGCTGGTGAAGTCGTCGCGGCCGTGCGGGCGTTGGTGCGGGACATCATCGCGGAGCTGATCGGTCACCTGATCAGCTGGGCACTGCAGGTGGTGTTCACCCTGGGCATCGGGATGACCTGGGTCGTCCCGCAGGTGATCAACGCGGTGGCGAAGACGGCGTCGAAGATCGCGAACCTGGTCAAGCGGCTGGTGACGGCGTTGAAGGCGCTGATGCCGCTGCTGAAGCGGGCCGGCGATCTGTTCGGTGACGCGGCGAAGGCGTTGCGGAACATCAAGCCGGGCAAGGCCGCGCCGCCGCCGAAGCACGCCGACATCAAGGGCAACCCCAAGGGGCTCGACGACGGCCCGAAGGGCAATGGCGGGCCGCCCCCGAAGACCGACCCGCCACCCAAGACCGACCCGCCCCCGAAGACCGACCCGCCGCCCAAGGGCGACGACAGCACCAGTGCGGCGGGCGCGAAGGCCGACCCGCCACCCAAGACCGACCCGCCACCGGCGTCGAAGGGGCCCGAAGACTCCCCGAAGAGCCCGGACCCCACGCCCGACGGCCCGACCGGATCGCGCGGGCTCGACGGACCCGGTTCGGGTGGCAAGGGCAAGGGCAAGGACAACAGCCCACCGCCGCTGAAGGACGAGAAGCCGAACCCGCGGTCGCAGGACAACACGCGGTGCGTGACCGACCCGATCGACGTCTCCACCGGCCAGATGGTGATGAGCGAGGTCGACGCCGAGTTCCTCGGTGTGCTGCCCCTGGCCGTCGAGCGGACGCACTTCTCGTCCCACCGGGCCGGCCGCTGGTTCGGCGCGAGCTGGGTGTCCACATTGGACCAGCGGCTGGCGGTCGACGACGCCGGCCTGACCTTCGCCGCGGCCGACGGGACGATCCAGAAGTTCCCGTACCCGCTCGTCGGTGTCTGGACCACCAGTGACCAGGGGCCCGAGCGGCGCCTGACCCGCACCGACGACGGTGGCTACCTGATCGAGGACTTCGAGCGGGCGCACGTGCTGTACTTCGCCCCTGGCGGACCGGAACTGCCGCTGACCTCGGTCGGCGACCGGCACGGCAACCGGATCGAGTTCGCCCACGACTCCCGCGGCGTGCCCACCGAGATCCGGCACAGCGGCGGCTACACCGTCCGCGTGGAGACGGCCGGTGGGCTGGTCGCGGCGCTGCACGCGGTCGCCGCCGACGGCACCGAGGTCGAGCTCCTGCGCTACGGCTACACCGATGGCGAGCTCACCGCGGTCACCAACAGCACCGGACAGGCGTTCCGCTACACCTACGACCCGGCGGGGCGGATCACCGCCTGGACCGACCGCAACGGCGAGTGGTACCGCTACACCTACGACCAGCACGGACGCTGTGTCCGCACCGAAGGCGCCGGCGGGTTCTTCACCGGCACGTTGGCGTACGACACCGAAAACCGCGTCACCCACTCCACGGATTCCCTGGGCCACCGCACCGAGTTCCACCTGAACGAAGCCGGGCAGGTGGTCAAGGAGGTCGGCCCCGCCGGCGGCGCGATCGTCAACGAGTGGGACGCCCACGACCGGCTCCTGCGCCAGACCGACCAGCTGGGCCGCACGACCGCCTACGCCTACGACGACGCGGGCCACCTCGTCACCATCACCCGGCCGGACGGCGCCGAGATCACCTTCGAGCGCAACCGGTTCGGCCTGCCGCTGACGATGACCGAAGCACCCGGGGTGGTCACGCGCTGGGAGTACGACGAGCGCGGCAGCCTCACCGCGGTGACCGATCCGGCCGGCGCCACCACCCGGTACGCCTACGACGGCGAGGGGAACGTCTCGGCCGTCACCGACGCGCTGGGCAACACCCTGCTCGTCGAGACGGACGCCAGTGGCCTGCCGGTCGCGACCACCGACCCGCTCGGCCGCGTGACCCGGTACGAGCGCGACCTGTTCGGCCGGATCCGGGCCATCACCGACCCGTCGGGGAGCGTGGAGCGCTTCGGCTACACGGTCGACGGCCGGCTCGCGTGGCACCGGCACCCGAGCGGCGCCGTCGAGCGGTGGATCTTCGACGGCGAAGGCAACAGCGTCGCGTACACCGACGCGGCCGGGGCGGTCACCCGGGCCGAGACCACGCACTTCGACCTGCCCGCGGCGGAGATCCGCCCGGACGGCAGCCGCGTCGAATTCGCCTACGACACCATGCTGCGGCTCACCGCCGTCACGAACGAGCAGGGGCTCGTCTGGCGCTACGAGTACGACGCGGCCGGCAACCTGGTGCGCGAGACGGACTTCGCCGGCACAGCGGTGGACTACCGCTACGACGCCGCCGGGCAGCTCGTCGCCCGGACGCACGCCGGGGAGACGACGACCTTCCGCCACGACCTGGCCGGCAACGTCGTCGAGCACATCTGCGGGCCGGTCACGACGCGGTACACCTACAGCACCGTGGGGCACCTCCTGGAAGCCGACGACGGCCGGACGCGGGTGACGTTCCAGCGGGACGCCGCGGGCCGGGTCACCGCCGAAACGGTGAACGGCCGCACGGTCGAGTCGGGCTACGACGCACTAGGCCGCCGGGTCCGGCGCCGGACGCCGTCCGGCGCCGAGAGCGTCTGGGAGTACGACGCGCTGGACCAGCCGGTCGCCGTGCACACGGGCGGCCGGACCCTGCGGTTCGAACACGACCACGCCGGCCGCGAGGTCCGGCGCGCGCTCGACTCCGGCGCGGCGATCAGCCAGGCGTGGACACCGGACGCGCAGCTGCTCTCGCAGACGATCACCGCCGCGACGGGGCAGCTCAGCCAGCAGCGTTCCTACGCGTACCGGCCGGACGGCGCGCTGACCGGCGTCCAGGACCGGCTCACCGGGCCGCGCGGGTTCACCCTGGACCAGCGTGCCCGCGTCGTCGGCGTGCAGGCGCCGCGCTGGTCCGAGCGGTACGCCTACGACGCGGCGGGCAACGTCACCGACGCCGTCTGGCCGGCTTCGGGCAGCCAGGACGCGCTCGGGCCGCGGTCGTTCGCCGGCACGGTGGTCCGGACGGCCGGGCGGACCCGTTTCACGCACGACGACCGGGGCCGTCTCGTGCTCCGGGAGACCGAGACGGCGGGGACCTGGCAGTACGCCTGGGGCCCGCAGGACCGGCTCGCCGGGGTGCGGACCCCGGACGGCACCCAGTGGCGGTACACCTACGACCCGCTGGGCAGGCGGATCGGCAAGGAACGGCTCGGCCCGGACGGCACGAGCGTTGCCGAGCGCGTCGAGTTCACCTGGGACGACCAGGTCCTGGTCGAGCAGGCCCACTCGGACGCCACCGGCATCCGGGTCACCGTGTGGGACTACGAGCCGGACGGCTTCCAGCCGCTGATCCAGCGGGAACGGCAGTTCCGCTCGCCGCAGGAGCTGCTCGGCGAGCAGTTCCACCTGGTCGTGGCCGACCCGTCGGGCGCGCCGGCCGAGCTGGTCGACGACCGCGGCACCGTCGCCTGGTTCTCGCGGCTGAGCCTGTGGGGCGCGACCGTCGAGGAGACCCGCACGGGGGCGGGCACGCCCCTGCGGTTCGCCGGGCAGTACTTCGACGCCGAGAGCGGGCTGCACTACAACTTCTTCCGGTACTACGACCCGTCGACCGGGCGGTACGCCAGCCCGGACCCGATCGGCCTCGGCGCCGGGCCCAACCCGCACGCCTACGTCGAGAACCCGCACGCGTGGGTCGACCCGCTCGGGCTCGCACCCCAGAGCTGCAAGAACGGCGGCACGAGCGCGCAGGGCGCCGCGGGTGGTCCGAGCGGCCAGAAGCCGAAGCTGACGATCAAGACGAACGTCCCGAACAACGTCGTCACGGAGCACTCGCCGGGCGGACGGCTCTACCAGCAGATGTCGCCGGCCGGGAAGTACGGCGCGAAGAAACCCGGGACCAACGCGCAGAAGTACGACCGGCGCACCGCGGCCGGGTACGAGAATCCCAAGCACGACCACGGCAAGATGCTCCCGCTGTGGGAAGACGCGGCGCTTTCGCCGGTTCCGGGTGGGAAGAAGCCGGACAAGAAGTGGCTGATGGACCCGAACCGGCGCTTCGACACCAAGCAGCCCGGTGAGAACTACACGGGTGCGAGCGGCAACGAGATCAAGGGCCACAAGAACGGCGTGCTCGGGCACGACGAGGCCGCGGGCTCGAACTGGAACCGGGAAGGGAAGGACCGGACCCGGGAGGAAAACCTCAAGCACAACCGCGAGACGAGCACCTACCACGGCATCGAGTCCAAGGAGCGGTCCAACGCGAGTGGCGCGCACGAGGACCGCTACATGAGCCCGCGCCCGGGCGACGGCGCGAATCGCGCGTACTGGGACCGCAACGACCCCAACTTCGCGAAGCAGGGTGGCCCTTGGCACACCTGGCAGGAGGTTCCCGGTGGCGCGAAGCCGCCGGCCGCCGGCCCGCAGGCGGGCCCGTCCGGCTCGGGCCCGGTGCACTCGCCGATCTCGCCGGACGGCGCCCCGCCGGCCAAGCGGCCGCGGCGGGACGACTCGGACACCGACATGGGTGACTGACGCGGCGGAACCGCTCGACAGACGGCTTCCGGGGGTCGACACTGGGCCGATGACCGGCCTGATCACCGGAAGCCGTGTCCGGCTGCGGCCTGCCGCCGCCTCGGACGCCGCCCGGTTCGAGGAGATCCTGTCGCACCCCGAAGTCGCCCGCTGGTGGGCGGACGCCGAAGAGCCGGTGGCCACCCAGGTGTCCTACCTGCTGGACCCGGACGAAGGCACCACGACCTACGCCGTCGAGCACGACGACGTCGTCGTGGGGATCGAGCTCGCCTTCGAGGAGGCCGATCCCCAGTACCGGCACGCCGGGATCGACATCGCGGTGCACCCCGACTGGCAGGGCCGTGGCCTCGGCTCCGACGCCATCCGCGCGCTCGCCGAACACCTGTTCACGGTGCGTGGGCACCACCGGCTGGTGATCGACCCCGCCGCCGACAACAAGGCGGCGATCCGGCTCTACGAGTCGCTCGGCTTCCGGCCGGTCGGCACGATGCGCTCCTACGAGCGCGGCCCGGACGGCAGCTGGCACGACGGCCTGCTGATGGACCTGCTGGTGGACGACCTGGTGCCGGTGGCCGCGCTCAGCGGCTCGTGAATCGCTGACGGTTCAGAGGCGGTCCAGGCGGATCGCCGCGGCCATGCGCTCGTAGCCCGCGTCGCCCGGGTGGAGGTGGTCACCGGAGTCGTACGCCGGCAGCATTCGCAGCGGATCGGCGGGGTCGCGGACCGCCGCGTCGAAGTCGATCACCGCGTCGAACACCCCGCTGGTGCGGATGAACGCGTTCACCGCCTGCCGGGTCGCCTCCAGGGTCTCGTCGTAGACCCGCCAGCCCTTGAACGGCGTGAGCGTGCCGCCGAGGACGCGGATGCCACGCGCGTGCGCCTGAGCCACCAGCTGGCGGTACGCCGACGTGATCGCGCTCGCGTCGGTCTGGTGCGGGGTCTGCTGGATGTCGTTGATGCCCTCCAGCACGATCAGCGTCCGCACACCGCCGACGCCCAGCACGTCGCGGTCGAAGCGGGAGAGCGCGTTCTGGCCGGCGCCGGAGCCGGGTACGTCGAGCAGCAGCCGGTTGGCGCTGATCCCGGCGTTCAGCACGCCGAACCGGCCGTGCAGCCGGTCGGCGAGGTAGTCCGGCCAGCGGTGGTTCGCGCCGGCCGCCGAGCCGACGCCGTCGGTGATCGAATCACCCAGTGTCACGATCGAGGCTTCGGCGCCGCCCTGGACGTCGACGCCGGAAACGTAGTGCCACACCGCCGCCTGCTCGGTGTAGGGGGCGCCGGACTCGCTGGCGGCGAAGTCGCCCGCGCGGGTGAAATACGACGTCTGCGACGCTGCCGGGTGGTAGGTGACCGGGCCGGACTTCGACGGCACGTACGTCGTCACGAGCAGGTTCGCGTCGGCGGGCACCCGCAGGCTCACCGGGTCGCTCAGCGCCTCGGCGCCGGCCGGCACGACGACGCTCGGCGAGCCGCCGAAGGTCACCGGCCGCAGGGTGCCCGCCGCGGCGTCCGGGCCGGTGCCCTGGACCGCGATCGTGACGTGCCCGAAGGTCAGGGGAGCGGCCCCGAAGGCGTTGGAGAGGTGGACGCGTGCCCGGCCACCCCCGGCGCTCGTGTGCACGACGTTGCGGATCGAATAGCCCGGGTAGCCGTCCGGGGTGTTCGGCACGGCGGCCGCGGGCGCCGCCGCCCACGTGCCCGTCCAGCCGCCGACGGCGTGCTGGGCGACGACCGGGAGAGCGCTTTCCGGGTTCGCGCTGCCGGAAGCCGTGAGGATGCCGAAGCCCGCCAGGACGGCCGTGCCGACGGTCAGGAAGCGTCGCATACCCCCACCGTCCCGTGTGTCCTGCGGGTCAGCGACCGCTGATCAGGTGAGGGCGGCGGACAAGATCCCGGACAGCGGGCCGGGGGCGGACCCGTCCGGAATTCTGGGGATACCGGACGGGCCCGCGCGAGGTGGCCGTTGCCGCGACGGCCGCTCGCCGGGGTACCCGGTCCCGATCGGGCGGAGGCTGGCCCGGATCGTTGCGTCGTGGTGACCCCGGAGGGCGTGTGCGAGACGCCCTCACCCCAAGCACGGCCCCCGGCCCGCCCCGGTTCAGCCCATTCCCCAGCTTTCTCGCGCAGCCCACCCAACCCAGCACGCGGAAAGGCCGTGAATGGCACATTCACGGACTCTACGTCCCTCAATGTGCCATTCACGGCCTTCACGAGCGGGAGGGTCACGCCGCGGCGGCGGGAACTCCGCTCAGGGCGCGGTGGCCCGCGTCGGTCAGTTCGGCGGGTGCCCACTGGCCGGGGGCGACGAGCCGGGTGGCTCTGACCAGCCCGGCGTGGGCGAGGTCGTGGGCGGTGTTCTGGTCGCAGCAGGACAAGCCGTCGACGCGGAGGTCGGGTTCGCAGCTGCAGCGGAGCTCGGCACGGCCTTCGGCGACCGCCTTGAGCATGGCGATCGCGCGGCGGCTCAGCGCGTTCGGGTGGGTGGACATCGGTCTGGCCTTTCGTGCGGCTGGTTCGGTGCGAGTGCTGCAGCTCGTTACCTAGGGATACGCGGCGAACACGAGCGTGGTTCACAACGATCGCTCCGGTTGGCCCCTTGACACGGTTGAGACCAACCAGCAGGGTCAGTCATCGGATGAATCAGTTCCGCCAGCGACAGATGCGCCTCAGTGGGGCGAACTCTGCCGTAAATCCGCCGTAGTCATCCGATCCCTGGAGGTTCAATGACGACCTTCCCCCGCCGCCAAGCCCTCGGCATGGCCCTCGGTGGCGCCGTCGCGCTCAGCGCGGCCGGCCTCACCCCCGCCGGTGCGGCCATACCCGTGGACGCCGCCCCCGACAGCACAGACGGCCCCGACACCCCGATCGTGCCGCCTCCGCCACCCGTCCCGGTCGCGCTCGACGCCTGGTTCACCAACGACGGCATCGACAGCGCGTCGGCGACCGGCGGTGACTTCGACGGGTCCGGCTACACCTTCCCGGCCGAGCACCTGCCCGCCGGGCAGACCACCACCGCCGGTGGCGTCCCGTTCAAGCTCGGGTCCGCGGCCGCCGGCGCGAAGAACAACATCGCCGCCACCGGCCAGAAGATCGACCTGCCGAAGGGGCGCTACTTCGTCGCGTACTTCCTGGTCGCCGCCAGCTACGGCACCACCGGCGGCACGGCGACCGTGCACTACGCCGACGGCAGCACGAGCACCGGTTCCCTGTCCGGTCCGGACTGGTACACCGGCAGCGGCGCGCTCGTCTCGCCGTTCCGCTACGCGCCCGGCGGGGTCGTCGACAACAACCCGGTTTCGCTGGCCACCGGGCAGGTCTGGGTCGACCCGGCCCGGGAAGCCGTCGCGCTGACCCTGCCCACCACCGCCAACCCCGCGCCGAACGTCTCCAGCCTGCACGTCTTCGCGCTCACCCTCCAGCCGGTCGCCGTCGGCCGTTCGGCGCTGATCCTGGACGGCCGCTCGACGGCCAACCTGCTGTCCGACGGGGGCCCGCAGGCCGCCGAGGCGACCGTGGTCAACGCCGGCACCGTGTGGCTCGGCGCCCGCGACCGGGTCACCGTCACCGTCGACGTCCCCGGCGGCCGGACCACCGTGCCGGCGGCCATCCGCGCGCTGGCGCCGGGGGAGCAGGCGACCGTGCGGCTCGGGCTCGCGCCGAACGCGTCCGTGCCACCCGGTACCACGACGAACGGCCAGCTCCGCGTCACCGCGGGACGCGGCACGCTGGCCACGCAGCAGGTGCCGATCACCCTCGGTGTCCCGGACTTCCGCCCGGCCGACGCGTCGCTCTCGACGCACCGCGCGCCCTACTGGTTCACCGACGCCAAGTTCGGCATCTTCATCCACTGGGGCGTGTACGCCGTGCCCGCGTGGGCGCCGGTCGGGCAGCAGTACGCGGAGTGGTACTGGCAGAACCAGCAGGACCCCAACGGCCCGACATACGCCTACCACAAGGAGAAGTACGGCGAGAACTTCGTTTACGACGACTTCATCCCGATGTTCACCGCGGCGAAGTTCGACCCGCGGACCTGGCTGAAGCTGATCGCGGACGCGGGTGCCGAGTACTACGTCCTGACGTCCAAGCACCACGACGGCTTCGCGTTGTGGGACACCAAGGTCAGCGACCGCAACTCCGTCAAGCTCGGCCCGAAGCGGAACGTCATCGCGGAGCTGTTCGCGGCTTCCCGGAAGTACACCCCGCAGCTGCGCAACGGCCTGTACTTCTCGCTGCCGGAATGGTTCAACCCGGACAACCCGTGGATGGGCCACGCGCCGCGCAATCCCTACACCGGCGCGTCGCTGCCCTACACCGGCTACACCGCCGGCAAGGACTTCGTCCGCGACTACCAGGCGCCGCAGGTGCTGGAGCTGATCTCGGAGTTCGACCCCGACGTGCTGTGGTTCGACATCGGCGGCGTCAACGACAGCCGGAACGTGCTCACCGAGTACTTCAACCGCGCGAAGAACCGCAAGCGCCCCAAGGACGTCACCTACAACGACCGCGGCGGCATCCCGGACCACGACTTCACGACGCCGGAGTACACGACGTACCCGAACACCGTGGTGGCGAAGTGGGAGGCGAGCCGTGGGCTCGACCCGTTCTCCTACGGCTACAACCGCGCGACCCCCGACGCGAAGTACATGACGGCGGAGGAGGTCGTCCGGACCCTCGTCGACATCGTCTCGAAGAACGGCAACTTCCTGCTCGACATCGGACCGGACTTCGACGGCACCATCCCGGACGTCATGCAGAAGCACCTGCGGGACGCGGGCGCGTGGCTGAAGGTCAACGGCGAGGCGATCTACGGCACGACGTACTGGTCGCGGATGGCGCAGCTCGGCGACCTGCGCTTCACGGTGAAGCAGAACGAGGCGTTCTACGTGCATTCGCTGGTGGCGCCGGGCAGCCGCGTGGTCGTGGACGCCCCGGTCCCGATCCGCGCGGGGGACCGGGTGACACTGCTCGGGTATCGCGGCACCCTGCACTGGACGGTCGAGAACGGTTCGCTGGTCATCGACGTCCCGGCCGCGGCCCGCCAGTCGGGCCGCTTCACCTGGGTGTTCAAGATCGCCTGGAGCTGACCCGCCGCTGCGCCAGCGATCTCAGTTCCGGCGGGACCGGCCCGGGGTGGACCACGCCCAGCCACTGCGTGGCTCGTGTCATCGCCACGTAGAGGTCGTTGGGGCCGTGCGGGCCCGCCGCGAGGACGGCGGCGGGGTCGGCGATCACAACGGCGTCGAACTCCAGGCCCTTCGCCTCGGCCGGGGTCAGCAGCACCACTCCGGCGCTCAGGTCTGGTGGCACGCTCAGCGACAGGACGGCCGCCAGCTCGCCGGCCTCCGGCGCGATGATCGCCAGCCGGCCCCCGGTGTGCTCGCCGACGAGTTCGGCGAGCGCACCGGGCACGTCGGCGGCCGCCTGGCGCCACGGCGGCTTTCCGCTCGCCCGCACCGACGTCGGCGGCCGCAACTCCGGGTGGTGGCGGGCGAGCAGTTCCGCCGCGACTTCCATGATCTCCGCCGGGGTGCGGTAGCCGACGGTCAGCTGCGCGAGCCGGTGCGGCCGCGGCACCCGGTCCCACGACGTCGCGCCGGCCGCGCTCCCGGTCTGGGCCAGGTCCCCGACGACGGTCATCGACCGGGACGGGCAGCGGCGCGCCAGCATTCGCCAGTCCATTTCGGACAGTTCCTGGGCCTCGTCGACGACGACGTGCCCGAACACCGGCACGCTCTCGCCGACCAGCGCGGCGACCTCGTCCAGCAGCGGGATGTCCGCGGCACTCCACGGCCCCTCGACGATCTCCGCGGGTGTCAGGGACGGCCACAGCTCGTCGAGCACGTCCTGGACGCCGGTGTCGCCGAGCACGGCCGTCCGCAAGGCTTGCCGGTCCACCTCGTCCAGCAGGACACGCGGGCCGTCGTCTTCGTCCGGGTCGAGCACCACACCCGCGGCGGCCAGCGCTCGCAGTTCGGCGTCGCCGAGGCGGCCGTCGGCACTGCCGCCGTCGAGCGCCTCACCGGTCTCGGTGAACGCGAGCGCCTCCATCCGGTCGACCAGCTCCCCGGTGAGCGTGGCCACGACCGCCCGGTGGAAGACGTCCCGCGCCTGGTTGTGCGGCAGCCCGGTCTCCCTGGCTTTCCGGACGGCCCGGCGCACCACCGCCGGGTCCAGGCGCAGGACCTGCTGCTCGAACTCGACGCCCAGGGGCTCCTCGGGCACCCGGACGGTGGCTCGCACCGCCTCGGCCAGCCGGGTCGCCATGTCCGCGCGGCCCTTGCGGGCGGCTTCCGCGGCGGTGTCCTCCCGGGTGACCGCGACGCCGGGGAGGAGATCGGGCACGGTCGCCGTCACCACCCGGTTCTCGCCGAGCCCGGGCAGCACCTGGCCGATGTAGTCGAGGAACACCCGGCTGGGGCCGATGACGAGCACCCCGCGGGTGCGCAGGTGTTCGTGGGTGTAGAGCAGGTAGGCGACCCGGTGCAGGGCGACGGCCGTCTTTCCCGTGCCCGGTCCGCCTTGTACGACGAGCACGCCCCTGGCGTCGTCCCGGATGATCCGGTCCTGCTCGGCCTGGAGGGTCGTGACGATGTCGCGCATGCGCCCGGTGCGCTCGGCCGTCACGGTGGCGAGCAGCGCGGCTTCGCCGACCAGCCCGTCGGTCGGCGCGTCCGGGTCGAGCAGTTCGTCGTCCACGGCGACGACGGTCCGGCCGCGGGTGGTGATCCGCCGCCGGCGCACGACTTCGCCCGGCTCGGCGGCGGTCGCGGTGTAGAAGGGCCGGGCGGCGGGCGCGCGCCAGTCCACCAGCAGGGGATCGCGGTCGTCTTCGAACAGCCCGATCCGTCCGATGTGGACACGCCGGCCACCGGTCAGGTCCAGCCGGCCGAAGCACAGCCCGTCCTCGACCGCCGCCAGCCGCGCCACCTCGGCCCGCCACACGTCCGATGCGTGTCCACGGGCGAGCGCGGCGGCCGCTTCCTCCCGCAGGGCGTCGAGGCGGGCGTAGAGAACGTTCACGTGGTCCTGCTCGGCGGCGAGTTCCTGCATGCCGGAGAGCCTGCCCGCGATCTCGCGGAAAGTGCAGTCTTGTTCTTCTTGACAGTGTCAGCCGCGCCTCAGAAGTCCGCGTTTTTGCCGATGTACAGCTCCGCGAACGCGGCCGCCGCGGCGGGGGAACCCAGCAGGCGGCGCATCCGGGCCTCCGCGATGCGCGCCAGGAACGGGTTCTCCGTCCCGGCGGCCGTGTGGTGGAAGATGTCCGACAGCCACAGTGAAAACTCCTGGTACTGCCAGACCAGGGGCAGGCACGCGGCGGAGTAGCCGGCCAGCGGGGCCGGGTCGTCCGCGTAGTACGCCGCCAGCGCGTCGGTCAGCAGGAACGCGTCGTGCAGGGCGAGGTTCATGCCTTTCGCCGCGATCGGGGCGACCAGGTGCGCCGACTCGCCCGCCAGGTGCAGCCGGCCGTGCGACATCGGCTCCACGACGTAGTTGTGCATGTCGAGGATCCGCTTCTCGACCAGCGTGCCTTCGATGATCTCCCCGCCGGGCACGGTGAGCCGCGCGTGCAGTTCCCGCCACACGCGCTCGTCCGGCCAGTCCGCTTCGGTCTCGCCCGGCGCGGTCTGCAGGTAGAACCGCGTCACCGCGGGCGTGCGCGCCATGTGCGCGGCGAACCCGCGTGGGTGGATGCCGAACAGCACGCCGTCGGCGGACGGTGGCGCCTCCGCGAGCAGGGCGAGCCAGCCGATTCCGTAGTCGTGGTGGGCGCGGACGGCGGATTCCGGCAGGTAAGTCGAAGAGACGCCGCGGGCGCCGTCGCAGCCGGCGACGAAGTCGCAGTCGAGCCGGTGCTCATCGCCGCCGGCCCGGAACGTGACGGCGGGGGAGTCCGACGTCAGGTCGTGAAGGCGGACGTCCGAAACCCCGAAGACCGCCTCACCGCCCGCGCCGGTGTACTGCGCGACGAGGTCGGTCACCAGAAGCTGTTGCGGGTAAACGAAATGCCGCTGCCCGGTGACGTCGCCGTAGCGGAAGACGTGCCGCCGCCCGGCGAACCGGAACTCGAACTTCTCGTGCCGCGGCGCCTTCGCGACGAGCTGCTCGCCGAGACCGCGTCGTTCGAGCCCGCGGACCGCCCACTCTTCGATGAACCCGGCCCGTGGCCGCTGTTCGATGAACGCCCGGCTTTCCCGCTCCAGCAGCACGCAGCCGATCCCCGCGCGCCGCAGGAGGTTCGCCACCGTGAGTCCGGCCGGGCCCGCCCCCAGCACGGCCACCGCCGTGCGCGTCGACACCATGCGCCCGAGGGTAGCGCGAACCGGACGAACCGCTCAGTAGTAGTGCCGCAGCTGGGGCCACGCCTGTGACCACGGCCGGGTCAGCGAACACAGCGAGAGCACGACGCCCTGTTCGTCGTTGTCGACGCCTGCGGTGTTGCGGTGTTTCGCGACCGGACGGCACCCGGTGATCAGCCGGGACGCGGGCGAGCCCGGCTGGATCCGCCCGACGAGCAGCACCGGCCCGACCAGCCGGTCCGGCGGCGGGCCCCAGTCGGCGTACGACATGTGCGGCGAGTACGGCTGCGGCAGCCCGCGTTCGGGACCGTAGCGTTCGATCGCCCCGGCTTCGCCGTAGTTCCCGGCGACGATCACCGCGGTGTCGCGCTCGGTGTCCGGAATCCGCTGCCACGCGCCCGCGACGCTGTCGGCGAAGTCCGGCCAGCCGACCTGCTCGCCCGGCTCCTTGTTCATCGCCAGCAGGGGACCGTTCAGGGCCGGCGCCGGCACGATCGGGAGTCCGATGAGGACGGACACGGCCACGCACACCGCGGCGGCCCCGCCGGTCAGCGCGCGGCGCAGCGTCCCGCCACGGCCCAGCCACCGCAGCACCGGCTCGGCACCCAGCGCCACCAGCGGCAGCAGCAGCGGCACCGAGTAGTACGGCTTCCCGCCGAGGACCAGGAGCTCGAGGCAGACCACCGGATAGGCGATCGCGAGGGCCCGGGCCCAGCGCAGGCCGGGTTCGCGCCACGGCCGCACGAGCCCGGCGATCCACACCGGCACCAGGACCGGCGAGAGGAGGACCAGCTGCATCGGCACGAACAGGACGCGGTTTTCGGCGCCGTCGTCCTCGCTGATGCCGCCCGCGACGGTGAGCATCGGCCAGCTGTGCGACGCCTGCCAGAGCACCACCGGGGCCGCGAGCACTACGGCGATTCCGGCGCCGGCCGCGAGCCACCAGGTCGCGAACACCCGGCGCGGCCCGGCGACGGCCACGCCGACGCCGAGCCCGGACAGCAGGAGCAGGACCAGCCACTTGTTCGCCAGGCCGAGCCCGGCGGCGGCGCCGACGGCGAGCCACCACCGGCCGTCGCCGGTACGCAGCAGCCGCAGGCCGAAGAACGCGATCAGCGACCACAGCAGCACGTCGGCGGAGTTGGTGGCCAGCATGTGCGACACGACCAGCACGTAGGTCGACAACGCCGTCGCGAGCGCGGTGAACAGCTGGACGCCGCGGCCGCCGCCGAACTCGCGAGCGATGAGCGCGACGACCACGACGGTCGCCACGCCCAGCAGGGTGGCGGCCACTCGCAAACCCGCGGGCGTCTCGCCGAACAACGCCGTCGACGCGCGGGCGAGCCACGGCGTGATCGGCGGGTTGTCGACGTAGCCCCAGTCCGGACGGCGGCCGGCGGCGACGAAGTACAGCTCGTCGCGGTGGAAGCCGTAGCGTCCGGACAGCGCCGTCAGCACAGCGGCCTGGACGGCGACGACAATTCCCACCGGCAGCGCGGCGAACCGCGGCAGTGACAACCGGGCCTCCGGCCCGGGCCGGAGGCTCCGCCACCCGGACCCCCGAAAAGCTCGCGTGCGACTGGCCCCCATGGCAGCCTCCCCTTGGCGTGCCCGGATCGTACGCGGTCGATCAAGCCTCCGGGAGCGCCCCGAGGAATTCGCCGCCGGCGTCGGCGACCAGCTCGGCCAGGGACTGCGCGCGGCGGATCGGCGTGAACTCCACGTGACCGTTCGGGGACACGGTGAACCCGTGCACGGCCGGGCGCGGCAGCGTGTTGTACGCGTAGTGCGCGCCGAAGTAGTACGCGCCGGTGTCGTGGGCGACGACGAGGTCGCCGGGTTCCAGCAGCGGCAGGGGGCGCTCCCGGGCGAGGAGGTCGCCGGCGAAACACAGCGGACCGGCGATGTCCTGCGGCACTTCGGGTCCGGGCTTCGGGGTGCCCTTGGCGTCGAACGCGCCGAGCCGCAGCGGCCAGTGCTCCGGCTGCAGCACCGTGCGGGCCGCCACCTGGGCACCCGCGTGCGTCACGGCGATGGGCCTGCCACCGGCGACCTTCGTGTACTCCACCGTGCTGACCAGGAAGCCGCTCTTCGCCAGCAGGGACCGGCCGAACTCGGTGACGAAGTCGTAGCGTCCGTCGGCGAGCGCGGGGACGCGATCGAGCAGCGTCGCGACGTAGCCGGCGTAGGTCGGGCCGGGCTCCTCGGAGGCGAAGTTCACCGGGAGCCCGCCCCCGAGGTCGAGGCTGGTGACCTGCCGGTACCCCGCTTCGGCGTTGATCTCCTCGGCCAGCTCGTACACCGTGGCGACGCCCTCGGCCATCAGCTCCGGCGGACAGCCTTGCGACCCGACGTGGACGTGCAGCCGGGTCAGCCACGGCCGGCACGCGAACGCTTCGAGCAGCAACCCCCGGTTTCCGTGGTCGCGCAAGGGAATGCCGAACTTCGACACCGCGGTGGCGGTGCTGGTGTCCCCGATCAGGCCGGCGCCGACCTGCGGGTTGATCCGCACACCCAGCACCGACCGCGGCGGTACCGCGCCGACCAGCCGGTCGAGCCGGGCGAGCTCCTGGAAGTTGTCGGCGTTGACCGCGGTGCCCTCGGCCAGCGCGTGCGCCAGCTCGGCGGTGGTCTTGGCGGGGGAGTCGAGCACCAGCCGCGCGCCGCGAAGCCCGGCGGCTTCCGCGACCGCCGTCTCGCCGGGACTCGCGACCTCGGCGTCGACCCCGAGGCCGCCGAGGAACCGCAGGAGCGGAGCGAGCCCGCACGCCTTGACGGCGACCGTGTGCTGGACGCGGCCGAGCGGCGCGAACGCCTTGGTCAGGTCCTCGACGGCCTCGCGGAGGCCGTCGAGGTCGACGAACCCGGCCAGCGGGTCGACGAGGTTCTGCTCCGCCGCGGCGGAGACGGCGCGGAGTTTTCGTTCGGTTCGGTTCACGTTCCCAGGACAGCAGCACCCGGTGCGGCGGGTCCAAGACTCCGTCCCGATGAAAGCATAGGCTCGACCTATAGTGGCTGGGTGGACCTGCGCCGATGGCACTACTTCGCCGTGCTCGCCGAAGAGATGCACTTCACGAAGGCGGCCGCGCGCCTGTTCGTGTCACAGCCGTCGCTGAGCCAGCAGATCCGCGCGTTCGAAGCCGAACTCGGTGTGGCGCTGCTGGACCGCTCGGGCCCGCGTTTCGTTTTGACCGAGGCCGGGCGCGTCGCCGCCGCGGAGGCCCGCGAACTGCTCGACCGCCTGAACCGGGCGCGGGGCGTGATCGCCGCGGCCGGCCGGGGCGACGCCGGACGGCTCCGGATCGCCTACACACGTTCGGCGCCGGGCCCGCTGGCCGGCGACCTGGTCGCGGCGTACCGCGAGCGGCACCCGGACGTCGAACTCGCCCTGGAGACGGGCTGGACCAGCCTGAACCTGGCCCGGCTGGCGGCGGGCGAGATCGACGTCGGCTTCGTGCGGCCGCCGGTGAGCGTCCCGGACGTCGAGGTCGCCGTCGTCGGTTCGGAGGAAGTCCTGCTCGCGCTGCCGCACACGCACGCGCTGACCCGCCGCCGCGGCCGCGTGCGGCGGGCCTGGATCGCCGCCGAGCCGGTGGTGTTCTGGCCGCGGGAGAACGGCCCCGGGCAGTACGACGCGATCAGTGGCCAGGTCTGGCCGGGCGGGCTGCCGCCGATCGTCCGCGAGGAACCCGAGGACGAGCAGCTGATGCGCGCGGTCGCCGAAGGCGCGGGCATCGCCGCGGTGCCGGAACACCGGGCGCGGGCATTGCGCCGCCGCGGCGTGGTGCTGCGGCGCCTGGAGGAACCGGCGCCGAGGATCGACCTGGGCCTCGCCTGGCGAGCCGGCCCGCTACCCCCGGTGGTGCGAACCTTCGTCGACCTGGCCCGCGACGGAACCGGCCCGTGATCGAAGGGTCATCACGCGTGATTGGAGGGACGACACGCCGGATCGAGCGTAGTTCGCCGTGTCGTCCCTCCAATCACGCGTGTCGGCTCTTCAATCACGGGTGTCGACCTTTCCATCACGCGAGTTCCGGGAAACCGGTCAGTCGCAGGCCTTCAGCACCGCGTCCGCCACCTCGCCCAGGTGGGCTGCTGCGCTGTGGCCGGCGACGATGCGGTCTGTCAGGTACGCGAACACCAGCCGCCGTCCCGGGTCCGCCCACGCGATGCAGCAGTTGCTTCCGTTGTGCCCGAACGTCTCCCGCGCGCTCAGCGATCCCATCGGACGGCCTGCCCCGCCGAGCTGGAAGCCGTGGGCCCAGCGGATCCGCGTGCCGATCGTGCGGTCGAGCACCGCGTCGCCCGAGGGGCGCCGGGCCTCCGTGACCGCTTCGCGGGAGAAGCCGTCCAGCAACGCCTGGTAGAAGCGGGCGAGGTCGCGTGCTGTCGTCGAGATTCCGGCGGCCGGGATCACCGCGCGGCGGACCGACCGGCGGTTGACCATCCGGGCGGTCGGCGGGCCGCCGAGGCCGTGGCCGCGGATCGGCACGTGCCGCCCCCACAAGCGGTCCGGCAGCCCGAGGTGGGTGTCGGAAAGGCCCAGCGGGCCGAGGACCTCCGACCGCAGCACCGCGGCCACCGGGGCGCCGGTCGCCCGGCGGACCAGCTCCCCCAGGATGTGGCCGTACACGATCGGCTGGTACGCGGTGACCTCGCCGGGGCGCCACCGCAGCGTGGCCCGCTCGATCGCCTGGACCGCGCGCGGCCAGTCGCTCATGGCGAGCGCGTCGAGAGCGAAGCCGCGGGCCGTGGCGAAGCCGGAGCGGTGCGCCAGCACGTGCCGGATCGTGACGGCGCTCTTGCCGCCGCCCGCGAACTCCGGCCAGTACCGGGCCACCGGCGCGTCCAGCTCGAGGACCCCGGCCACCGCGAGCCGGTGCACCAGCAGCGCGGCGAACGGCTTGCTCGCCGAGAAGATCCAGAACAACCCGTCCGGCGGGCCGCCGCAGCTGTGGTCGATCAGGACCCGGCCGTCCCGCAGCACGCACAGGCTCGCCCGGGCCCCGCGGGCGCGCACCAGTTCGGCGACCTCGATCACCCACGCGAGGCTACCGACGCGGCGTATGCTGCGGGCGGACAGGAGGGGATTTCCGATGCCAGCGCACGAAATCACCGATCGCATCGCCAACCTGATCGACGAAGAACACCGGCTGCGCGCCGCTGCCCTCCACCACGGCGGGCTGACGCAAGATGAGCGCCTCCGGCTCAAGGACCTCGAACGCCGGCTGGACGCGGCGGTCGAGCTGCTGCACCGCCGCCAGGCACTCGCCGTCTTCGACGACGAGTGAGCCTCTAGCTCTCGCCGAGGGCCGAGCGCACCGCCGCGATGACGCCGGGGTGGCCGAGCGGCAGCGGCGGCGGCACGCGGTCTTCCGGGCTCTCGGTGCTGGAGGCGATCAACCGCACGTCAGTGCCCGCGTCGCGCAGCTTCGCGACGACGTCGTCGTGCTCGGCCAGCCAGGCCTCGTTGGCCGCCGACGCGTCGCCCGAGGCGAGGAACGCGTCCGAAGCCGGGTCGACCAGCAGCAGCCGCGCCGCCGCGCCCGGGTGGCGTTCGACGAGCTGGAGGGCTTCCGCCGCGAAGGGGCCGCTCACCACGACGGTGATCTCGGGATCGCCGGGGCCGGCGTCGCCGAGGAGGTCGTCGGCCTCGCTCAGGGCGCCGCCGGCCGTGATCCGGCACCAGAAGATGCCCCGCCGTTCCGCCAGGGGCCGCCAGGTCGCGGGCAGCTCGTCGTGCTTTCCGGCACCCGCCGGGTCGAGGACGATCACCTTGGGCCCTGCCGGGTCGCCGGCGGTCACCACGGACGGGCCTTCGGAACGGACGGGTTCGGGTGCGGCGGTCATCGGGCCTTCCTTCAGCGTCGGGGGAGTTCCGGGGTGTCCGTGTCGAGCGGCACGGCGCCGGAGCGGACGAGTCCCCATTGGACGGTCTGGCGGCCGGTCAGCGCCTCCAGCACCGTCGGGTTGAGGATGACGATTTCGAGGTCTTCGCAGGCTCTTCGCCGTGTAGTAGCCGGCGAAACCCCCGCCGACGATCACGACACGCATGGATCCCCTTCCGGTCGGATCTCCTCGTCCCGAACGGATTACCCGAGGTCGGAGCGGGGAAACCCGTGGGGTTGACCTCTCGCCCCAGTGGCGTACGGTCAGGGGTGTTGGCTGTTGTTCAGACACGTGCTCCGGTCAGCGCCCCCGTACGCTGAGCAAGGGAGCGCCATGTACGACTGTTTCCGCACGATCGACGAACCGTCCGGCCTCACCGTCACCACGACCGATCGACCCGGCGGGATCCGCGTCCTCACGCTGGTCGGCGACATCGACGCCGCCACGGTCGGGACCCTCGAAGAAGCCCTCGCCACCGGCGATCGGCTGGTCGTCGACCTTTCCCGGGTGGCCTTCCTCAGCTGCGCCGGGGTCCGGTCGCTGTTGCAGGCGAACGCCCGCACCGAACTCGCGGTCGTACGCGGCGGGCACGCGGTGGCGCGCTCGCTCGAGGCCACCGGCGCCGATGTGGTGCTGAAGATCCACCCCGGGGTCGGGGCCGCGCTCGCCGTCCTGGCACCGGCGCCCGGCCTGGAAGCCTGACTGTCCTCTGTGGATGGTGATGGCCGGGGGCTCCGCCACCCGGAGCCCCCGGAAACTCACTCTTCGCCCGGCCAGTCGCCGGTGGCCTTGCGGTAGCCGACCGCACCGGCCCGCTCGGTGGCGGCCTTGACGGCGCCGAAGATCGCCCCCTGCACCGCCGCCGCGACGATCACCTGCCGCCAGCTGTAATCGCGGTCGGTGGCCTCCGGCGCGTCCTCCTCGCCGGCCACGCGCGTCCAGACCTGTTTGAACGCCTGGCCGGCGAGGATGCCGCCCAGCGCGCCCACCACCCAGCTCAGCGGCTTGTAGAGCACCTTGTTCACGAGTTCCTCCGGCGCAGGATCAGGCGGATCAGGATCACCAGGCCCAGCACGCCGGCGAAGACCGGCAACGGGTTGGCGCGGACGGCGTCGGCGCCCTGGCGGAACTTGACCGCGGTCGGTTCGTTCGTCACGCCGGCGACCTTTGCGGTCGCCTGGTCGAGCTTTTCGTCGACGCTTTCGGAAACCCTGGTCTTCACGTCGAGCTTCTGCCCGAGCGCCTCCAGGGTTTCGGTGAGCTCTTCCCGGGTGGTGTCCCGGTCGAGCCGCGCCTCTTCGGCGTTCTTCGGGAAGTCCCCGCTCATGTCCGCACTCCCTGTTTCACGGTGTCCACGTCTTCGCGGACGCCGCTGATCGCTTCTTCGGGCACCGGCGGTACCGCCTGCGTGACTTCCTTCTTGCCCACGAGCGCGGCAATCCCGGCCACCACGAACAGTGCCACCGCGACGATGACCGCCGCCAGCCAGCCCGGCACGACGAGCGCCAGTGCGAGCACCGCGGCCGCCACCAGCGTGCCGGCGCCGAGGAAGGCGAACAGGCCCGCCGCGCCGAACAACCCGGCGCCGAAGCCCAGCTTCCTGCCCTTGTGCTGCAGTTCGACGACCGCCAGCCGGATCTCGTCGCGGACCAGCCGCTTGACCTCGTCGGTCAGGTCCGCCACCAGCTCGCCGACCGAACGCTCGGCCGCCGGTTTCTTGTTCACCTCTTCGATCACGGAACACCTCCTTGGCCTGGCCGCCGGATACCCGGGCCCGGCGCGGGTCAACCACGGCGGGTTTGGCCCCGGCGGCACCGGGTAGCCGAAGTTTTCGACCACCGATCAGGAGGAGTGCATGAGCACGATCACCGAAATCGTGGACGTGGAAGTCCCCGTCGCCACCGCGTACAACCAGTGGACGCAGTTCGAGGAGTTCCCGAAGTTCATGGAGGGCGTCGAAGAGATCCGCCAGGTGGACGCCACCCACACCCACTGGGTGACGCGGTTCGGTGGCGTGACGCGCGAGTTCGACGCGACGATCACCGAACAGCACCCCGACGAGCGGGTCGCCTGGACGTCCGACTCCGGGCCGGACCACGCCGGTGTCATCACCTTCCACCGGCTCGACGACGCGCACACCCGGGTGACCGCGCAGATGGAGATCGACCCGGAGGGGTTCGCCGAGAACGTCGCCGACAAGCTCGGCGTGCTCGACCGCCGGGTGAAGGGCGATCTCAAGCGGTTCAAGGAATTCATCGAGCAGCGCGGCGGCCGGGAGACCGGCGCCTGGCGCGGTGACGTGGACCGCCCGGGTCTGTAGTCCGTCCGGGCAGGACACCACGGCGGGGCGGGACGCATCCCGCCCCGCCGGTTTCGCGTCCGCGGGCCCCGGGTGGGCGGACCCGGGCACTTTCACGGGGTGACCGCGGCGTTTCCCTCCGCGACCTGCCGGGTATTCCCCCCGCAAGGTCCCCCAGGAAGGAGCGTCCGGCATGACCACGAACGCGTATCTGTCGTTCCTCGCGATCGGCGTCGCGCTGGTCCTGATAGACGGGCAGATCATCTACCGCAGCGGCCGCCGGTACCTGGAGAACTCCTACGGCGACCCGGCGGCGGGCGCTTCGATGACGCGCCTGGTCACCGTGCTGTTCCACCTCGCGACGCTGGGGGTGCTGGCGCTGATCTCGACCATCGACATGGGCAGCAGCGACCTGCCCGGCGTGGTCGGGCGGATCGGCGTGCTGCTGCTGATCCTGGCGCTGGCCCACGCGATCACCCTCGGCGTGCTGGCCCGCATCCGCGGCGAGCAGGAGGTCGAGGCGGTCGTCCAGCGCGGTCCCCGGCAGCGGATCCAGCCGGAGCCGCAGGGCCCGACGGTCACCCCGGTGCCGGGCCAGGACGGCCGGTACCCGGCGGCGAGCCCGTCGCTCGAGGACCGGTCCCCGTACTCCGCCCCGTAAGCGATCCGACGACTCGCCGAAGCCGCCACTTTCACGTGAAAGTGGCGGCTTCGGCGCGGGTCAGGCTTCGGCGGGCAGGTCGACCTCGGTGTGCCGCGTGGCGAGTGTCTTCGCGAGGTCGGCGAGCTTGACGTTGAGGTCCTGGGACGCGCGGCGCAGCACGTCGAAGGCCTCGTCGGCCGTGATGCCGCGGCGCTGCATCAGGATGCCCTTCGCCTGGCCGATGACGTCACGGCTGTCGACCGCCCGCCGCAGGTGCGCCGACTCCAGCTCGGCCGTCGCGACGGCTTCGGTGTGGGCCAGCGCCAGGGACGCGTGCGTCGCCAGCAACAGGGCGACGTCGATGGCGGGCGAGCCGAACGCGCCCGGCGTGCGCGAGTAGACGTTCAGCGCACCCGAAAGCCGGGGTGGCCGGGCGTCCGGGAGCAGGGCGGTGGCCAGTGCCGAGTGGTAGCCGTGCCGGGCCGCGGCCGGGCCGAACGCCGGCCAGCGCGGGTCGCGCCCGAGGTCCTGGGACCAGCCGATGGCCGGGCCGTCCGGGCGGGCCGATTCCACGCACGGGCCTTCGCCGTGGTCGTACTGCACCTGGTCGAGCCGCTCGGCGACCGGGTGCGTCTCGACGGGGGTGTGGAACGTGCCGTCGGCGGCGCGCAGGGTGACGCTGACCAGGTCGGCGTCCGGGATGAGCGCTATCGCGGCCCCGACGACGAGCTTGAGCACCCCGCCGACGGTCGGCGTCGCGTCGAGCAGCGTCCGGGTCAGGTCGGCGAACTGCTGCGCCAGCGGACCCGGCGCCTGCTCACCGTCCTGCGCGAACCAGGCCCGCTCCCGGGCCCACTCTTCTTCGCCGACGCTCAATGCGGTCCTCACTGTCTCCGGAATCGGGTGGCGGAGTGTCCATTCAACCCGAAGCCGGCGCTTGGAGCGCGGCACGGGCCCGGTCGACGAACCCGGGCCCCGGCCACAGCTGGTCGGCCGGTGGCACCCGGTCGGCGAGATCCGGGTGCGGCACCGTCGCCGCGGCGTCCCGGGATTCCCGCACTGCCTTGCCCAGTTCGGCCCGCCGCTGCGGGGAACAGCTGCGCCGGACCTCGTCCACGGCCGCCGGCCCCTCGTCGCGGACGTGCCGCCGGACCGCGCGGATCAGCCCGCCCAGCAGGCGCTCGAACCGGGTCTCCTGCGGCCCCGCGCCCTCCAGCCGGCGCATCAGGCGGTCGGCTTCGGCGAGATCGCCCTCGCCGTCGAGGTAGGGCTCTTCGGCGACGGCGTGCCGGACCAGCTCGGCGATCAGGTGGTCGGCGAGATCCTTGCGGTTCTCCGGGCTGCCTTGGCCGAGTTCGAGCTCGGTGCAGAGCCGGTCGAGCTCGCGGTGGTCGCCGGCGAGGACGGTCGTCAGGTCGGTTGCGTCGTTCATGCCCTCTCCTGGTCCGGACATCGGGATTCCGGATCCGGATACCCGCTGTTCGGGCGCCGAATCCCGTGTCGGGTGGCGATCGGCCGGGTATCCCTGGGAGAAGTACCGAGTTCCGAGGAGGACGAACCATGGCAGCGCCGTCGTCGGTGACCGAGCGCGAGCGCAAGTACGAGATCGTCGCGGGCAGCGGCGTGCCCAGCCTGATCGGCGTCGCGGGCGTCGAAAACCAGGACGATCCGGTCGAGCAGGTCCTCGACGCGTCCTATTACGACACCGAAGGGTTCCGGCTGGCGCGCGGCGGGATCACGTTGCGGCGGCGCGTCGGCGGGTCCGACGCCGGCTGGCACCTCAAGCTGCCGGTGTCGGCGGACGAGCGGCAGGAGCTCCAGCTCCCGCCGGGCGGCGACCCGCACAAGGTGCCCGGCAGGCTCCGGCGCCTGGTGCGCGCGTACACGCTGGGGGAGAAGCTGGTGCCGATCGCGCACCTGCGCACCGACCGGTTCGCCCACCGCCTCGCCGACGCCGGCGGCCGGACGATCGCCGTCCTGACCGACGACCACGTGACCGGGGAGGCGGGCGGGGCGGCCGCGCGGCTCGACGAGTGGCGCGAACTGGAGCTGGAGCTCGATCCCGGCACCGATCCCGGACGGCTCGACGAGTTCGACCGGGCACTGGCCGAAGCCGGCGCGTCGGCGTCGCCGTGGCCGTCGAAGCTGCGGCGCCTGATCGGCGACCGCGTGCCGGCGCCGCCCCGCCGCGACCGCCGCGACCGCCGCGACCGCCGCAACAAAAAGCCGTCGGCGGGCGAAGTCGTGCTGGCGTCGCTGCGTGAACACTACGGCCGGCTGTGCCGCGCGGACGTCGGGGTGCGGCTCGACGTCGACGACTCCGTGCACCAGATGCGCGTCGCGACCCGGAAGCTGCGCAGCACGCTTCGCAGCTTCGGGTCCGTCTTGGACGAGCGGGAGACGGCGCCGATCGTGGCCGAGCTGAGGTGGCTCGGGCAGCAGCTGTCGCCGGCCAGGGACACCGAGGTCAGCGAGGAGCGGCTCGGCGAGCAGCTCGACGCCGTGCCCCCGGAACTGGTGTTCGGGCCGCTGCGCCAGTACCTCACCCGCTACTTCGCCCGCGAGGCCGCGGAAGCGCGGACCCGCGCGATGGCGGCGCTGACGGGCAAGCGCTACGTGGCGCTGCTGCGGGCACTGGACGCCGTTCTGGAGGAACCGCCCCTGACCGCGAAGGCGCGCAAGCCCGCGAAGGCGGCCTTGCGGAAGCCGCTGCGCAAGGCGGCTCGGAAGCTGAACCGCGCGCAAGCGGCGACCCGTGGCCTGGAAGGCGGCGAGCTCGAGCACGCACTGCACGACGTCCGCAAGAAGGCGAAGCGGGCCCGCTACGCCGCCGACACGGTGAAGCCGGTGTACGGCAAGAAGGTGCGCAAGTGGCGCAAGAACGTGAAGGCCGTCCAGGTCACATTGGGCGACTACCAGGACACCGTGGTCGGCCGGGAAACCCTCCACCACCTCACCGTCGCCGGGCACGGCGAGGGGCAGAACACCTTCACGTTCGGGATGCTGTACGCCCAGGACGCCGGACGGGCGGAGAGGCTGCGCGAGCGGTTCACCCGCGAGTGGCGGCGGCTGCGTAAGGGCACCCGCCCCGGCTGGCTCGGCTGAACCGGCTGTCTTGAATGACTCATTCAGGGCTCAGGAGGTCCTGAATGAGTCATTCAAGACGTCCGCGCAAGGGAACGGCGAGCCTAGGCGTCGCCGGTGAGCTTGCCGCGCAGCTGCTCCAGGGTCTGCGACAGCAGCCGGGAGACGTGCATCTGGGAGATGCCGACGCGGTCGGCGATCTGGGTCTGGGTCAGCCCGCCGAAGAAGCGCATGACCAGGATCGCGCGCTCGCGCTTCGGCAGCTCCTGCAGCAGCGGCTGGAGGGCCTCGTGGTTCTCCACCATGGCCATCTCGTGGTCCGGTTCCCCCATGGTGTCCGCCAGCGAGAGGGCCTCGGCGTCGTCGTGGACCGGCTTGTCCACCGACAGCGCCTGGTAGGCGTTGCCGGCGAGGAGGCCTTCACGGACCTCTTCGACGTCCAGGTTCAGGTGCTCGGCCAGCTCGGTCGGCGTCGGGGCCCGGCCCAGGCGCTGGGAGAGCACCGCCGAACCCTGGCTCAGCGAAAGGTGCAGCTCCTTGAGCCGGCGGGGGACCCGGACGGACCAGCCGGTGTCCCGGAAGTGACGCCGGACCTCGCCCATGATCGTCGGCACGGCGAAGGACAGGAAGTCGTGGCCACGGGCGGGGTCGAACCGGTCGACGGCGTTGATCAGGCCGATCCGCGCCACCTGGACCAGGTCCTCCCGGGGCTCGCCGCGGCCGGAGAAGCGGGTCGCGATGTGCTCGGCGAGCGGGAGCAGCTCGGTCACCAGCTTGCTGCGGACGACTTCGCGCCGCGGGTCGTCGGGACCGAGCTCGCCCAGCTCCTCGAACAGCGGTTCGCAGTGGGCATATTCGTCCGGGCGGTGGAGGAGGGTTTTCCGCTCGCCGCTCACGCGCTCGTTCCCGGGTTCAGCACCAGCTCGATCGTGACAATGCCCGCGCCTCCACCGGGAAGGACGTCGCAGTGTGCGGTCACCGATCGGCTCAGCGTGGTCAGGACGTGCCAGCCGAACGTGCGGTCGCTCGGCGGTCTCGGGTCGCTCGAGCGGGTCGAAACGATGACGTGCAGGCCGTCGGGGGCCAGGCGGAACCGGCAGTGCAGCTGGGTCCCCAGCTCGGCCAGCTGGACGAGCTGGGCGCAGGCCTCGTCGACCGCCATCTTGGCGTCGGCGATCGCGTCGAGCCCGAAGTCCGCGCGCGAGACCACGCCGTGCGTGAGCATGCGGACCAGCGGGATCTGCTCCGCCATCGCGGGCAGCCGCAGCTCCACCAGTTCGTCGAGCAGCTCGTCGATGGTCGGCTTGCCGCCGGCCAAGCTGCTCCTTCGCGTTTCTTCCATGCCGGAGGTACTACCCATCTGGGCGAATGCTGACACTTCGTGTTCAGGGATTTCGGGGATCGTCACCGGCCCAGCGCCCGTTCGAGCTCTTTCTTGGTCATCGTCGACCGGCCGTTGATGTTCCGTTTCTTCGCTTCGTTGTAGAGCTGGTCCTTGGTCGGGCCACCCGGGCCCTTGCGGTTGCCGGACCGCTCGCCGCCACGCTGCTGCGGCGACTTGTCCTGCACCGACGTCTTGCTCGCCTGCCGGGACTCACCCGACTGGGCGCGGTTCTTGTTCACCGTCCGGGCCGCGATCTCCTTGGCCCGCTTGGTGCTCGCCCCGCGCTCCTCGGCCGAGTCCTTGACGTGCTCGTACTGGCGTTCGCGCTTGCCGCTCCACGACTGAGGCATGTCCGGTCCCTTCGTCTCGCGAGAGCGGTTACCCGGGTGATCACGGGATAAACGTCCGGCTGCGCGGGTTACGGACCTCGTGTGGCGGGTACGCGGAGAGCCGACCCGAGAGGAGGCGCCGATGCGGATCGGCTACACCCTGATGACCGAGCAGGCGGGACCGAACGACCTGGTCCGGTTCGCCGCCGAGGCGGAACAGGCCGGCTTCGACTTCGAGGTCATGAGCGACCACTACTCGCCTTGGCTCGACGAACAGGGCCACGCGCCGTACGCCTGGAGCGTGCTGGGCGCGGTCACGCAGTCCACCGAACGCGTCGAGCTGATGACCTACGTGACGTGCCCGACCATGCGCTACCACCCCGCGGTGGTGGCGCAGAAGGCCGCGACCGTGCAGGCGCTCTCGGGCGGCCGGTTCACCCTCGGCCTCGGCGCGGGCGAGAACCTCAACGAGCACGTCGTCGGCCGTGGCTGGCCGCCGGCCAACGTCCGGCACGACATGCTCGCCGAGGCCGTGCAGATCATCGGCGGCCTGTTCGACGGCGGGTACTTCGACTACGAGGGCAAGCACTTCCGCGTCGATTCGGCGAAGCTGTGGGACCTGCCGGAGAAGCGGATCCCGATCGGGGTCGCCGTGTCCGGTTCGCAGTCGGTCCAGCGGTTCGCCCCCGTCGCGGACGTGATGATCGCCGTCGAGCCGAAGGCGGAGCTGTCGAGCGAGTGGGACGCGACGAAGCTCGGCGGCGCGCCGAGCCGCAAGGTCGGGCAGCTGCCGGTGTCGTGGGGCACCGACCGGGATGCGGCGGTGAAGCGCGCGCACGAGCAGTTCCGCTGGTTCGCCGGGGGCTGGAAGGTCAACGCCGAGCTGCCGGGTCCGTCCGGTTTCGCCGGGGCCACGCAGTTCGTCCGCGAGGACGACGTCGCCGGCTCGATCCCGTGCGGCCCGGACGCCGAGCCGATCGTCGAGAGCGTTCGCGAGTTCGAGAAGGCGGGCTTCACCGACGTCGCCCTGGTGCAGATCGGCGGCGACCAGCAGGAGGGCTTTCTGGATTTCGCCGAAAAGGAGCTGCTCCCGGCCCTGCGCGAATAGTTTCACCCGTACGGGGTAGGGCGCCGTTCGGTCATCAGGGGTATGACGCAGAGTACGGATAATCCGGCGACGGGAGTTGCGGATGACCGAACTGAAGCCGGCACCGACCCTTCAAGCGGTGCCCTTGGCCGTGGCGCGACGCGGCCCCAAGGGCGGGACGCTCCTGGCCCTGATGCGGACCACGGACCCGAAGCAGATCGGGCTGCTCTACCTGGTGACGTCGTTCCTCTTCTTCATGGCGGGCGGCGCGATGGCGCTGCTGATGCGCGGCGAGCTGGCCCGGCCGGGGCTGCAGTTCCTCTCCCCGGAGCAGTACAACCAGCTGTTCACCATGCACGGCACGATCATGCTGCTGCTCTACGCCACCCCGAACCTGTTCGGGTTCGCCAACTACATCCTGCCGCTGCAGATCGGCGCGCCGGACGTCGCGTTCCCACGGCTCAACGGGTTCGCCTACTGGCTGTACCTGTTCGGCGGGCTGATCGTGATCAGCTCGTTCCTCACCCCCGGCGGCGCGCCGGACTTCGGGTGGACGGCCTACACACCGCTGTCGAACGCCATCCACTCACCGGGCATCGGCGGCGACCTGTGGATCATGGGCCTGATCGTGTCCGGGCTCGGGACCATCCTCGGCGCGGTCAACATGACCACCACGATCGTGACCCTGCGCTGTCCCGGGATGACGATGTGGCGGATGCCGCTGTTCACCTGGAACATCCTGTTCACCGCCATCCTCATCCTGCTGGCGTTCCCGATCCTGACGGCCGCGCTGTTCGGCCTCGAGGCGGACCGCCGGCTCGGCGCGCACGTTTTCGACCCCGAGAACGGCGGGGCGATCATGTTCCAGCACCTCTTCTGGTTCTTCGGCCACCCCGAGGTCTACATCGTCGCCCTGCCGTACTTCGGGATCGTCACCGAGATAGTGCCGGTGTTCAGCCGGAAGCCGCTGTACGGCTACCGGCTGATGGTGTTCGCCACGATCGCGATCACCGGGCTGTCGGCGACGGTGTGGGCGCACCACATGTTCGCCACCGGCGCCGTGCTGCTGCCGTTCTTTTCGATCATGACGTTCCTGATCGCGGTGCCGACCGGGATCAAGTTCTTCAACTGGATCGGCACGATGTGGAAGGGGAACCTGAGCTTCGAGACGCCGATGCTGTGGTCGGTCGGGTTCATGGTGACCTTCCTGTTCGGCGGCCTCACCGGTGTCATCCTCGCGTCGCCGCCGCTGGACTTCCACGTGACCGACTCGTACTTCGTCGTCGCGCACTTCCACTACGTGCTGTTCGGCACGATCGTGTTCGCCACCTTCGCCGGGATCTACTTCTGGTTCCCGAAGATGACCGGCCGGATGCTCGACGAGCGGCTCGGCAAGTGGCACTTCTGGACGACGTTCATCGGCTTCCACACGACGTTCCTCATTCAGCACTGGCTGGGCGACATCGGCATGCCACGCCGCTACGCGGACTACCTGTCCACGGACGGATTCACGACACTGAACACCATCTCGACGATCGGCGCGTTCATCCTCGGCGCGTCGACGCTGCCGTTCATCTGGAACGTCGTCAAGAGCTACCGCTACGGCGAGCAGGTCCTGGTCGACGACCCGTGGGGGTTCGGCAACTCCCTGGAGTGGGCCACCACCTGCCCGCCGCCGCGGCACAACTTCCTCGACCTGCCGCGGATCCGCTCGGAGCGGCCGGCGTTCGAGCTGCACCACCCGGAGGTCGTGGAGCGGCTGCTGGAAGAGCAGCACGTGCGGTCTAAGCGGGCGCGGGCTCGGGCCGGGAGGCGCACAGAGCGAGCCGACGGTCCGTTCCCGTCACGCGAAGAGCACGCCGGACCGTCGGGTTCGCCCCGGTGACCACGAGCAGGCCGGTGCCGTTCTGCTCGGCCTGGAGCGCCGCGTGGAGCAGCACGCGGAGGCCCGCCACGCCGAGGAAGTCCACTTCGGACAGATCGACGGTCAGGTGCTCCGGCGTCGCCCACAGGCGGTCGGAAAGCAGTGCGGCCAGGTCCTCCGCGGTCGCGCTGTCGAGGTCACCGCGGGCGGTCACCAGGACCGCGTGCGGAGCGGGCCACGTCGTCCGCAGCCGGAGTGCCGGGTGCCGGGCTCGGGGAAGGTTCATGTCGGTTCGCCGCCGTCCTGGGGTGAAGCGCGGCGGGGCCGCCGCGCTCTCGAGGGGGATCGAGGCCGGCTGCTGGGTTGAACCGTTCACCCGAGCCTAACCGCGTGGTGAGGGCTCGCAACCGGCGTTGCTCCGAATGGGCGTGTGGCGCGCCGCAGCGGTGACCGCTCGTGCCCGGGGCAGGTGGGATGCAGTAATCTCGCGCTGGACCCGTTAAAGCGCTAGCGGCCCACTAGTGGCGCGCGCCCGGGTCCTCCCTGGTCCTCCAGCGCCCTGAGCAGAAGAATGAGGGGCGTCACCAGATGACGGGCGGCCATGAGCAGCTCACCGCGCGGCTGGACGAAGTCACAGTCGCGATGGAGTCGCTGACCGCGATGCTGGACACCGAGCTCGATCTCGGCCAGATGCTGCAGGCGGTGTGCGACCACGCGGTGCAGGTGGTGCCGGGGGCCGACATGGCGAGCATCACCCTGGTGCGCGAGGGCGTACCGGAAACGGTCGCCAGCACCGACCAGCGGGCGGTGAACTTCGACCGCGAGCAGTACCGGATCGGGGACGGGCCGTGCCTGCGGGCCGCCGAGACCGGGCAGCCGGTCCGGGTCGGCGTCGGGGCGGTGGGGGACATCTGGCCGCAGTTCGTGTCGTCGGCCGAACAGCTGGGCGTCGCCAGTTTCCTCGCCGCGCCGCTGACGGTGGACGAGGACATGTCCGGCGCGGTGAACCTCTTCGGGTTCGGCGAACACGGGTTCAGCGAGCTGGGGACGAAGATCCTCGAGCTGTACACCGCGACGGTGGTGATCGGCCTGCGCAGCGCCCGCCGGTACTTCGCGGCGCGTGAGCTGGTCGACCAGCTCAACCGGGCGCTGGAGACCCGCGCGGTGATCGACCAGGCCAAGGGAATCCTCATGGCCGCGCACCGCATCACGGCGGAGGAGGCGTTCCAGCGCCTGGTGAAACGTTCTCAGGACGGCAACCGCAAGCTCCACGAGGTGGCGGCGGAGTTCGTGGCGGCGGTCGCGACCACCGCCTGAGCGGCCGGCGTGTCGTCCGTCCGGGTACCCGGACGGACGGGCTAAGCGGTCTGGACCTCGTCCGGTGGGGCCTCCGCTTCGGTCGCCGCCGGTTCCGGGTGCTGCTTGGCGAGCTGGCAGGTCGTGCAGACCAGGGTGCGGCCGAGCACCGTCCCGTCGTCGGCGACGACCTGGGCCACGTGCATCGTCGGGAACCCGCAGACCTCGCAGGGGAGTGCCCCTTCCTCGCGGCTGATGCGGAGCTGGGCGCCCATCCGACCTCCTGTGTGACGTGGATCTCACCACCTTGCCCGTCTTCGGGGCCGGTACCAGCCGAATTCACTCGTTCGGCCTAGCGTGGATCGTCTTCGGTGACTCCCGTGTCGCGCGGGGTGATCCGGGGTAATCCGTCGGCGAAGGAGCACCGGGGACTGACCGAGGGGAGCCAAGATGCGAGACAAGCGGAACGACCTGCGGCCGGTGGCGGACCTGCTCGCCGACGGCGGGGACTCGCCGGAACTGGAGCGTTCCCGGCGCAAGGCGGCACTGGCCGTGGCGGCGCGGGCCAAGGACGCCGAGGACTGCGCGCGGCTGCTGGACATGCTGGGCCTGCACGCCACCGGCCGGCGCGCCAGCGACGTCGCCTGAGGAGGCCGACATGGCCCGACCGGTGTGGAGCGGTGCGCTGAGCCTGGGGCTGGTCACCGTTCCGGTGGAGCTGTACCCGGCGGTGGCGGACCACACGATCCACTTCCACCAGTTCGAACGCGGGACGTCGGACCGGATCCGCAACCGCCGGGTGAACGAGCGGACCGGCGACGAGGTCGCCCGGGACGAGATCGTCAAGGGCTACGCCCTCGGCGGCGGGGACCACGTGCTCGTCGAACCGGACGAGCTGGACGAAATCGCGCCCGAGCGGTCCCGCCGGATCGACATCGAGCAGTTCGTCGAGCTCGAGGAGATCGACCCGTGGTTCTTCGACAAGACGTACTGGCTCAAGCCGGCGAAGGAGGACTTCGCCAAGGCCTACGGCCTGCTGCTGCGGGCGATGGACCGCAGCGAGAAGGCGGGCGTCGCGAAGTTCGTGCTGCGCGGCAAGGAATACCTCGCCGCGATCCGCGCCGGGGAAGACGTCATGGTGCTCAACACGCTGCACTTCATCGCGGACCTGCGCAAGCCGAAGGACGTCATGGGCAAGCTCCCGCAGCTGCCGAAGCCGCGGCCCAAGGAGCTGGACATGGCCCTCGCCCTGGTCGACGAGATGACCGCGCCGTGGAAGCCCGAGGACTACCGCGACGAGTACTCGAAGCGCGTCGAAGAGCTGATCAAGGCCAAGCAGGCAGGCGAGGAGATCACCCACGAAGAGGAGCCGGAGCAGTCGGCCGACGTCGTCGACCTCTTCGAGGCGCTGTCGCGCAGCGTCAAGAACCGCAAGCGCGGCGGCAAGGAGCCGAAGAAGAAGCGGCCCGGGCTTTCCGGGCTGTCGAAGTCCGATCTGGACAAGCTCGCCCGTGAGCAGGGCGTGAAGGGCCGGTCGAAGATGACGCGCGCCGAACTCGAGAAGGCGCTGAAGGCGTCGTGAGGGGCCCGGCCGGCGCGAGCCCGCTGACGCTGCGGCGCTTCCCCGACGGCATCGGCGAGCAGGGCTGGTTCCAGAAGCACCCGGGGGAGCACTTCCCGGATTCGATCCGGGTCGGGCGCGTCCCCCGGCGCGGCGGCGGCATCGACGAATACGTCGTCTGCGAGGACGCCGGGACGCTGGAATACCTGGCGAACCAGGGGACGGCCGAGTTCCACGTCTGGCTGTCCACTGTGGATGCCCCGAGCGCCCGGACCGGCTCGTACCGGACCTCGACCCGCCGGACGACACGCCGGTCGCGGAGCTGCGCGCGGTCGCGCGGCGCATCCGCGACCACTACGAGCGGGCTCGGCGAACACGCGGCCTCGGCCGAGGCCGCGCTGACGCAGCTCACCTGAGGGTCTTGCCGGCTGCCTTCAGGTCGGCGACGAAGGCGGCGTAGGCCTCGTCCCGGTCGGGTGCCCGCAGGACCGCCGACGGGTGGACCGTCGCCACCGCGGACGGCACCAGATCGGCCACGTCCGCCGGCGCGTCCACCGGCTCGCCGCGGTGGGCGGTGATCCGGAACTTCGGGCCCAGCAACGACTGCGCGGCCGTCGCGCCCAGCAGCAGCACCAGGTCCGGGCGCACCGCACGCAGCTCCGCCAGCAGCCACGGGCGGCACGCGACGACCTCCGTGCGGCCCGGCTTCTGGTGGATGCGGCGCTTGCCGCGCTCGTCGCGCTTGAACTTGAAGTGCTTGACGGCGTTGGTGACGTACAGCGACCGCCGGTCGAAACCGGCTTCTTCGAAAGCCCGGTCCAGGAGCTTGCCGGCGGGGCCGACGAACGGTTCGCCCGCCAGGTCCTCCTTGTCGCCCGGCTGCTCGCCGACGACGAGGATCTTCGCCTCGGGCGTTCCTTCGCCGAAGACGGTCTGGGTCGCGTCCTGGTACAGGGGGCAGCCGTGGCAGCCGGACGCCGCCGACCGCAGGCGGTCGAGGTCGGTGGTGTCCGGCGGCTCGGCACCGCGGGAATCGGGCATGTGCCGGGAAATTCCCTGTGGGGCGCGCGGGTAAACCTGACGGGCCCGGGTAGCCGGGAACGCCGTACGGCCGCCCACGGTCCTCACCGTGGACGGCCGTACGGCGTTTCGCTCAGGGTGCGCCTGCCGCCCGGGGCGTCTCGTCCTCAGTGGACACGCGGACCGACTCGGCGCGGGCGATGTGCCACGCCACCAGCGCGCCCGCGCTCACCGTGCCCCAGAGCACCAGCGAGGCGTCGCGGGCGAACAGGCCGACGAGCAGCATCACCGCCGCTGTGACGTCACAGAGCACCAGCAGCAGGTTCCAGCGTTTGGGGGAGCCCAGCTTGCGGCCGCTGAAGGCGGCGGCGAAGGCGGGATCGCTCGCTTGCAGCTCCGCTTCGATCGCGCGCAGGGCGTGGCGTTCTCGCTCGGGGAGCATCGGGGGCCTCCTCGCCTCGGCTGATGGAGTGGGTACCCGTTTTCCGCCCGGCCGAAGCGGGGAATTCAGTGGTTGTCGCGGGGGATTCCCTTCGTCGCGGCGATCCGCTGGTACGCCACGGCCGGGCGCAGCACCATGCCGTCACACAGCTGGTCGACCATCGACCGCTGGATCTCCTGCCACGGCGTCTGCGCCGCGGGCACCGGGTAGCCGCCCGACTCGGCGAGTTCCTTGTGGCGCAAGGCGAGTTCTTCGTCCGGGAGGAGGACGTCCGCGGTGCCCGCGGCGAGGTCGATCCGCACGCGGTCACCGGTCCGCAGCACGGCGAGCCCGCCACCCGCGGCGGCTTCGGGGGAGGCGTTGAGGATCGACGGCGACCCGGAGGTGCCCGACTGGCGGCCGTCGCCGAGGCACGGCAGCTCGTGGATGCCCCGCTTGATCAGCGCCGCCGGCGGCCGCATGTTCACCACCTCCGCCGAGCCCGGGTAGCCGAGCGGGCCGGTGCCCCGCATCACGAGCAGCGAGTGCTCGTCGACGCCGAGGTCCGGGTCGTCGATGCGGGCGTGGTAGTCCTCCGGGCCGTCGAACACGACCGCGGTGCCCTCGTAGACGCCGCCGGCGAGGTAGCGCCGCCGGAACTCCGGTGAGATGACGCTGGACTTCATGATCGCCGCGTCGAAGAGGTTGCCCTTCAGCACGAGGAACCCGGCGTCGGGCACGAGCGCGGTCTCGAAGGTGCGGATGACGTCCCGGTCGCCGGCCTCGGCGCCGCGGCAGTTCTCGCCGAGGGTGCGGCCGTTGACCGTGGGCGCGTCCTCGTGGACGAGCCCGTGGCGCAGCAGCTCGTGCACCACGGCCGGCACGCCGCCCGCGCGGTGGAACTCCTCGCCGAGGTACTTGCCCGCGGGCTGCAGGTCGACCAGCAGCGGCACCCGGTACCCGAGCCGCTGCCAGTCGTCCAGCGGGACGTCGACGCCGATGTGCCGGGCGATGGCCCCGATGTGGATGGGCGCGTTGGTCGAACCGCCGATCGCGGAGCTCACCACGATGGCGTTCTCGAACGCCTCCCGCGTCAGGATGTCCGACGGCTTGAGGTCTTCGGTCACCATCTCGACGATCCGCAGCCCGGTGCGGTAGGCCATCCGGGCCCGGTCGCGGTGCGGCGCCGGGATGGCCGCGCAGCCGGGCAGGCTCATCCCGAGCGCCTCGGCGAGCGCGTTCATCGTGGACGCGGTGCCCATGGTGTTGCAGTGTCCCGGTGACGGCGCGGACGACGCGACGAGCTCCATGAACCCGGCGTCGTCGATCTCGCCGGCGGCGAGCAGCTCCCGCGCCTTCCAGATGATGGTGCCGGACCCGGTGCGCTCGCCGCCGTGCCAGCCGTTGAGCATCGGGCCGCCGGACAGCACGATGGCGGGGATGTCGACGGTCGCGGCGGCCATCAGGCACGCCGGGGTCGTCTTATCGCAGCCGGTGGTGAGCACGACGCCGTCGATCGGGTAGCCGTAGAGCGTCTCCACCAGGCCGAGGTAGGCGAGGTTGCGGTCCAGCGCGGCGGTCGGGCGCTTGCCGGTCTCCTGGATCGGGTGCACCGGGAACTCGATGGCGATCCCGCCCGCCTCGCGGATGCCTTCCCGGGTCCGGTCGGCCAGCTGCAGGTGGTGCCGGTTGCACGGGGTGAGGTCGGAGCCGGTCTGCGCGATCCCGATGATCGGCTTGCCGGACTGCAGCTCCTCGCGGGTGAGGCCCCAGTTCATGTACCGCTCGAGGTAGAGCGCGGTCATGCCGGGGTCGGCGGGGTTGTTGAACCAAGCTTCGCTGCGCAGTCCCATACCGGCCAGTCTGTCAACTGCGCCGCGGTCCGGAAAGCCGTGAATGGCACATCGAGGGTCCGTCCATGCCCCCGCCACCACCCTCAACGGAGGCGCTGACGCGCCGCTGAGTGGATTCAGGGTCCCTCGATGTGCCATTCACGGACTTGAGCCGGGCGGTCAGCCGAGGCCGTTGAGGCCGATCACCCGGGCGTACCACTGCGCGCTGCGCTTCGGGGTCCGCTGCTGGGTCTCGTAGTCGACGTGGACGAGGCCGAACCGCTTCGCGTACCCCTCCGCCCACTCGAAGTTGTCGAGCAGCGACCAGTAGAAGTACCCGCGCAGGTCGACGCCCTCCTGGATGGCGTCGTGCGCCGCCCGCAGGTGGGAGTCGAGGAACGCGACGCGGTCGGTGTCGGCGATGTCACCGCCGTCGCCGACGACGTCGGGGTAGGCCGCGCCGTTCTCCGTGATGTACAGCGGCACCGGCCGGTAGTTGCGGTGGACCTCCAGCAGCGACTCGGTCAGCCCGGCGGGCTGGACCTCCCAGCCGGAGTCGGTGCGGGGGGCGGCCGGGTCCGGGACGAAGTGCACGTCGCCCGCGCCGACCCACTCCGGGCCGGCCGGCTCGCTGCCCGGCACCGGGCGGCCCGCGACGCGGTAGTCGCGGTAGTAGTTCACGCCGAGCCAGTCGACGTGCGCCGCGATGATCGCCGCGTCCCCGTCCCGGACCACCTCGCCCAGCCCGAACGGCGCGAGGTCGGCGACCAGGTCGTCCGGGTAGCCGCCGCGCAGCACCGGGTCGAGGAACAGCCGGTTCTGCAGGCCGTCGATCCGCCGGGCCGCGTCGACGTCGGCCGGGTCGGCCGGGTCGTGCGGGGCGACCGGGTACAGGTTCAGCGTGACGCCCGCCGGGGTGCCCGGGGAGTGCCGCCGGATGATGTCCATCGCCAGGCCGTGGCCCAGCAGCAGGTGGTGCGTGGCGGCGACGGCCGCCGGGTGGTCGGTGTGGCCGGGGGCGTGGATGCCGCCCGCGTAGCCCAGCATCGCCGCGCACCACGGCTCGTTCAGCGTCGACCAGCTGGCGACGCGGTCGCCGAGCCGCTCCAGCACGGTTTCGGCGTACTCGGCGAACCGGAACGCCGTGTCCCGCGACGTCCAGCCGCCCTTGTCCTCCAGCGCCTGCGGCAGGTCCCAGTGGTAGAGCGTCGCCCACGGCTGGATCCCGGCCTCGAGCAGGCAGTCGACCAGCCGGTCGTAGAAGGCGAGCCCGGCGGCGTTCGGCTCGCCGCCGTCCGGCCGCACCCGCGGCCACGCCAGCGAGAACCGGTAGGCACCGAGACCGAGCCGGCGCATCAGACTGACGTCCTCGGAGTACCGCCGGTAGTGGTCGGCCGCCGGTTCGCCGTTGTCGCCGCCCCGGACCGCGCCCGGGCGGCGGGCGAAGACGTCCCAGACCGAGTCGGTGCGCCCGTCGGCCGTGGTGGCTCCTTCGACCTGGAACGCCGCGGTGGCGGCGCCCCAGACGAAGCCAGGCGGGAACATCAACGCGGTCTCCGCCCGAACGCTGTCGGGATGTACGGACATGGTCACCCTTTCACGGCACCTTGCATGATCCCGGCCACGATCTGGCGGCCGAGGAGGACGAAGACGATGAGGATGGGGATGGTGGCCAGGGTCGTGCCGGCCAGGACGAGCGAATAGTCGACGTAGTAGCCGCTCTGCAGCTTTTCCAGGGCCACCTGGACGGTGGGGTTGCCGGCGTCCAGCACGACGAGCGGCCACAGGAAGTCGTTCCACGACATCATGAACGTGAACATCGCGAGGATCGCCGCGGCCGGGCGCACCGCGGGCAGGCAGACGTTCCAGAAGATCCGGATCATGCTGCAGCCGTCGACGCGCGCGGCCTCGATCAGCTCGTACGGCAGAGCGTCCACTGTGTACTGACGCATCCAGAACACGCCGAAGGCGGTGACCAGGTTGGGCACGATCACCGACTCGAGGTGACCGGCCCAGCCCAGTTCCGACATCGCGATGAACAACGGGATGATGCCGAGCTGGGTCGGCACGGCGAGCGTGACGACGATGAACACGAACAGCCCGTTCCGCCCGCGGAACCGCAGCTTGGCGAAGGCGAACCCGGCCAGCGACGAGAACAGCACCGTGGTCAGGGTGACCGTGCCGGACACGATGACGCTGTTGGCGAGCGCCTTCCAGAACGGCACGGTGTCGAAGACCCGGGCGGCGTTGGCGAAGAAGTTCCCGCCGGGCAGGAACGGCGGGATGCGCTCGGTGAGCATCCCGTTGTCGCGGCTGGCCACCAGGAACGACCAGTAGAACGGGAACAGCGAGCCGAGCACGAAGATCGCCAGCACGATGTAGGTCGCCTTGCGCGGCTTGCCGAGCGTGGCGACGCGCTTGCGCAGCCCCGCGTGAACGTCACCGTGGAGTGCGGTCATTTCTCCTTCACCTTCACCGCCGGGGTGCGGGTCAGCCTGCCGGTGAGGAAGAAGTTCACCAGCGCGATGAGCACGATGATCACGAACAGCACCCAGGCGATCGCCGAGGCGTAACCGAGGCTGTAGTTCTCGAACGCCGACTGGTAGAGGTACAGCGTCACCGTCTGGAACTGGTTGCTGGAGCCGCCGTTGTTCGACCCCGGCATGGCGTCGAACAGCTTGGGCTCGGTGAAGATCTGCAGGCCGCCGATCGTCGAGGTGATGGTGACGAAGACGAGCGTGGGTTTCAGCAGGGGCAGCGTGACGTTGAAGAACCGGCGCCACATGCCCGCGCCGTCGATCAGCGCCGCCTCGTGCAGTTCCTTCGGGATCGCCTGCATCGCCGCCAGCACGATCAGGGCGTTGTACCCGGTCCAGCGCCAGTTCACCATGATCGCGATCGCGACGTGGCTGCCGAACCGGTCGGCCTGCCAGTCGACCGGGTCCAGCCCGATCGTCTGCAGCACGCCGTTGATCAGCCCGTACTTGGGGCCGAACAGGTTCGCGAAGATGATCCCGATCGAGACGAGGCTGGCCGCGTAGGGCAGCAGGATGCCGACCCGCCAGCCCGTCGCTCCGCGCAGCCGGGCACCGAGCAGCGCCGCCAGCATCATCGCGATGATGAGCTGCGGGACGCTGGAGAGCAGGAAGATGCTGATCGTGTTGGTCAGCGCGTTCCAGAACTGGCTGTCGGAGAACAGCTCCTTGTAGTTGTCGAGGCCGATGAAGTCGGGGTGTTCGTCCCCGGCCTTCCACTTGAACAGCGAGACGTACGCGGTGTACAGCAGTGGGAAGAGCCCGACGATCCCGAAGACGATGAAGAACGGTGCGACGTAGAGGTACGGCGATACCTTGACGTCCCACCGGCTCAACCGGTGACGGAAGGTGGGCCGGGGAGACACTCGCTCCCCGGCCTTACTCCCTTCCGGCGCGATCTTGTCGATGACGGTCATCTGCTCAGCGCGTGATCTTCTTCGCGGCGTCGACCATCTGGTTCCAGGCGTCCGCCGGCGACTTCTTGCCCTGTTCGACCGCCTGCAGAGCCGGGCTGGACGCGTTCTCCTGGATCTGGCCGTCGCCCGGGCCCTTGTACTGCGGCTTCTGGACCTTCTTGGCCTGCTCGGCGAACAGTTCGCCGATCTTCGTGTCGCCGAAGTAGGGGTTGGTGTAGCTCAGCAGCGCCGGGTCCGTGAGCGCCTTGACCTGGCTCGGGAAGTTGCCCTTGGCCTGGAACGCCTTGACCTGCTGCTCGGGCGCGGTCAGCCAGGCAGCCAGTTCGGCCGCTTCCTTCGGGTGCTTCGACTGCGTCGGCACGGTCAGGTACGAGCCGCCCCAGTTGCCGCCGCCGCCGGGGAACGCCGCGGTGACCGCCCACTTGCCGGCGTTTTCCGGGCCGGCGTGCTCCTTGATGACGCCGAGCATCCACGACGGGCACACCTTCGTGGCGAACGCGCTCTGCTTGAAGGCGGAGTTCCATTCGGGGCTGAACGCGGTGAGCTTGGCCGACTCGCCCTTGGCGACCGCGTCGGTGACCTTGGTCCAGGCATCCTTGATGCCCTGGTTGTTCTCGACGGCGAGCTTGTCGTCGGTGCCGATGTAGCCCTGCGGGAGCTGGTTGACCATGGCGTTGAAGTTCTGCGAGGCCGAGTCGAACCACGCCTTGCCGCCGGTGTTCTTCACGTAGTCGGCGCCGGCCGCGAAGTAGCTGTCCCAGGTGGCGAAGAGCGGCTTCACGGCTTCGGGGTCCGTCGGCAGCTTGGCCGCGGCGAACAGGTCCTTGCGGTAGCACATCGCCAGCGGCCCGATGTCGGTGCCGTAGCCGATGACCTTGCCGTCCTTGGTCTTGGCGGCGTCGTACTTCCAGCCGAGCCAGCGGTCGGGGGTGACGTCGGCCGGCCCGATCTTGCTCAGGTCGTTGAACTTCGAGCCCTTGTCCAGGACGTCGGACAGGTGGCCCTCTTCGACCGCGGTGACGTCGGCGAGACCCGAGCCGGCGGCCAGCTTGGTGATGAGGTCCTGGTGGTAGGGGCCACCTTCGCCGGTCTTGCGGTGGGTGATCTTGATGTTGGGGTGCAGCCGCTCGTACTCCGGGATGAGGGCCTCGTAGCCGAACTCGGTGAACGTTGCCAGGGTCAGGTCGACGTGCTCGTTCGGGTTCGCCGCCGCCGGTGGGGTCTGTTCACCGCCTCCGCTGCAGGCCGAGGCGCCGAGCGCCGTCATCGTGATGCCCAGTGCCAGGACCAGGCCGTTCCGGAACATTCTCACGTGTCCAACCACCTTGTTGACGGGAATGAGCGCTCTCACTGCTGGGAGCCGATCTGGGAGCGCTCCCAGGTGTCGCCGAGTCTGCTGGGGCCCTCCACTGGTGTCAAGAGGTCGTAACCGGAGCGTTTCCTGCGAGGAGCGCTCCCGGACATTGCCCTGCGTGACCGTTAAGCTGTCGACGTCCGGGTGGTTGTGGTGAGCGAGGGCGGTACCGTGGGGCCTCGAGCAGGGGATGACGAACGGCCGACACTGGAGGACGTCGCGGCGTTCGCCGGGGTGTCGCGGTCGACGGCGTCACGCGCGTTGAACGACGACGCGTACGTCAGCGCGGCGGCGCGCGAGAAGGTCCTCGCCGCGGCCCGTGACCTGGGCTATTCCCCGAACCAGGCGGCCCGGTCGCTGGTCACGCGCCGCACCGGGGCGGTCGCGGTGGTGCTGTCCGAGCCGGAGGCCCGGCTGCTCGACGACCCGTACCGCACCGCCGTCATGCGGGCCGGCTACCGGGAGCTCGCCGACGTCGGCCGCCAGATGGTGCTGATCTTCAGCGACACGCGCGAAGACCTGGGCAAGACGGTCCGGTTCCTCGAGGGCGGGCACGTCGACGGCGCGCTGGTGTTCGCGCCGCACCGCGCCGACCCGCTGCCCAAGGCGCTGCGGCTGCTCCGGATCCCGATCGTGTTCGGCGGACAGGCGGCCGGCATCCGGCGCGGCGTGCACGTCGTCGACTTCGACAACGAGGGCGGCGCCCGGCTGGCAGTCCAGCACCTGGTCGCCACCGGGCGGCGGCGGATCGCCACCATCGCCGGTCCGCAGGACCAGAGCGCCCCGATCGACCGGCTCGCCGGCTGGCGCAAGACCCTCCTCGACGCCGGGCTCGACCCCGCCGACCTGGTCGAAGAGGCCGACTTCACGCTGTCCGGCGGAGCGAACGCGATGTCCGCGCTGCTGGCCAGGCACGTGGACCTCGACGCCGTGTTCGTGGCCAGCGACATGATGGCGGTGGGGGCGCTGCGCACCCTCGACGCGGCGGGCCGCCGCATCCCGGACGACGTCGCGGTCGTCAGCTTCGACGACAACGCGACCCTCGCCCCGGCCATGGACCCGCCCCTGACGTCGGTGCACCAGGACCCCCGCGAGCAGGTCCACGCGATGGTCGAGACCCTCATGCAGCTGCTCGCCGACCAGAACCTGAAGCCACGGCAGCAGGTCCTCCCGGTCTCCCTGGCGGTCCGCGCTTCGAGCTGAACCGTGTCGTCCCTCCGATCACGCGTGTCGGCCTCCTGATCACGCGTGTCGGCCTTTGGCGCGCGTACCCGGAGGGCGGTTCGCGTGATTCGGGGGCCGGCACGCGTGATTCGGGGGTCGACACGCGTGATGGGGGAGTCGACACGGCGTCCATGCCTCGATGGGTGGGAGCGGTCTTGTCCAGATGCACCCCTTCGGTCCTAAACAGCGTTTCCTGCGGACTCACCGTGACTGGTCCGTTGGGCTGAACGAGTGAACTTCCGCCTATCGGTGCGGGCCGTTCAGGAGTGTTCAGTGGGCCGCTGTTCGCCGGACGCGCAGATGTGACGTCCGGGACCGCGGTGTCCTTCTGACTCGATTCTTTACATCCAGGTTTCCAGCTGGCTACCGTCTGCGTCTGGAAGCGCTCCCAGATCGCTGGCTCCCTACGGACAAAGGAGTTCCGCAGCCATGCGTTCCTCTCCCCGAAAGCGCGCGCGTGCGCTGGCACTGGCCTCGGCCGTGCTGGCGGTCACGGGCGCGGTGGTCGCCCCACCTCCGGCGCTCGGCGCCGACATCGCCTGTTCCGTCACCTACACCTCCAACGACTGGGACACCGGGTTCACCGCCAACGTCTCGCTGCGCAACGACGGAGCCCCGTTCGACAGCTGGAAGGTCGGCTGGACGTTCCTGGACGGCCAGAAGGTCCAGCAGGGCTGGAGCGCCACGTTCGCCCAGTCCGGCGCCGCGGTCACCGCGACGAACATGTCCTACAACGGCCACCTCGACACCGGGGCGAGCACGTCGTTCGGGTTCAACGGCTCGAAGGGCTCGGCCAACCGGCCGCCGACCGACTTCTCGGTGAACGGCACGTCGTGCACCGGCGCGAACAAGGCGCCGACGGTCAGCCTGACCGCGCCGTCCTCGACCGGCACCTACTACGCCCCGGCGACGATCCCTCTAGCCGCCACGGCCGCCGACAGCGACGGCACGGTGAGCAAGGTCGAGTTCTACGCCGGTGACACGCTGCTGGCCACCGACACGGCGGCGCCGTTCGAGGGCAGCTGGGGCAACGTCCCGGCCGGGACCTACTCGATCACGGCGAAGGCGTACGACAACAAGGGCGCGAGCACGACGTCCAGCCCGGTCAGCGTGAAGGTCCTGTCGGGGCCGACGATCGTGGCGAGCCCGGCGACCGCGCAGGTCAAGCAGGGCGGCACGACGACGTTCGCCGTCTCCCTCGCCGGCGCCCCGACGGCCCCGGTCACGGTCGCCGTCGCGCGGACGGGCGGGAGCACGGACCTCACGGCGAGCCCGGCGAGCCTGACGTTCACGACGGCGAACTGGAACGTGCCGCAGAACGTCACGGTCACCAGCGCCGACAACGGCGGAGCGCTGGGCAGCGCGACCTTCACCGCGAGCAGCTCCGGCTACACCGCGGCCGCGGTCACGGTGAACGAGATCTCGTCGTCCACTTCGGACTACCAGCTCGCGTTCCTGACGCAGTACAACAAGATCAAGGACCCGAACAACGGCTACTTCCGTAAGTTCGGGAACATCCTGGTGCCCTACCACTCGATCGAGACGCTGATCGTCGAGGCACCGGACCACGGCCACGAGACGACGTCGGAGGCGTTCAGCTACTACCTCTGGCTCGAAGCGTCCTACGGCCGGATCACCGGTGACTGGGCCCCGTTCAACCAGGCGTGGACGTCGATCGAGACGTACGCGATCCCGTCGGCGGCGGACCAGCCGAGCAACAGCGGGTACAACGCGAGCAAGCCGGCGACGTACGCGGCCGAGTACCCGAGCCCGAAGTCGTACCCGTCGCAGCTGCAGAGCGGCGTGTCGGTCGGCAGCGACCCGATCGCAGCCGAGCTGAAGGCGGCCTACGGGTCGGCGGACGTCTACGGCATGCACTGGCTGCTGGACGTCGACAACATCTACAAGTTCGGCCACTGCGAAGACGGCACGAACACCGCACCGGCGTTCATCAACACCTTCCAGCGCGGCTCGCAGGAGTCGGTCTGGGAGACGGTCACGCAGCCCAGCTGCGACCTGCTGAAGTTCGGTGGCAAGAACGGGTACCTGGACCTGTTCACCGGTGACACCTCCTACGCCAAGCAGTGGAAGTACACCGACGCTCCGGACGCGGACGCCCGCGCGGTGCAGGTGGCCTTCCAGGCCGAGAAGTGGGCCGCGGCGCAGAACAAGAGCGCCGACGTCGCCGCCGTCGTCAAGAAGGCGTCGAAGATGGGCGACTACCTCCGGTACTCGCTGTTCGACAAGTACTTCAAGAAGATCGGCAACTGCGTCAGCCCGTCGAGCTGCCCGGCCGGGACCGGCAAGGACAGCGAGCACTACCTGATCTCGTGGTACTACGCCTGGGGCGGTTCGATGGACTCGTCCAGCTCCTGGGCGTGGCGGATCGGCGACGGCGCGGCGCACCAGGGCTACCAGAACCCCCTCGCGGCGTACGCGTTGTCGGCCGACGCGGGCCTGAAGGTCACCTCGGCCACCGGCGCGCAGGACTGGGCGACCAGCCTCAGCCGTCAGATGGAGTTCCTGCAGTGGCTGCAGTCCTCCGAGGGCGGTCTCGCCGGCGGCGCGACCAACAGCTGGGAGGGCCAGTACGGGACCCCGCCGGCAGGCACGCCGACGTTCTACGGGATGTTCTACGACTACCAGCCGGTCTGGCACGACCCGCCGAGCAACCAGTGGTTCGGCTTCCAGACCTGGGGCATGGAGCGGATCGCCGAGTACTACCAGGCGACCAACGACGCCCGGGCGAAGAAGATCCTCGACAAGTGGGTGCCCTGGGCGATCGCGAACACCACGGTCGGCGCGGGCGGGAGCTTCCAGATCCCGTCCGACCTGACCTGGAGCGGCGCGCCGGACACCTGGAACGCCACCAGCCCGGGTGCGAACACCAGCCTGCACGTCGCGGTGAAGAACTACAGCCAGGACGTCGGAGTCGCGGCTTCGCTGGCCAAGACGCTGCTCTACTACGCGTCGGGGTCGAGCAACGCCCAGGCGAAGACGGTCGGGGAGCAGCTGCTGAACGCGCTGTCGGCGAACACCGACAGCAAGGGCATCGCGGTGCCGGAGACCCGGACCGACTACAACCGGTTCGACGACACCTACAACGCCACCACGGACCAGGGACTGTACGTCCCGCCGGGCTGGACGGGCACGATGCCGAACGGCGACCCGATCAACGCGAACTCCACGTTCCTGTCGATCCGCTCGTTCTACAAGAACGACCCGCAGTGGCCGAAGGTCCAGTCCTACCTGGACGGCGGCGCCGCGCCGACGTTCACCTACCACCGGTTCTGGGCGCAGTCGGAGATCGCCACGGCGTTCGCCGCGCACGTCGCCCTGTTCGGTTGAGAGGCACTCGATGAAGCGACTGCTCGCACTGGTGGTCGCCGCACTGACCGGGGGCGCCGTTCTCACGGCGTCCCCGGCCGCCGCGGCCCCGGAGATCACCGCGGCGGCCGGCACCGGCACCGGGTTCTGGCACGCCGCCGGCTCCCAGCTGGTCGACGCGACCGGCGCGCCGGTCCGGATGACCGGGATCAACTGGTTCGGCGCGGAAACCGGCAACTACTCGCCGCACGGCCTGTGGAGCCGCAACTACAAGGACATGCTCGACCAGATGGCCGGGCTCGGGTACAACACGCTGCGGCTGCCGTACTCGAACCAGCTGTTCGACCCCGGGTCCAAACCGGTCAGCATCGACGCCGTGCAGAACCCGGACCTGCAGGGCCTGTCCGGGCTGCAGGTGCTGGACAAGATCGTCGGCTACGCCGGTACCAAGGGCATGCGCGTGCTCCTGGACCGGCACCGGCCGGACTCCGGCGCGCAGTCCCCGCTCTGGTACACCGGCGCGTACCCGGAGAGCCGCTGGATCTCCGACTGGACGATGCTGGCCCAGCACTACAAGGGCAACGCCACGGTGATCGGCGCGGACCTGCACAACGAACCGCACTCGATCCAGGGTGGCGGCGGGGCCTGCTGGGGCTGTGGCGACACCGCGACCGACTGGCGGCTCGCCGCCGAACGGGCCGGCAACGCCGTGCTCGCGGCGAACCCGGACTGGCTGGTCGTGGTCGAGGGCGTCGACTGCGTCAGCGGCACCGGCGACCCGCAGTGCGGCTGGTGGGGCGGCAACCTCTCCGGGGCCAGGCAGTTCCCGGTGCGACTGTCCAAACCGGACAAGCTGGTGTACTCGGCGCACGAGTACGCGACGTCGGTGTTCGCCCAGAAGTGGTTCTCCGACCCCGCGTTCCCGGCGAACATGCCCGCGCTGTGGGACCACTTCTTCGGTTACCTGCAGAAGCAGAACATCGCGCCGGTGCTGCTCGGCGAGTTCGGCACGACGCTCGCCGACCCGCGCGACAAGACGTGGCTGCAGGAACTGATGCGCTACACCGGCACCGGCCCGGCCGGCATGAGCTTCACGTACTGGTCGTGGAACCCGAACTCCGGGGACACCGGCGGCATCCTCAACGACGACTGGACCACGGTCAACCAGGCCAAGCAGGCGATCCTCCAGCCGTACCTGATCCCGCCGGCAGGATCGGGCGGCGGCCCCGGCGACCCGCCGCCCCCGGTGAGCTGCGCGGTCTCCTACCACGTCGACAACACCTGGCAAGGCGGGTTCATCGCCACGGTGACCCTGAAGAACCCGGGCAGTTCGGCGCTGAAGAACTGGGCGCTCGGCTGGACCGTGCCCGCCGGCACGCAGATCACCGGCGGCTGGAACGCGACGGTCTCGCAGACCGGCCAGCAGGCGACGGCCAAGGCTCCCACCTGGGCGCCCGACCTGGCCGGCGGCGCTTCGGTGTCGATCGGCATCCAGGCGACCGGGCCGTCGACCGGCACGCCCAGCGGGTTCGCCGTCGGGGCGACCGCCTGCACCACCTGACCCACCCACCGAAAAGACCCCACCACCCGAAAGACTAAGGAGCACACTCAATGAAGAGTGAATTCTGGTCCCCGAAGAGGAAGGCCCGGCTCGCCGTGGCCTCCTCGGTGACGGCCGCGGCGGTCGTCTCGGGGCTCCTCGTGGCCGGCGGCAGTCCCGCCGGGGCCGCGACCGGCTGCAAGGTGACCTACACGGTCAACCAGTGGGACACCGGGTTCACCGCGAACATCGCGGTGACCAACCTCGGTGACAGCGTCTCGTCCTGGAACGTCGAATGGGACTTCGGCGGCAACCAGCAGGTCCAGCAGGGCTGGAGTGCCACGTTCAGCCAGAGCGCCAAGCACGTGAGCGCGAAGAACCCGTCGTGGGGAGGGACGCTCGGCTCGAACGCGACGGCGAACTTCGGGTTCAACGGCTCGTACTCGGGCACGAACGACATCCCGACGTCGTTCTCGCTCAACGGCGCCCACTGCGACGGCACTCCGGGCAACCCGACCACGACGCCGACGTCGCCGACCACCGTGACGACGTCGATCAGCCCCACGACCTCCACGACTCCGACCGGGCCCACCACCCCGACGCAACCGGGGACGCACGTGGAAAACCCGTACGCGGGCGCCAAGGGGTACGTGAACCCGGACTGGTCGGGCGAGGTGTCCGCGGCGGCCGCGGCCAAGGGCGGCACGCTCGGTGCCCAGATGGCCAAGGTGGCCAATACCTCGACCGCGGTCTGGATCGACCGGATCGCGGCGATCACCGGCACGGCGGACTCGCGGGGCCTGCGCGGGCACCTCGATGCCGCGCTGGCCCAGGTGAGCGGCGGCACGCCGGTGACCATCCAGGTCGTCGTCTACGACCTGCCCAACCGCGACTGCGCGGCGCTGGCGTCCAACGGTGAGCTGAAGGTCGCCCAGAACGGCCTGGCCCGGTACAAGAGCGAGTACATCGACCCGATCGCTTCGATCATGGCCGACCCGAAGTACGCGCCACTGCGCATCGTGGCGATCGTCGAACCGGACTCGCTGCCGAACCTGGTCACGAACACGTCGATGGCGACGTGTGCGGAGGCGCAGTCCAGCGGGGCGTACACGCAGGGCATCCAGTACGCGCTGAACAAGCTGCACGCGATCTCCAACGTCTACAACTACCTGGACATCGCGCACTCGGCGTGGCTGGGCTGGGACAGCAACTTCGGCCCGTTCGTGAACCTGGTCAAGCAGATGCTGCAGGGCACCACGGCCGGGGTGAACAGCGTCGACGGCTTCATCAGCGCCACGGCCAACTACACGCCGCTGACCGAACCGAACCTGCCCGACCCGAACCTGAACGTCGGCGGGCAGCAGCTGAAGTCGGCGACGTTCTACCAGTGGAACCCGTACTTCGCCGAGGTTCCCTACGCCACCGCGATGTACAACGCGTTCGTCGCGGCGGGTCTGCCGAGCGGCATCGGCATGCTGGTCGACACCTCCCGCAACGGCTGGGGCGGCTCGGCCCGGCCCACCGGGGCGTCGGGGTCCACTGTGGACGCCTACGTGAACTCGGGCCGGATCGACCGGCGGCTGCACCGCGGCAACTGGTGCAACCAGAGCGGTGCGGGCCTGGGCATCCGGCCGACGGCTTCGCCGGCGGCGCACTTCGACGCCTACGTCTGGATCAAGCCGCCGGGTGAGTCCGACGGCGCGAGCCAGCAGATCCCGAACGACGAAGGCAAGGGCGCCGACCCGATGTGCGACCCGACCTTCCACGGCACGCAGCAGGCCAACGGCGGCAACCTGACCGGCGCCCTGCCGAACGCCCCGCTGTCCGGCAAGTGGTTCGAGGCCCAGTTCGAGCAGCTGGTCCAGAACGCCTACCCGCCGGTGCAGTGATCCGACACCCCGGGCCGGGCGGTGCTGCGCAACCGCCGTCCGGCCCGGGCTCCACATGGCAACCGCAGCATCGGCAGCGGTCTGTCCCGCCAGATCCGCTCGCCGTGTCCCGCTCGGCCGCCTGACCGGCCGAGCGGGACAGCGGGGTTCGGCCCGAGGTCCTGCCGGACCTTCGGGCCGAACCTCGCCGCGCACGTCTTCGGTGTACCGGCCGAGCTCCGTGCGGAACCCCTCGAACTCCATCGGCCCTGGTTCGGTGACGAACCCCATCCGGGTGTGGAACGCGTGCGAACCCTTGTTCTCCGGCGAAGCGATCGCCCGTACCGCCGAGCGCCCGTGCGCCCGGGACTCCGGCCAGGGAATACCCGGTCAGGGGACGAGCCGGTGCACCCCGGCCAGCACCTGCTGCCAGGCGGCGGCCGGGTCGGCGCCCTGCTCGACCGACTTGAGCGCGGGCGCGATCACCGCCTCCTGGATCTTGCCGTCGCCCGGGCCCTTGTACTGCGGTTTCCCGACCTTGCGGGCCTGGGCGACGAAGACCTGCCCGCTCAGCGCGCCCCCGAAGTAGCTGTTCATCTCGCTGAGCAGGTCGGGGGAGGTGAACGCCTCGACCTGGCTGGGGAAGTTCCCGCTCACCCGGAACGCGTGCAGCTGCTGCTCCGGCGCGGTCAGCCAGGCGGCGAGCGTGGCGGCCTCCTTCTGGTGCGGGCTCGCGGCCGGCACGGTGAGGTAGGAGCCGCCCCAGTTGCCGCCGCCGTCCGGGAAGGCGTCGGTGATCGCCCACTTGCCGGCGTTGGCGATCCCGGCCTGCTGCTCGATGATGCCGAGCATCCACGCCGGGCAGACCTTCGTCGCGAACCCGCCGAGGCGCAGTCCGTTGTTGCCGTCGTCCTCGAACGCGGTGAGCCCGGCCGACTGCCCCTGCTTCACCGCGGTGGAGACCTGGTCCCAGGCGTCCTTCAACGCGGTGTTCGTTTCGAGCGTCGAGTGATCGTCGCGGTTGAGGTACCCGACCGGGAGCTGGTTCACCTTGGCGTTGAAGATCTGCGCCGCCGAGTCGAACCACGGTTTCCCGTGCGAGCGCTTGACGTACTTTTCGCCCGCCTTGAAGTAGCTGTCCCAGGTCGCGAACATCGTCTTCACGGAGCCGGGATCGGTGGGCAGCTGGGCCGCTTCGAGGAAGTCCTTGCGGTAGCACATGGCCAGCGGGCCGATGTCCGTGCCGTAGCCGACGAGCTTGCCGTCCTTGCTGCGGCCCGCTTCGTACTTCCACTCCAGCCACCGGCCGGGCTTGACGTCGGACGGCCCGATCTTGGCCAGGTCGGCGAACTTCGCCGACTGCGCGAGCACGTCGGCGAGGTGGCCCTCTTCGACGGCCTGGACGTCGGCGAGGTCCTGGCCGTTCTGCAGCTTCTTCAGCAGGTCCTGGTGGTACGGCCCGCCCTGCTCGGTGCGGACCTGGCGGATGGTGAGCCCGGGGTGGGTGAACTCGTACCCGGGGATGAGGTCTTCGTAGCCGAACTCGCCGAACGTCGCCACGGTGAGCGTGATGTGCTCCTGCGCGCGCGGGCCGCACCCTCCGGTCAGGACCAGCAGGACGACGGCGACGGCGAAGGCCAGCCGTCTTCGGATCTTCCTCATGCGCGCGCACTCCCCGGGGGAGACCGGCTCCCGTCCCTCGTTGGCTGGGAGCGCTCCCGGATCGAGTCTCGTTTCCGGGTGCGGCGAGTGTCAAGCCGTGCGACAGCGGGTGTCCGGGTGAACACGGACCGCTGGCCGGTGCCGGTTTGGCGCGGCACGTGGTGCGAGGAAGGGGTGCGATGAAGCGTCCGACGATCACCGACATCGCGAAGGAGGCCGGCGTCTCCAAGGGCGCGGTCTCCTACGCCCTCAACGGCCGCCCCGGCGTTTCGGAGGCGACCCGGCAGCGGATCACCGAGATCGCCAGGGAGCTCGGGTGGGCGCCGAGCAGCACCGCGCGGGCGCTGTCCGGCGGCCGGACCGGGGCGATCGGCCTGGTGCTCGACCGGCCGTTCGAGGTGGTGGTCCCGGCCCTGCTCGACGGGTTCCCCGACGAGCTGCTGATCCAGGTCGCCGCCGGCCGCGACGCCGCACTGGCGGTCTACCGCCGCTGGCGGGCGGAACGGAAGGTCGACGGCGTGCTGCTCACCGAGCCGGGGTGCGCGGCCGAGCTGGTGCGGATCGGCCTGCCCGCGGTGGTGCTCGGCGGCCAGGGCGGGGTGCCGGGCGTCCCGTCGGTGCGGGTGGACGACGCGACCGGGGCCGCCGAGGTGCTGCAGTACCTGGCCGCACTGGGGCACCGGCGCGTGGTCCGCGTCGCGGGCGCGGCGGTGTTCGCGGACCCGGCGGCGCGGCAGCGGGCGTTCCCCGCCGGTCCGGCCCACCCGGAGCCCTCGGCCGACGCGGTCCGCCGGGTACTGGCCGGGCGCCCCCGGCCCACCGCGCTGGTGTGCGACACCGACGGCCTCGCCGTGGCCGCGCTCGCCGCCGCGCGCGAACTCGGCCTCGCGGTGCCGCGGGACCTCTCGGTGGTCTCGTGGGACGACACCCCGCTCTGCCGGCTGGTCCGCCCGGCGCTCACCGCGATCCGGCGCCCCCTCGGCGAACTCGGCTCGCTCGCGGCTTCGGTGCTGCACGACGTGCTGGCCGGGGAAGCCACCGGCGACGTGGGCGCGTCCCGGCCGAGGCTGATCACCCGCGGCAGCACCGGCCCCGCACATTCGTGAAGGCCACCTTGAGGAACATAGAGTTCCTGAAGGTGGCCTTCACGAGCTGTCCACAAGAGATGGTCAGGTGCCCTGGCACGTCGGCGACGGCGCGGCGCTGCCTCCCGTGGTGTTGACGACCATCCCGAAGGTGGTCTGGCCGTCCGCGGCCACTTGGCCGTTCCAGCTGGCGTTGCGGACCGTGACCGCCGAGCCGGACTGGCTCAGCGTGCCGTTCCAGACGCTGCCGATCGTCTGGCCCGCGGGCAGTGTCCAGCCCACCTGCCAGCTCGAGTACGGCGTGGTGCCGTGGTTCATCACCGTCACCTTGGCCTCGTAGCCACCGTTCCAGGCGTTGGTGATCTCGTACATCGCCATGCACGAACCCGGCGGCGGGGTGCCGGTGGTGGTCGTCGGCGTGGTCGACGTGGGCGGGGAGCCCGGGTCCTTCACGCCGGTGACTTCGCCGTGGCCGCCGTCGAAGGTGACGTCCGAGCAGCCGTAGAACGTCTCGGCGCTGTCGGAACGCTTCCACACCGAGTAGATGATGTGCCGGCCGGTCTTGTTCGACGGCAGCGCGCCGGTCCACTTGTACTGGCCGTCCACCGTGCCCACCTGGCCGGTCACCGGCGGGTGGTCCACCGTCAGGAACGGTTGATCCTCCAGCGAGTCCCAGGTCAGCGGCTTGGCCGGGTCCCAGCCGTCCTTGGTCACGTACGTGTAGAACCAGCCCGGGTGCGCGGCCCACGCGTTGTACGAGAAGTCGAACTGGGCGCCGGAGGTGAGGTGGGTCAGCGGCCACGCGCCGACGCCGTCGAAGCCCGCGTAGTTCGGGTTCCCGCCGGAGCACAGCTTCCCGTCGGGGATGAACCCCCGCGTGCGCCCGGCGCCGTCGGACCGCAGCACGGCGAACCAGTTGTACAGCGAGTTGGCGCCGCTGACGCCGACCGCGGCCGCGCAGGCCGGGTTGACGGGCTTGATCTCGCCGGTCGAACTGAGCCCGTCCTGCCAGCACAGGAAGGTCCGGCTGCCCGGTTTCATCATGGCGCCGTGCGCCTCGGCCGTGCCGGTGTTCAGCAGAATGGCGGTCAGGCTCGCCAGCAGCACGGTGACGGCGGCGAGGATCGTACTTCGTCTCCTGGTCACGTCTGTCCCTTCATTGGGTAGCGTGCGTCGAAGACTGGGAGCGCTCTCACGACGAGGATACGCGGCGGCGGTCACTTCCGGAACATCCCGCGGTGACCGGGGCGGCCGCCTTGGCCTACCTTGGCGGAGGCCGTCGATCATCCGGACCGGCCCCGTGGAGAAAGGCAGAGAGTGGACAGTCCGTCTTCGGTGCCCGCCTGGGTGCGCGCCGAACCCGCCCGGTTGCTCGGATTCGCCGCCCGCGCGGCGCACCCCGGCGGCGGGTTCGCGTGGCTCGACGACGCCGGGCGGCCGGTGCTCGACCGTCCCGTCGAGACGTGGATCACCTGCCGGATGACGCACGTCTTCGCGCTGGCGGCGCTGCGGGGCGAGCCGGCCGCGGGGGAGCGGGTGGCGCACGGCGTCGCCGCGCTGACCGGGCTGCTGCGCGACCCGGAGCACGGCGGCTGGTACGCCTCGGCGGCCCTGGCCGAAAAGCGGGCCTACGAGCACGCCTTCGTCGTCCTGGCGGCCGCGAGCGCGGCCGCCGCCGGTGCCGCCGGGGCCGAACCGCTGCTGGCCGAGGCACTCGAAGTCGTCGAACGCCGGTTCTGGGAACCGGGGCCGGGGCTCGTCGCCGACGTCTGGGACCGCCGCTGGACGCGCCTGGAGGACTACCGCGGGGCCAACGCCAACATGCACACGGTCGAGGCGTTCCTGGCCGCCGCCGACGTCACCGGCGACCGGGTGTGGGCGACGCGCGCCTTGTCCATTGTGGACCACCTCGTGCACGGCGAAGCCCGCGCGCACGGCTGGCTGCTCCCGGAACACTACGACCCGGACTGGCGGGTGCGGCCGGAGTTCAACCGGGGCCGGCCCGCCGACCCGTTCCGCCCGTTCGGCGCGACCGTCGGGCACCTCTTCGAGTGGGCGCGGCTGGCCGTGCACCTCACGCGCGCCCTCGGCGACGAGGCGCCGCCGTGGCTGTTACCCGACGCCGTCGCGCTGTTCGAGACGGCGGTCCGGACCGGCTGGGCCGTCGACGGCCGGGCGGGGTTCGTCTACACCACCGACTTCGCCGGGACGCCGGTGGTGCGCAACCGCCTGCACTGGGTGGTGACGGAGGCGATGGCCGCCGCGTGGACGCTGCACCAGGAAACCGGCGACCCGGCGTACCTCGAGCGGTTCCGGGAGTGGTGCGAGCACGCCGAAGACCGCTTCGTGGACCGCGAGCTCGGGTCGTGGCACCACGAGCTCGACCCGGAGAACCGGCCCGCGGCGACGGTGTGGGCCGGCAAACCGGACATCTACCACGCCTACCAGGCGACGCTGCTGCCCGGCCTGCCGCCCGCGGCGTCGTTCGCCGGCGCGCTCCTGCCGCGTCGCTAGACTTCCGAGGACCCTTCCGGACAAGGAGAACCATGTCGCCTTTCGTCGCGGCCGAAGACCGGTACGCGGGCATGCCCTACCGGCGGGCCGGGCGCAGCGGGCTGAAGCTGCCCGCCGTGTCGCTCGGCCTGTGGCACAACTTCGGGGACGACAAGCCCCTCGACGTCCAGCGCGCCGTCTTGCGCCGGGCGTTCGACCTGGGCGTGACGCACTTCGACCTGGCCAACAACTACGGCCCGCCGCCCGGCGCGGCCGAGGCGAACTTCGGGCGGCACTTCGCCGCCGACTTCCGCCCGTACCGCGACGAGATCCTGGTGTCGTCCAAGGCGGGCTACCTGATGTGGGACGGCCCGTACGGCGAGTGGGGCTCGCGCAAGAACCTCCTCGCCAGCCTCGACCAGAGCCTCGCGCGCACCGGCCTGGACTATTTCGACGTTTTCTACTCGCACCGTCCGGACCCGGACACTCCGATCGAGGAGACGATGGGCGCGCTCGACACCGCCGTCCGCTCCGGGAAAGCGCTCTACGCGGGCATCTCCAACTACTCGCCGGAGCAGACCACGGCCGCGCTCGCCGCGCTCCAGGAGCTGGGCACGCCGCTGCTGATCCACCAGCCGCGGTACTCGATGCTGGACCGCTGGGTCGAGGACGGCCTGCTCGACACGCTGGACGAGCACGGCGTCGGCTCGATCGCGTACTCGCCGCTGAGCCAGGGCCTGCTGACCGACCGCTACCTCGACGGTGTCCCGGCCGACTCGCGGGCGGCCGGCGCCAGCCCGTTCCTCACCAGCGACCGGCTCACCGAGGAGACCCTCGCGACCGTCCGCGCGCTGAACGACGTCGCGAAGCGGCGCGGGCAGACGCTCGCCCAGCTCGCCATCGCCTGGGTGCTGCGTCGCGGCCGCGTCACCTCGGCGCTGATCGGGGCCAGCAGCGTCGCGCAGCTCGAGAACACCGTCGCGGCGACGGCGAACCTCGAATTCACCGGCGACGAGCTGGCCGAGATCGACCGGATCCTCGGCCGGTAGGCCCCCCGGTCAGCACCCGATCCGCGTGCTGCCCACGGCCACGTCGTCGAACCACAGCGTGTCGGCGTCGCCGGCGTAGCTCTCCCAGCCGAGCCGGAGGTCGGTCACGGCCGGGTGCCAGGCCCGGCCGAGCCACTGCTGGTCGATGTCGGGGGTCGGGACGCCGTCGACGACGAGCCCGGGCACTTCGGTGGAGTTGAGCCACGTCCGCAGCTTGCCCCCGGCGCCGTCGAGCTGGAACTCGAAGCAGGACCAGGTGCCCGTCGGCAGCGGGACGCTCTGGGCGACGCCGGCCGGGCTCTGCGCGGGCAGCGTCGCGTCGTCGGACTCGCGGTTCCACTGCAGGGCCCGGTTCTGCCCGCCGGCCCGCAGGTCGCGGCCGGCGTCGGCGGTGTCGCGCATGGCCATGAAGGCGACGTGCCCGGTGGGCAGCGCGGTGGTGTGGCGGACCCAGAACCGGCCGTAGAACGCGCCCGATCCGACGCTGCCGAGGCTCGTGCCGAGGAAGGCGTGGTTGCAGTAGCCGCCCTGGCCGGTGACCTTGACCGAGCGGGAGCCCGAGTGCGCGACGGTGCTGTCGACGGCGACCGTGCCGGTGCCCGTGCAGTTGGCCGCGCCGACGGTCCAGCGGCCGCCGGGGGTGCCGCCGGTCTGCTGCTCGAAGTCGTCGCAGATCGCGGCGTTCGCGCACCCGGCGGGCGGCGGCCCGGACGTCGTCGTGGTCGGGCTGGTCGTCACGGTCGTCGGCGGGGTGGTCGTCGTCGGGGGAGCGGTGTCGCCGCACGAGACGCCGTTGAGCGCGAAGTCCGTGGGCTCGGTGTTCGTCCCGCTGTAGGTGCCCTGGAGGCCGAACGAAACCGAGCCGCCGGCGGGCAAGGCGGCGTTGTACGGAAGGCTCTCCGCCGTGACGGCGTTCCCGGTCTGGCGGACGGTGGCGTTCCAGGCCGAGGTGACCGACTGGGTTCCGGGGTAGTGCCAGGTGAGCGCCCAGGAGGAGAGTGCGGTGGCGCCGTTGGTCACGGTGATGTCGGCCGTGTATCCGGTCTGCCACTGGTTGACGCGGTAGGCGACCGAGCAGGCCGGCGCGGCGGCGGCGGACTTTGCGGCAACGACAACGACGGCGGTGGTGCCCGCCGCGGCGAGGCAGAGCCCGGCGAGGGCGCCGGCGAACCTGTTCATCGGGGGTCCTCCCGGGACGCGGACA